>NZ_CP129971.1:2502105-2834211 GCF_030503855.1 Marivirga salinae | reverse complement strand
AGTTGTATTTAAAATAAAAAAGGAGCCAAAAGCCAAAATTGAAATATAAGCAACTGGAGGTCTAAAGGCATACATGACAAAAATACCAAATGCCACATAAAAATAATTGATTTTAGTGTTAGTTATCCCTAAGCATACAAGCCCCATACCTAAAAACATCCAGGAATCTTTCCCAATCGTAGAAGTCCAAAACCATAAAGCAGGAAATAAAAAGACAACCAACATCATCATCTTCCTATCTAAAAATACATAATTTTTCACAAAAGCCTTATACAACAAAACTAACCCTATGAAACAGGAAAGACTGAAAAGTAAATAAATACCAAAAGTCGAATTAAAAGTTAATATTAAAAATAATGCTGCTGGATATGCTACAAAATTGGTATAGAAAAACTGACCGGTACGCCAAAGCTTTTCATCATAGAAAGGAGAAAAGTCACCTCTTAAAAAATATTCAGCAAATTCTAAAGCATAATTATCATATATAAATGCATCAACTGAACCATCACTTAACTGAAAGGCATAAAAGATATAAGCTGATGTACCCAAAATTCGTAGTACTATGCCATAATTATAGTAAGTATTTAATTTTGAATTCAGTTTTACATGCTTTGGTCTTACCCAATAACTTATTAAAAAAAGAATTATAATTGATATTAATATCCCAAACATTAATTCTCCCTTTCTTTAAACCACAGATATAAAATTAATACAGAATATCTCAAATAATCTAAGTTAAACGATTTATATCTTTCACTTTCAAATAAATTAGTAACAAAATCTACTTTTAAATAATTGTAAAAAGGACTTTGACTATCAGCTTTCATTTGATTTATCAGCGGTTGAAACTCTTTTGACAGCCACGATTTTAAAGGGATTTCAAAGCCTCTCTTTTTTCCATGAATAACCTCATAAGGTAGAAATTCACCATATAATTCCTTTAAAATATACTTTGTATTTTTACCCTTCACCTTAAAATTAGCAGGTAATAGAGATGATTTTTCGAACAGTATATTATCCAAAAATGGGGATCTGCCTTCTATAGAAGCTGATGAGGTAGCCATATCCATTTTAACTAATAAGCCATTCAGTAAATTAAAGTTTCTATCATAGTGCATCACCTGATCTAAAAACGCTGCATCCTCACCTAAATTAAAATTACTGATAATATCTTGAGTACTAAATTTAGCCGTGTCAAAATTAAAGATATGTTTTTTATCTTGATCTAAAAGCATATCTGTTGTTAGGGCAATACTTTGTTCTTCTGCTTTTAAACCCGTATTTTTCAAAGTCCGCTGCAAAAACCCTAACATACTTCTTCGTTTAGGGTTCAATTGATTTAGTAAAATATTAAAGCCTGACAGATTTGGAATATTGTTGAGTTTAGACGCTAAAATATATCTTCTGTAGCCCGCAAATTGTTCATCTCCGCCATCCCCATTCAATACTACCTTAACGTAGTTACTCGCTAATTTGGAAATCTCAACACTTGGGATAGCACTTGGATCAGCAAAAGGTTGATCATAAATAGCATTAATGTTCATTAAGCTTTCCAGTGGATCATATTCTAACGGCAAGATCTCGTTTTCCAAGCCTAAATGATGAGCAGTCTTAGTCGCTATGTCGGTTTCATCAAACTCTTTATGCTCAGGAAAACCTATGGTAAAGGTTTTTAAATTAGTATTCAATTCCTTGGCTGCCAAATAGGCTATAATACTGCTGTCAAGACCTCCCGATAAAAATAATCCCATTGGAACATCACTATTCAGCCTTAAGTTTACACTTTCTTTTAATTCTGAATGAATAAGTTCTTTTGCCTCATCAAAATCAATTTTTAGCTTTGGTTGATAATTATATTTCCAATATTGCTCAATTTCAATTGTTTCTTTATCAAAAGTTAAATGATGCCCAGGCATTAAAGCCTTAATTTCATTATAAATTGTGATGGGTTGAGGTATGTTGGCAAAAGACAAATAATGATAGATAGCCTCTTCATTTACTGTAAGTTCTATCCCTGCAGAATCACAGATTTTCTCCAGCCCTTTGATTTCAGAGGAAAATGCAAATATTTTACCCGGTATAAAAATATAGTATAAAGGCTTTACTCCAATCCTATCCCGAAACAAATGAAGGATTTGTTCTTCTCTTTCAAAATAAGCAAATGCAAACATGCCTCGGAACTGATTTATATTTTCTAAATCATCTTCTAAGGAATGAACAATTACCTCTGTATCACTTACAGATTGAAAATCATGGCCTTTATCCTTTAAGGAGTTAATAAGAGACTTATAATTATAAATTTCACCATTAAAAAGAACCGCTTTTGACTGATCTTCATTAAAAACTGGCTGTTGTCCACCTGCTAAATCAATGATTGACAAACGCCTCATTCCCAAATAGAAATCATTTTCAATTAAGTAACCCGCTTCATCAGGTCCCCTATGATAAATGCTATCCACTAAAGAGGTGAAATCTTGATTAGTAATATTATTTTTCGGAAGCCAAGCTCCTAATATTCCACACATATCAAAAATTAATTTTTAATTACCTCTTGATAAAACTTGATCATCTCATTGATCATTCTATCCAATTGAAAATAGGTTAGCATTCGATCTTCTGCAGCTTTAATCGCATTATCTAATTTATGAGGCTCTTCAAGCATTAGTTTTATTTTTTTAGCATATTCCTCAACATTAAATGGCTTTGCTAAAAATTCATGATATTCTTTAGGTAAAACTTCATTACCAGCAGGGACATCAAAGGCTGCAATTGGAGTATTTTGATTAATGGCTTCTAAAAATACCACCCCAAATCCTTCTGCTATAGAAGGTGTTAATACCACATCTGAATGATACATGAAATTCTGAACCTGATCACTAAATCCTAAAAATGACACATTCTCTTCCAGTCCTAATTTAGCAGTATATGCTTTAAGTTCTTCTTCAAGCTCTCCTATGCCAATTACCAATAATTGTATTTCAGGAAAGTCCTTTTTTATGATAGTTAATGACTCCAAAGCATATCGATGCCCTTTAAAACCAACCAAACGACCTGCTATGACCAATTGATGCTTTGCAAACCTATATTTATCCCTATTATCGTCTGGGATAAAATCTTTCATTTCAAAACCATAATGAATTCTGTCTAATTTTTCTGATTTTGATATTCCTGTATTGATAAATAGGTCTCTTAATCCATCTGATATAGCAAAACTTTTGTTTGCAACAGATTCAGAAAATTTATTTATTCGCCAATATAAATCCTTTCTTTTGTAGGAAGGGTCAAATCCAAATCGATTATTATAATCCTCTTCATAGCCATGTTTAGTGGAGATCAATTTCATTTTAGGCAATAAAAATTTCTTCACCACTGCTCCATATAAGTCAGCATGTATTAAATGAGTATGCACTAAATCGTATTCACCATTTTTAATAATATTTTTGATCTGGAAAAATTGAGAGGGTCTTGGAATATTGGTGATTTTCACCTGATAAACATTGACACCCAAATCATTTAATTGTTGAACAAATGGAGAATCTTTCCCTAATTGGTGATCCGTGTATAATCGAAGAAATTCAACTTCGGTTCCCGCTTTTAAAAGAGCTGGAATTGTTCTAAGTTGAAATTGCTCCGCTCCAAAAATTCCGCCTTCTTTTTGTATAAAAAGTATTTTCATTAATTCAATTTTGAATAAAGTAATGCTGCATTATTAAAATTAGTGAAATTATTTACTGCAGCTTCTCTGGATTGCTCTTTATAATAGTTAAGTTTCTCATCTGAGCTTAGCAAGGCATTAAACTTACTCACTAAATCTGCATTATTATTTTTAAACAAAAAACCCCCTGTGGTTTCAAAAATCACATTATTAATTCCTTCTACATCCGATGCTAAAATGGGTAATCCGCAAGCCTGAGCCTCCATAATAGAATAACAAATCGTTTCTCCTTCTGAAGCGTGAATATAAGCATCCAATGAATGATAAAAAGACAATAATTCATTTCTAGTTAGTAAGCCTGTAAACTCAACTTGCTCGTCTAAATGTAACTTGCTAACCAACTCTTTTATTTCCTTTTCTTTTGGACCGATGCCCGCAATTTTAAAGTTTACTTTTAAATCTTGGTCTCTAAGTTTTGCCAAAGTTTCTACTATTAAATCATGTCTTTTACCTTGAATAAGCCTAGCTGTAATACCTATAGTGAAAACATCGTTTTTTGGTTTTTCTTCAGGCGGCTGAAAGAAATTGATATCAACGGTTTTTGGGATGATATGAGAGTTTTTGCCAAAGCTTAATAATGGAAAAACACTTTTATTTTGCTCAAAATGGCCTGTATAAAAGTAAATCATTTTATAGGCAAATAAATGATTGATTAAAGTAAAAACTTTTTCTATCAATGTTTTGTATGCCAAGGTGGTATGGTCAAAAGCAATCAATCTCCATCTCATGAAAAGACCAAATAAGGTCAATAGACTTAAACTAAATGTATGTAAAAGCAAGTATTGAATTTGATGTTGTTGCTGAAAAGCCATAACTGTCTTTAAAGCCTTAAAATCAATTTTTGATTGTTTTTGCTGATATTTAAACTGGATTTTGTTATCAATACAAAAATCTTCTAACTCTTGATTTAAAGGTTCTATTCCATAAAAAAAAGCAAAATGTTCAAATTGCTTTTCCTGATCGCTGTTGACAAAGTTCATGAAGTAAGTCCCCAATCCGCCTTGTCCTGAGTAAAGAATATGTAAGATTTTAGTTTTCTGCATTCAATATTTCAGCCAAAAGCTCCAAAGATATGGCTTCTTTGCTGTAAAAGAAACGATTGATCAATTTGTCCTGCTCCAATTTACCTTTGTTAAAATTCAAATCATCTACCGAAAATTGATGAAAAGCTAAGATTTTCACTTGTTCGATATCCTCCAAAGCCTCCTGTAAACCGGAATAGAAAATATTGAATAAAATAGTCGGTTTCCAATAAACTGCGGGAATCACCATAGTAGAGTAAAAACCAAAACAGCCCTTAGCAGATTGCACATAGCGATTGAAATTTTCTACTTTTCGTATATAAATGATATTATCATCTTGAGGTAACCAATCAGAATTAAATGATTCGGGATGCAATTTGATATAAAGTTTAGCATTTTGCTGTAAACAAAACTCATTCAGTTTTAAGTAAAATTGAATCATATTTTCTTTGCTAACCGTCTCCTCTCCAAAGCTGTTTTCTGCAAAAGCCTGATCTATATGCAAATAAAAGTCCTCCTGAATTAAATCATTTTCTTCTTTTAAATATTGCGTCAACTCAGGACTCCCAATATATTGAATCCGCTCTTCTCCTATTTTATCCACTTCTTTATGGATAGTCGCATTAAAAGGTGAAAAGCAAATATATTGATTAGGTTTTTTGGCTTCAAAAGACAAATGCTTAGCCGCCCAATAAGGACCAACCTTTTGTGATGCTTTTATAAATAAAGTGATGGGTAAAAGGATTAGCTTTTGAATTCCACTTAAAGAATTATTGATCCATTGAAAACTGCTGAAACCACTACTACTTTTTGCCTGATTACTTTGGGCTGCTAGTTCTTTCTTTTGCCAGATTTTTTCACGGGTTCGATAGTCTTTGTAATTGGTATAAATTCCGTGTTGAAGGATATAGGTAGAGATTTTATGCTTTTTTGCATTGATATTTAAGGCGATATTTAGTCCGCTGTCAATGGACATAAATACTAGTTTATCGGCTTGAATTTGCGCTAATAAATCCTGGGCTGAACTGTAATCTGACCAGTGGATGGTTTGAGCAAAATCTTGAACATAGGTTTCTTTTTCTTCATCGGGAGAGATGCCTGAGAGAAATATAAATTCAAATTGATTGGATAGTGCTTTGAAAGGGAGAATCCAGTCTTCTCTGTGGGTGGGCCATATGGCTAATATCCTTTTCATGGCATAGATCCAATAATGGAACCGCAAAGACGCAGAGGGGCAAAAACTAACCGCAAAGGCGCAGAGACGCTAAGAAAAAATAAGGAATTGATTTTAAGTGTTTGCATTGAAAAAATTTGAATTCTATAAATACTTGATGTTCATGTTAAATTTATAATGAACCGCAGAGACGCGGAGACGCTAAGAAATAAAAAGAGACTGATTTTAATTGTTTCTATAAATATTTAAGTAATAATTGATACTGAATTTAAAAATAAAAAAACTTTGCGCCTTAGCGTCTTCGCGGTTATAATAAATCTTCGATATCCATTTCTTTCGAGATAATCCACTCAACGAACTCTCTAAACGATCCTTCTCCCCCTTTTTTAGTGGTTACATAATCCACATGCTTTTGAATGTAATCAGGGGCATTACCTGGAGCTGAAGAGATTCCTGCCGCTTTTAATAGCTGTAGATCTCCTATGTCATCTCCTATGTAGGCTACTTCCTCCAAGCTGATTCCTAATTCATCACAAAGCTTTTGGGCAACGGGCAATTTATCGCTTATGCCCATGAAAAGATGTTTGATTTTGAGTTTATCGGCTCGCCTTTGGACTATTTGGGTGTCTTCACCAGTGATGATGCCGATTTCAATATTAAGCTTGCGGGCGAAAAGTACGCCTGCCGAATCGGAAGTATTGAATTTTTTCCATTCGTTGCCTGACTGGTCGTAGTACATCCCGCCATCGGTCCATACTCCGTCTATGTCTGTTAGTATTAATTTCGGTAGCATAATAGTTAACCGCAAACTGCGCACAAGTTTCACGCAAGGAGCGCAAAGGTTGAAACGCAAAGAACGCTAAGTCTTTATAAATTATTTACAACTCGATGAATTTCGTTTTTTAGGATTTTAGAATCAAACTTTAAATGATTTCTGCAAATCTCAGTACAAGATATTTTAAGCAAAGCTTAAAAAGTTTAGATTCCTGCCTTCACAGGAATGACGCTCGGAACAAATTGTGTCGAGTTTAAGTAAAGATAATTCAATTAATAATAATAGTATTTCATAATTTGTTTTACCTGCTAAACTCGATTAGAACGTCATTCCCCTGTAGAGGGGAATCTAGTCTATTGAAATTAAATTTCAATATTTTAAACCATTTCAGTTAAATATCTATTCAATTTAAATTATACTTTTTTTGCTATTCTTTGCGCTTCCGCGTCTCCCGACTTGCAGTACGGGACTGGTTCTGCGGTTAGTCTTTTTTTCTTTGCGTCCTAGCGCCTTTGCGGTCAATCAACCATTTTCCTGTAGATCACCTCGTCCTTAGGAACATCCTGATTAAGCTTCTTCCCTACTACATTTTCTCTTTCTGCCCACTTAAACCCATCTCCAGGGCTCAACATATGTAAATCCTCTTCTTTGATGATATCTCCTTTTTTAAGCTCTATTTTGGTAGCTATGGAACGCTCCAGTTTGATTTTAGCTGATTCTACTGCTTCACTGGTTTCCTTTTTCTTCTCTCCCAATGCCATTTCAAGGTTACGGATATCTCTCACCATTCTGTACATCCCATCAGGCGCTAACGAGCCTTTCTGGTCAGTGCCTTTCATGCTGCGGTCTAAAGTGATATGTTTTTCAATCACTTCCGCTCCCATGGCTACCGCTGCAGTAGGAATGGAAATTCCAATCGAATGATCGGAATAGCCAATGATATAATTGGGATAGCGCTCTTTTAAGAAATGAATACTATTAAGATTTATGTTTTTGTACTCAGAAGGATATTGCGACAGGCAATGCAAAATCGTAATTTTTTCATGATGCTTGGTGATTACTTCTAAGGCATTATCGATTTCCTTTACTCCGCCCATACCGGTAGAAAAAATAATAGGAATTTTAGTTTCAGCTAAGGCCTCCAATAAAGGCAGATTGGTTAAATCACGGCTGGCTACTTTTAGTCTGTCCGGTTCAAAATAACGCATCATGGATAAGCAGCCTGTAGCACAAAGGGTTTCTACAAAATCAAGTCCGTAACTTTTAGCATATTGATAAAGCTCAAAGTGTTGTTCATCATTCAGTTCAATAGCTGCACGGTGCTCGCCATAGGTTGCTCCAAAACTATTAGGATTATCATAAGGCTTAGCCATAGCCGAAGCAGAAAGCTCTTCGCTTAAATCCCGTTTGGTCAGCTTTACTGCATCCCAAGGCTTGAGGTGCTGCCCAAAAAGAGGATCTACCACTTCTTTAGCTGCTTTATCAATTAATAATTTGGCTATATCTACGGAGCCGTTGTGGTTTTGACCGATTTCTCCGATTAAGTATGTGTTCTTCATAGACATTTGGTTTCCCGCAAAGAGCGCTAAGACTAAAACGCAAAGTGCGCAAAGGTTTTATTAAAATTAAAGTTAATTGCAAGGCATTAACTAAACAAATAATGCCTTGCTGAATTGAATTAAAGTTTTTGTTTTTTTCTTATTTTTTTCTTTGCGCACTTTGCGTCAAATCACTTCTGCGGCCTTTGCGTGAAACCTTTTGTACGTGAAACCTTACTTACTGAACTTAGCTATCCCCTCGCCCATCACCGCCTTAATCTCTTTATGCTCATCAGCAGTTCTCACTAAATTCTCCAAAGAAAAATCCCCACCATTTATCTGAATGATCTTATACAGCTTCTGCATATTTTCAAAATCTTCAGGCGTATCAATGGTAAACCTCAAATCCTTTCTGTTTTTGATAATTTCAGGGGCAGGAAGTAATTTCACATTAAATTTATCTGGATTTCCATAAATGTAATTGGTGACATGCTCCCTATAAAATGCTCCATTTTCAGAATTTTCGGTTTCTTTATGTGCTTGTACCAAAGCCTTTCTACTCACAATTTCAGGATATAATCCCCAATGAGTACGAATAGCGGGAGTACCGTGGACATCAGCAAAAGAAATATAATCAGTATCCGACTTCATAGACTTTAAAAACTCATTGATACTGCCAAGTTGCATAAAAGGATTATCAGAGCATATCCTTACAATAAAATTAGTATCAGAAGACTGAATAAAACGACTTAATACATCTTCCTCACTCCCTCTGAAAAGTTCCACCTGATGTAGATTTGCAAATTCTTCTATTTTATCGTCAGCTGGCTGATCGGTAGTAGCTATTATTAGTGGAAATTTAGAATCTTGCTTTATGACTTTTAACTGAATATCTAATATACTCTGAGAACCATAAAATGGCTTTAAAACCTTTTGAGGCATTCTTGTGGAAGAAAGACGAGCTTGAATTATAATTTGGATGTTAGGCATTAATAATATTTAAATTTTAATAAATCTTCTTTAATTATGTTGTCTAACATCCTATTCCCTTCCTTATATTTATTAAGCAACTCCTCAAATTTTGAGACATTGCTTTTTTTTACTTTAGGTTGATATTTTTTGTTTTTAAAAATTCTGTCAAACCTTTTCAATTGTTTTTTCACATGTCCATTCTTCAAAAAGGGTATAAAACCATTTGGAATAAAATAACTAGAAGAAAAATAATTTGAAACTCTTAATACTTTATAACTAAACCTTGACAAGCTACTATTTTGCAAATTTCGAATTTGTATATCCTCTAAAATACAAACATTACAAAAATCACTAATTGATTTTAACAAATCCTCCTCATTGTCTATAAATTTCTCTTGTAACAAAACCATGACGTTTTCAGAACCAAATATATCTTGATAGCATTTAACTATATTGTAATAATTCAAATAATCAGGATTAAATAAAGTTAAATTTTGGCTCCCTTTATTGCTAAAAATGAATTGATCAAAATTAAATGTGCCGCCTTGATTTAAATATTGGCAATACAAGGACCTAATTAGGTCCTCCTGTTTGCGTATGCTAATAATTACTTTACTAGTTCCATTATTATCTTCACTTAAATTATATAACCTTTTAGCAATTTTACTTTTATTTATGCCACCATAAATAAATAATGGATTAATCAGTCCCTCATGAGAAAATAAGTAATTATTACCATTTTGTATTTTCAAATCAGGCTGTTGAAATTCCAAATCATCTGCAAAAATCAAATTACTGAAAATTGAAGCTGATTGCTCCAAATTGAAATATTCTAAATTCAAAAGTGGAAATATTCTATTCTGTAGATATGTTGTTCCTGTTTTTGGAAAGCCTATATGGTAGATTATGTTATTCATTTTTTGTAAGCTCAATCGAAACTTTTTCAAACACTTTAATCCTCTTTCTAATTTCAAATCTGTTGGCTAAATCATCTGTACCTTTAATTAGTTTAGAATAATAATCTTTGTCTTTAGATAATTGATCGATATATAAAATAAAATCATCAAATGAACTTGCAATGATTCCTTCATCACCTGATTTGAGCCATTCTTCTGCCCCATAAGTACCATAAATTATAGATGGGATACCACAAAAGGCAGTTTCAATTGTAACTTTCCCAAATCCTTCAGACTTACTAGGAAAAACATGTAAATCTATTTCGTTAACCAATAAAGAATTCAATTTATCAGGGCATAATTCACCATGATATTTTATATTTTTCAACTGCTTTCTATATACTTGATTTAAAATACCATCTAAAACAGTGTCTCTGCCAACAATATGAAAATTTAATTCTGGAAATTTAAAAGCTATATCCAAAAACTCATGGATGCCTTTCCTTTCCATATCATTTCCAATAAAAATTATATCTTTAACCGTTTCATTATAAATGATTTTTTTAGTAAATGAATCAGAATCCATAAAGGGTGGCATAAAAACAGTGGAATCATATTTCAAATCCCATTTCTTATAATTGTATTCACCTACGAATTTCGATGGCGCTAATACTTTAGTATGAAAATTGTAAACCCGTTTTAAATTTTCAGTTTTTCTTATGATTGGCAGAAAAGACTTCAAGGCTTTTTCATCGATTAAATTCCCTTGTCGCTTGAAAGAAGGTTTTTTAAAAAGTTTTAATAAAAAATTTATATATCGATAAAAATTCCCACCTGGTATGTAGGCTACATCACAATTATAGATACCCCAAAGAATACCTAAATAATTTGATATTTTAGCTGGGTAGAAACAATTAAAAATTTTAACTCCTTTAAAATTTGGAGTGTCAAGATTTCCAGATGATAGTGATAAAGTATAAACTTCAAACCTTTTCTTATCAATATATTTAGCAATAGTCCTGCAGTTTAAATTAAAAGCTCCTATGTTATTGATGTGGGCATAGAGAAAGATTTTGGTTTTATTTTTACTCATTCAATGAATTCAG
The DNA here is from genome assembly GCF_030503855.1 of Marivirga salinae. Lineage (NCBI taxonomy): Bacteria > Pseudomonadati > Bacteroidota > Cytophagia > Cytophagales > Marivirgaceae > Marivirga > Marivirga salinarum. The sequence goes on along the minus strand of NZ_CP129971.1, from coordinate 2,823,013 downwards.
ATCTAGTTCAGAAATATTTTCCATAAAAAAAACACTGTTTTTTTTAATCTTCTCTAATGACCAGTCCCACCATTTAAGATTCTTAAGTTTTAAAATTATTTCATCAGAAAACCTCATCTTAATTAATCTTGCTGGTGATCCACCAACAATAGCATAATCTAAAACATCTTTTGTAACAACTGAACCTGCAGCAATAACAGCTCCATCCCCAATTTTTACACCTGACAAAATCATTGAATTAGCGCCAATCCATACATCATTACCTATTTGTATCTTTCCTTTTGTAATTTCATCTGTATATTCACTATTCTTAAAAATATGTTTATTAAAGTAAAATGTACTGACTTTTTCAAATTTATGATTGACCTCTTGTATTATTACACCACGAGCAATAGAACAATAATTACCTATTGAAACGCCTTTCATTTTACCATTTATGTGAATATTTGGTCCGTTTAACTGGGAAAATTTACCTATGGAGATGTTACCATTTAAAGTAGTATATTTTAATGAAGAAAAATCACCTACATTTATATTTCCTTTTAAATGTGTGCCATATATCTTGCAGTTCTTTCCAATTATATTCTTACCCTCAAAATGATTGTAACTATTTAATATATTTTTAATCCTAAATATTAGAAATCTAAATATTTTCAAGTTTGATAGTCCCATTTATTTTTCTGAAATTATTTTTTCAATTAATGCGCTTGTTAGATTCAATCCATTATAGGCAATCCCTTTCTCTATTAAATTATCATAAGTTTTTGTACCGATTTCATCAATAATCAAACTTGGTACTTGCATCATAGCAGCCTCTGAAATGGTTCCTGAATATTTGGAGATATGTAATTTAGCATTTTGTAATATTATCGGTAGCGGCAGATTAGAGGCTTCCTTTATATTTATTTTATCATAAACTTGGTTGAATTTCAATTCAGAAATAAAATTTGCTGTTTCTGTTTTACTCATTCTGGGATGTAACCTTATCCACCAAGCATACATATTTGCTGTTGACCTTATTATTTCATATATATTTGTATTCAAAATTTCTCTTAATGGTTGAACTGATATTAAAATAAGGGGTTTATTTTCACGAATGCTCAATTTTGAACTGTTTTCTTTTATAAAATTAAACCACGGATTACCTTTTAAAACTACTTTATGAAAATTTTGAGATTTAAATATATTTTCCAAATGATTTTTTGATTCAAAATCCCATACCCAAAAATACTTGGGCAGAATATTATATCCATTATCAGGTATTTTATTAAAATTATATGCAATATGCATATTCCCTTGCGCACCATGTTGCATATCTGCGGACTTAATATTTAATTGATGTGCAGCCAAATTTAACCCATACATGGCATTACTATAATAGCAAATTCCCGCAACCATCTTAGCTTCAGTTTTTTTTATTAACCACCGAAAGAAGTTAGACCAACTTTTTACGTGATTAATTTTTTTTTGAAGATTTATATTCAAAATATTCCGGTCTATTACACCATTTTTCTCAATATCATGTAAAAACTCTTTAAACCCCTTGTTATCTTTAAACAATAATTTCCATTCAGAAGCTATATGGTATCTTTTAAAAAATACAGGAAATATAGAGGTTGCATCTAATACACGCTCTTTCTTATAAATTATTTTTTTAGCAGGTAATTTTTGATTCTCTACCAAAAGTGAACTTATCCCCTCTTTTTCATTTATATCAATTAAAGGATCAAAATACCTGTTAATAAAACTTCCATTAAAATCAACTCTGTGTGAAGGAGCTCCGGAGAATAAAAAGTCAATTTTTGGAATTTTGATACTATAGAAAAAAATGAAATTTTTAATTCTATTATAAATTCTATTTACAATTCCTTTAACTTCATTTTGTTCTAAAGTATTCTCATGTACATCCGAGAAAATCTGTTGATAATGATAAAAAAAAATAATTTGTTTAATTAGCGGCCAAATATGGATTTCTTTAATTTTCCATTCCTGAACTTCATATTTTAATTCTAATTCCTGTAGTTTATCAATTAAATCTTTTCTACTTTGATAATCCATTTAATTTTCTATTTAAAAAATAAATTGCAAAACCTCCGACAGTTATTATAAGAAAAGATATTATTAACTTATATAAGACCAATAACTCCACAGCAAAAAATACAAATATAGTTGAAACTACAGTGCCCCCCAACCACAATATGGGGTAGTAGGAAATGGTGTTAATCTCCTTAAACATCTTGAAATAATAACCAGCATACCCCATAAACATGTAAGCTATAAAAGTGGTAATTGCGGCTACCTCAAAGCCATAAATGGGTAACAAAATGACATTTAGCAACACATTGATAATACCTGCACCAAAAGTCACTCTCCACATAATGCTAGTTTTTTCATTATACATAGTTTTAGTACTAAAGCCTAAGTACATCGGACGATAATTATATGCCATTACAATTATAATACCTAAATAATACATTGAAGCCAAAACTTCATTTCTAATCAGGAATGCAAAGGCTTCTTTCATCCATAAGCTTAATAAGGTTGTAATACAGAAAAAAGCAATCTGCAGTATGAAAACTAAACGAGATGCTTCCAAATCATTTCCCTCTTTGTAATACTTTATTAACATAGGGCCTATTGCTAAACCGCTAGCCATACCTAAACTATTGGTAAATTTACCAACAGTATAAGCAACATTATATTTACCTATATTACCGGTATTTATTCCGCTTAAATCCATTACCATTTTGTCTGAATTTTCAAGCAAATAGCCAGAATAATAATGAGGAACCATCGGTAAACTCACTTTTAGAGAGGATTTAAGGTATCGCCATTTAAAATTAAAAATAGGTTTAAGTTTCAAAATATAGTTTAAAGGATAGTAAAAGGAAAGATTATTAAAAATACCCACTAAAAATGCTGACCAAAACCAACCCATGTAGCCCATTTTATAATACACTATAAATAATATATTTAAACCAATAGCTAGAAAACCAAAAATGATTGAACGAACTGCTATTTGCAAAGGCTTTTGCCTTAGCTGATAATATGTGCTACAAATATTGGCAGTAGGACCAAAGAAAATGATAGGTCCAATATGAAGTACTGTAATCAATAACCTGTCATCATTAGCCTCAGAAGGCACAATTAAAAATATCAATGCCCCTAGTAAAATGCCATATACTATATTCCACATAGTCAGAAATCCATAGATTTGGCGCCAGCCCCATTTATACTGTTGCGGTGATTTAAAAAAAGCATTAACCAGAACTACTCTCATCCCTAAGATAGATAAAACCGCTAATGCAGATGTGTAGGCAGTCAAAACCCCTGCAACACCATAATCTAGCTCCGTTAATTCTTGAGTTATTAAAGGAAGTGAAAAAAAGCTAGCTACTTTGGTTATTTGTGGAGCTAGACCATAAATAGCTGTATGAGAAAAAAGCTTTTTTAACATTAGGATTTAAGAACATTACCAAAAATTATACTTTCAGCTGAAAGCCAATCAATTTGGTTATCTATGTCATGAGAGGAAAAATCATTCATTACAAACTTTCTAATTTTCTTAAATGAGTGCAGTGGGTTTTTTTTTAAAGAATTAATACTTATTATGTATATGGAGCCATTGTACTCCCAAACCTTAGGTACATCTTGTCTTCTAGTAAAATCACCCTCTTTGGATTTTCTTAAGTAACCGTTTTTATCCTCTTCAAAAAGCACATAATAAGGATTAGATTTGGTTTCTTTAACTGAAACTACCATATCTAACCCATCATGATATAACGCTAATGCTTCTTTAATATGTGTTTCTGTTCTAAAGGGAGAAGTAGGTTGCAATAAAATTAGTACATCAGGGTGGTAACCATTTTCTTCTGAAAATTTAATTGCATGCATTAATACTTCATGTGTTCCTGCTTCATCAGTAGCTAATATTGCTGGCCTAGTAAAAGGAACTTTTAGCCCTGTTTTTTCCACTACCGCTTTAATCTCTTCATCATCTGTACTGACAATTATGTGTTTATCCTCAAAAACCTCTCTGGCTGCTTCAATAGTGTAATAAATTAATGGCTTCCCTCCTAGCTCTTTAATGTTTTTGCGTGGTACACCTTTTGAACCACCTCTTGCTGGTATAATTACTAAAGGCTTCATTAAAACTTGATATATTTAAAATCTTCCTGTGCTTTTTTAAAATCTTCGTGCTTTCCAATATCTAACCAATAGCCTATTAAAGGATAAGATTTTACTTTTTTTCCTTGTTTAATCAATTCTGCCATCAAATCAGTGGCATTGTAAAATTCATTCTCAGGGATCAAATTCAATAATTCTTTTTTAATCAAATAAATCCCACCATTCGAATAATAAGTGTAGGTAGGCTTTTCCTTAAAAGATTTAACTCTTTCTTTTTCTGTCTCTAAAACCGCATAAGGTATTAAAACTTCATAAGGAATGGTAACCACACTTAAATCTGCATCTGACTGAATGAAATCCTTATAAAAGTCTTCATAATCAAGATTAGTTAGTATATCAGAATTAGTGATTAAGACTGTATCATGTTTCAAGTTTTTTATAGCTCGAACCGCTCCTATAGTCCCCAATGGCTTGTCCTCAGTAACATAATCTATTTGAACTCCTTTGCTCTCCCCATTTTTAAAATAATCTTTTAACTGATTGCCAAAATAGTTAATGGAAAGCCAGAAATCATCTATTCCATAGCTGATTAATCGATCAATATTATGTTCGATTATCGGTTTATCAGCTACTTTCAATAGTGGTTTTGGAATTTTATCTGTCAAAGGCTTCAATCTTGTCCCTTTACCCCCTGCCATGATAATCACATCAATGGGTAAATAGGATTTAAGAAATCTAAAATTTATAACATTTACAACTTGATGCGAATCATTTAAAACAGGAATTATCTTTAAATTCGCTTTTCTAAAGTAATCCAAATCTTCTACATTATAATTTGATTTTATAATAAACTTAGGGGTGGGTTGTATAAAATCAACTACTTTTTGATTAATTGACATATCCTTTAATAACCCCCTTCTTACATCTCCATCTGTAAGTGAACCCACTAATTTCTGATCCTCATCTACCACAAATAAAATGGCATCCGCTGCTAGTAGATCAAGCTTTGCCAAAGCCTCTTTTACAGTGCAATTTTGTTTTATTAAATGTTTTTTAAAGGTCATAACTTTTCAATTATTTGCACAATTTTTTCAGAGGCATTACCATGATAATAAATATTTTGACCTTTAAACTCTTTATTTCCTATTTTCTTGACAGCCTTCAAAATTGCTTCTTTGCTAAATTGAGTATGGATTACATTCTCACTCGCTATTCTCCCTTTCTGCCTATCTCCAACATTAATTACGTATTTATTAAAGCTAGCTGCTTCAGTAATACCACTTGAAGTGTTTCCTAGCATTATATCCGAATATTTCATTGCTGTAAAGTAAGACTGAGTCCCAAAATTCTCAATTAAAAATACTTGTTCCGGATGTGCAGTTTTTAGGATTTCAAATTTATCTCTGTAGAGACTACCTAATGTGTCTGCATTAGGCATAGTAATAACTAGTTGGTACTGCATCGAAAGTTTAGTCAATGCAATAATTAACTCTTCAGCGTACAATTTATTTATTTCAGAAGTTACTGTTTCCGGATGGACAGTAATTAAAACCGTTGGTTTATCCAGATTTATTCCCCATTTTAAGTTAAATTCTTGTTTATTCAAGAGCTTAATATCTTTCAGATTATCCAGACTTAGCGCACCAATTATATGAATATTATCACTATCTCCTAAAATACCATTAAGCCGATCCTTAAATTGAGGAAGCGAAACAAAATGCAGTTTTGAAGCCAACGAAATATTATGTCTATAAATATTATCTATTGCACCTAAAGTAGTCTCCCCCCCGCTATATGTGCAAAATTAATATTAAAAGGTATTCCTGCAGCTACTGCAGCAGCCATTTCAAATCTATCTCCTAATACAAGCACCCACTCAAACTGGTTAGCATGATCGTTCCAAAAGTCAGCGAATTTTTGAGCAGTTAAGGCGTAGGAGTTAGCTATATCTCTGGTTGTATCACCTAAAACAAGGCTACTGATTTTGTAACTTACTTCAAATCCATCTTTGATTATTCCATCAATAGAGTAGCCATGAAATTTGGATAAATGGGTTCCGAATGCAAGAATTTCAATTTCAATTTCTTTAGAAGCTCTTAACTTCTTTAAAAGGGGAAGATATATCCCATAATCAGCTCTTGAACTTGTAAGTACTAAAACCTTTTTCATTCTAAATGATCCTGTGAAAGTTTTACATCTTCCTGCAGGTCACATTTAAGCTTTTTACCTACTACCTGATCAATCTCCATAGGGCTGATACCATCACCAGGTCTTCTCATAATCAAATCTGACTCTTGTAAATTATGTCCTGCTTTTAGTGATTTCAATAAATGAATCGATTTTCTGGCAATCGCCTTATTGGGTATTTCGCTTTCGCTTGGCTCCTTTCTACCGCTCCCACCAATGGCTATTTCGATATTTCTTATCGATTGAACCATTTGTTTCAATTCCCCCGGCTCGAGTGACGCTTTATGGTCAGGACCGGGTAAGTTTCTATCCAATGTAAAATGTTTTTCAATTACAGTGGCTCCTAAAGCAACTGCCGCTATTGGTACCTCTATACCTAAGGTATGATCAGAATATCCTATACCAACATCCAATTCTTCCTTGATGTGCAACATAGCTTTAAGATTCACATCTGACATTGGAGTTGGGTATTCTGTATTACAATGTAAAACAGTTAATTTCGATTTATCCAATCCTGCTTCTATTAATATATTCAAAGCCACTTTTATTTCCTGCATATCTGCCATTCCTGTGGAAAGTACAATTGCTTTTTTTATCTTGGCGATATGTTGTAGATAAGGTTTATTGGTAATTTCACCTGAAGGAATCTTGTAAAATGTAGGGTTTAAAGTTTCTAAAAAGTCAAGACTTGGAATGTCAAATCCTGTTGATACAAAACCAATGTTCTTTTTATCACAATATTTTTTAATTTCTAAAAACTGTTCAAATGACAGTTCAAGTTTTTTTACCATATCAAACTGACTTTCATCTGATTTAGTATTATTAATTTGATATGCTGCCCTTGAAGCTGTTCTAGAAATATTCAGTTCCGTTCTAAACGTTTGAAATTTAATAAAATCAGCACCAGCAAACACTGCTGCATCCACTAACTTTAAAGCATTATTAAAACTGCCATTATGATTAACTCCAGCTTCTGCTATTATTACTACTTTATTTTTCATCTTTTCAAAACTTTACCGGGTATACCAACGATTAGATTGCCGGAATCAAAATCTTTGTTAATTAAACAAGATGCTCCGACAGTATTATTATTTCCAATATTTTTATATTGTAAAACTGTTGAATTTGTACCTAATAAATTTGTATCTCCTATTATTACTCCACCACTGATGTTTGTCCCTGGGTTAAAAACATTACTCGAACCTATTTCAGTATCATGACCAATAGTACTATTTAAGTTAAAAATGTTGAAGGAACCTATCGTAATATCTACTGTAAAAACACATCCAAAAGTTATAATATTTCCTGAACCCATAGAAATGGAATGATCCATTACAAATTTTTTATTTATTAGATTGGGAAACTTATAAGCTTTAAAGGTAATTGAAAGTTTATTAATTAATTTAGGGTCTCCAATTCCCATAAAAAGGGAAATATTCTCATTCGGTTTAATATTGGAGAGAAAGTAATTCTCATCAATCACTCTCTCTTTTCTACCTCTAACTACTATTTCTTTCTCTTTTGGTCTAAAATCTATAAATCCACTAAATTGAATTTCTTTATCTAAAGTATTCTCAGCTAAAAAATATACTTCTTTTGCAAAGCCAGATGATCCAATTATATAATATTCTTTCATATCTAATTTCTATTTATCAAAAAACAATATAGAATCTTAAAGGTTGTAAATATCGGTTTTATAATTCTTAAGATTTTCTTCTTTTGAAAACCATTCAATTGTTTTATTTAATCCAGTAGTCAAATCATTTTGTGGTTTCCAGTTCGTTAATTTTTTAATTTTTTGAGCTGAACCAAATAATCTAAACACCTCACTTTTTTCAGGTCTCAATCTTTCTTCATCCGTTATGATTTTCGCTTTAGGATTAATGATATCAATTAGACCTTGCGCTAATTCTTTCATAGAAATTTCGGATTCAGTAGCAATATTGATATGCTCTCCTATTGCTTTATCAGATTTCACAATTTCAATAAAAGCATTTGCAGTATCTTCTACAAAAAGCAAATCACGGGTAGGTCTTAAATCTCCTAACTTAATTTCAGTTGCTCCTTTAAGCAATTGAGAAATTATGGTTGGAATTATAGCTCTGGCAGATTGCCTTGGTCCATAGGTATTAAAAGGCCTTACGATGGTAATGGGTAAATCAAAGCTACGGTAAAATGACTCGGCTATGCAATCAGCCCCTATTTTACTTGCTGAATATGGAGATTGTGGTTGTTTGGGATGTTCTTCAGTTATAGGTACAAATTGAGCCGTACCGTAGACTTCAGAAGTGGAGGTAACTAAAACTCTTTCAGTTCCAAAATCTTTTGCAGCTTGAACTATATTAAGCGTTCCTTTAATATTAGTATCTACATACGAATCGGGAGAATGGTAACTAAAGGGTATAGCAATTAAAGCTGCTAAATGAAAAACAATATCCACATCCTTCATGGCAGTTCTTACCCCATTAGGATCACGAATATCCCCGGAAAATATTTCAATCTTAGCTAATTTTTCTTTTGGTAAAGTATCCAACCATCCCCATGAATTAAAAGAATTATAATAAACAAATGCTTTTACTTTATAGCCTTCATCCACCAATTTTTCTGTCAAATGACTTCCTATAAAACCATCTGCTCCTGTAACTAATATTTTTTTATTTAATAATTCCATTTATACAATTTTAAATAATAATTGATAAAGCGATATTTATTATTTACTTATTCTCTAAATTCTTATAAGCTATAAACCAAGCCACAAACTCCCCTATCCCTTTTTCCAAAGGTGTATTAGGTTGATAATTAAAATCATTGATTAAATCTTGTACGTCAGCATAAGTTTTTTGAACATCACCAGGCTGCATGGGCAAAAATTCTTTTTCAGCTGTTTTACCCATGGCTTTTTCCAAGACTTCAATATAATCCATTAGTTTTACTGGTTGATTATTTCCAATGTTGTAAAGTCTGTAAGGCGCATGAGAACTTCCGGCATCAGGCTTGGCATTGTCAAATTCAGGATTTGATTTAGCCGGTTGATCTAAGGCTGCCATTACACCTTGAACAATATCCCCTACATAGGTAAAATCTCTTTCCATTTTGCCATGGTTGAATACTTTCAACTTTTCTCCTTTCCTTATAGCTTCTGCAAAGAGGAAAAGTGCCATATCAGGTCTGCCCCAGCTGCCGTAAACGGTGAAAAATCGTATGCCTGTAGTGGCAATATTGAATAAATGGCTGTAAGTATGCGCCATCATTTCATTGCTCTTTTTAGTGGCGGCATAGAGTGATAATGGGTGGTCAGTATGGTGGTGCACTGAAAAGGGCATTTGGGTATTGCTGCCGTAAACCGAGCTGGATGAGGCGTAAACTAAATGCTTAACGGGGTAATGTCTGCAAGCTTCGAGTATATTTAAAAAGCCTTGTACGTTGGCGTCCAAATAAGCTTGGGGGTTTTCTACTGAATAGCGCACGCCTGCTTGTGCTGCCAGGTTGATTACATGGTCAAATTTTTCTTTTTCAAATAATTTGTATAGGTATTCTCTATCGCATAAGTCGGCTTTGACAAAGCGGTAATTCGGGTATTGTGAACTGAGTACTAATTGATGGTCTTGAACGAGTTCTCTTTTGATGCCGAGTTCGTTGAGGCGGCCATACTTGAGGTTTACATCGTAGTAATCGTTGATGTTGTCGTAGCCGATAATTGTATCGCCTCGTTCTAACAAAGCTTTGGTAAGGTGGAAGCCAATAAACCCCGCTGAACCTGTTACTAATATTTTTTTCAAATTTCTAAGATTTTATTTTTACAGTCTAAGACTGAGATTAAATCAGCTAAAGCTGATTAATTCTTTACCACAAAAGTGACAAAAGAAAACAAAAGGACAGCCTAAGGCTGTAAAGGTTTAACCACTAAGTTTCTCTAAGTTTTTCACAAAGGTCACTGAGAAAATATCAGCTAAAGCTGATTGTTTTTCACCACAAAGAAACAATAGAACACAAAAGATAGCCAAAGGCTGCTAAAATTTCACGCAGAGCCGCGGAACCTGTCCCGTACTGAAAGTCGGGAGGCGCAAAGTTTATGCAAGGAGAAATATTTCTTAAGTTGCAGCATTTTCTCCTAACTTATCGGGATCTTGTCTGGTATCAAATACATTGGCAATTTCTATCCTCTTTTTGTCAGTATTTACCCAATAAATGATTTTATAATTTTTATAAACTAAGTATCTAAATTTTTCTGGTCTATTAATTAAGTTTTCTTCAATTTGACCTACAAAAGGCTGATCAACTAATTGGAGGGTCTTATCAATTATCCCATCTACTAAGGATTTGGCTGTTTTCCTACTGGCTTTATATGTGTAGTAATCGTAAATATCGTCTAATTTGCTTTTTGCTAATTCAAGCCAGTAAACCTCTAATTCCATTACTTATACTTCGCTTTCAGTTCAGATGCTTTAGTCATTCTTCCATTTTTAGAATCTTCCATTGCTTTGTCAATTTCTGAATTTAGCTGCTCAGTACTCATAGGTTTTAAATTTTCATCATATGATTCTAACTTCCTCTTTTTCAAAATTTGCTCTAAACTATTGATGATATCTTCATTCTGTATCTTCAGAAATTCTTGAATAAACGATATTTTTCGTGCTTCAATGTTCATGACCCTTAAATTTAATTAACTCTTACAAATCTATAAAAAATAAAACTCATAAAAAGTTCAGTATTTATTTTGACTTTGATGGACAGGCTACTTGTCCCATATTCATCGCGAAGGCTGTTTATTTAACCAAAACAGAGACAAAACCCGTCCCGGAACGTAGGGAACAAAAAAAGCAGCCACAATTACTCTCACTTAGTTCGAACTGAGTTAAAAACTCAATGATTAGTGAACCCCTCATTACAAACAAGGACTAGCTGAGATTGCTTCGTTCCTCGCAATGACGGGAATATCTGACAAATTCTTAATTCGATAATTATTAATTATTAATTACTTTAGTTTTCCCACAGCAGCAAACCCGCTTCCGCAGTGGGCACCTGCCCAACAAACTCATCCGGGTTCATATACAAAAACCTTATTTTACGATCTATTTTCTTTTCGGCTATGCCGGTCATATTCGCTATGTAGTCATAATTAAAATGATTGCCTACCAATAAAAAATCAATAATACCACCATCAACCCCTTTAGCGTAATCTCCAATTAAGTAGACCTTTTCCAATTGCCCTACATTTCCTATTATTTGTTCAATCACTCGGTCAATGCCAATATATTTCTTAATAATACTGTGTATTTCCTCAAATAAGGGATGTTTTGTGTTGGCTTGATACACTTTTTTATTGCCTTCCACATCAGCTTTTAGCATACCTGCTTCCTCAAATTTATTGAGTTCCAATCGGATGGCATTAGTGCTCTCTCCAAATTCTCCTTCCAAGGATCGTAAATAACTCTTCGTCTGAGCATTCAAGAAGAATTTCAGCAGGAGTTTGATTCGGGTTTTTGAGGTGATGAGGGTGTCTAACATTATTAGGTTGGCAAGTTGACGCGTTGTCAGGTTGTCAAGTTGTCGAATTTACAAGTTTTCAGGTGTAAAGGTTGTCGCAGCGTAACGGAGATCCCGAGAGTAACGAATCGGGAGAAGTGGGAAGTTTTGTTGGTAGTAATAATTATTCAGTCTGCTTTTGTCTTACTTTGTGGCTATAGGCTGTCAAAAATTGATGTAAAGTTGAAGTTTGAAGCTCGACATATCAATTAAAAATCACTAATCATTAATTAAAACCGGTCTGACCTGCGGTACTGACCTTTACTTCTGTTGTTTGATTCAATCTTCAATTCCTAATTAAATAATTCGTAATTCGTAATTAACTTCAGCTCCGCCCTTTCAGTCCCATTCGGAACCTAGTAAAGAGCTATTTTCTGTAATGCAAAACGAGTAGAATTTCTACTCAATTATAAATTTATGAGATTAAAATTTGAATTGCAATAAACAGATAAAAAATATAAGCAAAAAAGTTTAACAGCTGAGTTAATATGCTAAAAAACAAAAAGCAATTCAGCTAAAGCTGAAATGGGTTAACCACTAAGTTGCACTGAGATTTACACAAAGGTCACTGAGAAAAATGCAACTAAAGCTGATAAATCAACCACAAAGTAACATGAGAGAACAAAAGAAATTACAGCTTAAGCTGTAATTGGTTAACCACTAAATTGCACTGAGTTTTGCACTAAGGAACAATAAGAAATATTCAGCTAAAGCTGAAATGGTTTAACCACTGAGTTGCACTGAGGTTTACACGAAGGTCACTGAAAAAAATACAGCTAAAGTTGATTGATGACCGGAGTTAAAAGTGACCAAATCTAAATTTAATTGCATGAATAGTGGTAATCCCTTTTTTACATTTAACGGTAAGACGCTAAATGCGTCAGACCGTGGGCTGGCTTTAATTTTCTTTGTGAAACTCTGTGAAAAGCTTTGTTCACTTTGTAGTTAAAATAACAGCCTTTGCTGTTAAATTCAAGCCTGCCTGTAATTATTAATTAAAAATCAGCTTTCTTGGTAGTAGCCGTAACCGTCTTTTCTTTTGCCTGAACCATAGCCGTAACCATAACCATATCCGTAGCCATAACCATATCCGTAGCCGTAACCTGGCCCAGCTTTTTTGATATCATTGAATAAAATGCTGATATTCTTAATTTTGCCTTTGGTATAGAGTTCATTTGCTGCCACAACTGCTTCCTTAGGCGTATAATCTTGTCTGACCATGAAAATGGTGTGATCTGCAAATTTAGACAACACAAAAGCATCCGTCACCAATGCAATTGGCGGTGAATCAATAATGATAAAGTCATAGGTTTTGAATGCTTTATCCAAGCTATCCTTCATGATATTCTTCATTAATAACTCACTTGGATTGGGTGGAATGGGTCCAGCACTCAATAAATCCAGATTATCTATTTCAGTAGTTTGTACTACTTCTTCCATTTCAGCTTGGCCAGATAGTAAGTTACTTAAACCAAATTCATTATGTAGATTAAAATCATCAAAGATTTTGGGTCTACGCATATCAGCTCCAATCAATAAAGTACGTCTGCCTGAAAGCGCTAAAACGGTGGCTAAATTAATAGTGGTAAAAGTTTTCCCTTCCCCAGAAATAGAGGACGTAACCAAAAATACTTTTTTCTCTTTTCCTTCTGTATAGAAGTTCAAATTGGATCGTAATGCTCGGAAGGATTCTGCTACTGCAGACCTTGGTTTACGAAATACAATCAAATTATCCTGTAATTTTTTATGTCCAATCCCTCCTATTACTTGAATAGAAGTAGCTCTTTCTATATCTTCCTTAGATTGAATTTTGTTGTTAAACAACTCTAGAATAATGAAAAAGCCTATTGGGATTATCAAACCTATCACTAAGAATATCATGTAATTTTGAGTAGTCTTAGGTGTAATGGGACCACCTGCTAACTTAGGAGGGTTAACAGTTCTGATATCACTAGTGGTAGAAGCTTTTGAAATAGCGGCCTCTGCCCTTTTTTGCATCAAGAAAGTATATAAACCTTCTCTAAATGAATAATCCCTTTTGATATTAATGAAATCTTGTTGCAATCCAGGCAATAATTTTAGTTGATCTTCCAAAATCCGTTGCTGACGCTTTACAGATTCCTGCATAATCCCTCTCGTTTCTTCCAAAGTTTTGATACTGCTTAGAATATTGGTTCTGAGCGCTTGCATTTCTTGCTTTTTGTCTTCTAAAATCGGATTAGCTGCTTTATCCTTTTGTTGAAAGCGTTTAATTTCAATATCCAATTGCAAAAGCTTTCCGAGCATTTCAGCTATCACTTGATCTTCTATGCCCACACTTTGAGGAGTAACCACCTGATCCATTTTATTATTGGGATCCCTCAAAAATTTTCTTAAGTACGTATAATACTGTTCTTGAACTGTATATTGTACAGCTTCTTGTTCAATTTCACGAAGATTTTCATAAATTCTAAGCGCTTCCCCATCCATATTGGTGACTACATTTTCCTTCTTAAACTGCATCAACCTTTGTTCATAGAATTGGAGCGTATCGGAAATGGCATTTAATTGATCATCAATAAATTGAATGGTTTGACTAGCGGTTTGATTTTTCCTGTCAATATCAAGCTTTTGATATTTCTCAATGAAAGTATTTAAAAAATCAATTTCTTTCCGAGGTTCAGGTCCATTCAAGCTTAAGTTTAAAACGGACGAACCTTGCTCAGCCCATCTTGCATTTAACTTGGATTGGTATTGACCTGTAATGCTTTCCGGAGCATTAAACCTGATGATATAATATTTATTTAAATCACCTTCAGGAATGATTCCATAATTATGGAATATGACTTTGTGTCCATTAATAGGTACTAAATCTCCAAATTTAAATATTTTTTCTCCTTTGCTCTCTTCTCCTTCTGAGGTGATAGTAAGATTGAAAAGTTTGAATTCATCTTGATTTAAAAAAGTAATCCCTGCAGACTTACCATAAGGTAATTCACTTTCATCTTCAGGCTTCACTTCTACAGGAAAATTAGGATTATAATATTCAGAACTTTTGATTTCACCCTCTCGAAAGTATGAAACATGAAAATTCAATTCTTCTATTGCAGAATTTATCAAAGGAAATGATTTGATGACATACATTTCATTATAATAATTTCTGTAGGGGTCAGAAATGGCATTGTTATATAAAAATTTCGCTCCTACTTCCTCCTGATTTTCCTTAATCATAATGGAGGCAGTAACTGGATATATACGAGTACTATAGCGATTAATAATATAAGCTACAGATAATGCTAAAAGAGAGGTGATTACAACTATATACCAAAACTTAATTATCTTATAGAGTACTCTTTTGAAGTCAATCAACTGATTTCCCTCAGTGGATGAGGTACCCATGCTTGGGTCGGCAAAATCAGAACTATATGGGTTGAATTGATTATCCAATATCTTTTATCTTGTAGCGCTTAAACCGAAAAAACTTCCAATAAACAAAACAGCAGAAACCGATGAAAGCAATAAGCTTAAATTTTGACTGTAATACCGTCTGATGGGTCTTTGCTGCAATGGTGGAACAATTATAATATCATTTTGATAAACATAAAACTTTTCGGATTCTAGAAATTCTTCTTCTAATAAATCAATGTAAAAAACTTCAGCAGTATCACCTTTTTGGCGAACAACCTTTACATTATCTCTACTGGCTAATTCGGTAAGTCCTCCAGCCATTCCTATGGCCTCCATAAAAGTAACTCTCGTATTTTGGGTGGTAATGACACTCTCTCCATTTACCTCACCTAAAATGGTAAACCTATAGTTTAACAGCCGGACCTTCACTACTGGGTCTTCTACATACCGTGCGGCTATGCTTTGCAATGTATCTTGCACTTCAAAAATGGTCATGCCTTGCACTTTAATTTTCCCCACAACCGGAAAACCAATCTGACCTTGTGGATCTACTAGTTCACCTCTTAATGCAAGCATACCACCGCCTCCACCACCAGCATTTCCTCCACCCATTCCAAAATCACTGAAGATATCAAAGTCTTCATCTGTAATACTTGTAAACTGAACTGAAAGTATATCCTGCGGTTGGATTTTATAGTCGTGATAAGTTAAATCGTATTCCCTTAAAACCGTGTCTTTAGGCTGATTTTCATGTAAATCATCTTTTTGAAGATACACCAGGCGTTTATTGCCTACACAAGAAGCAAATAGTATGGCTACAAGAATAAATAATGTAATATTTCTAATCAACATTTTAATTTTTCAAATAGCAAAACTAAGAATTTTTAATTACGAATTACGAATTACGAATGGAATAATTACGAATTTTTTACGGTAATTGGATTTGGTAATAAGTTTTAGGTTTTAAGTTTTAAGTAATGAGTAGCTAGTAGCTAGATTTTAGAGTCAAGAAATTTAGCATCCGATATTCATCATTCCTAATTCATCCAGTTCCCTTCTATTGAAGCAATTTGAATAAAGGTAAACTTCCCTCTTAGAACTTCCCACTTCGAGCTTCCTACTTCCAACTTCCATCTTCAAGCCATTTCCTGTCTGACCTGCGGTACTGACCTAATAGCCCATTTTAGAGTCAAGAGTCAAGAAATTTAGCATCCGATTCATCATTCATAATCCCCCTAGCTGTCAACCCGCCAACATGAAAACTTGCCAACCTGCCAACTTAATCAAACACAATCTCAAACTCCACTCTCCTATTCTTTGCTCTGCCTTCGGCTGTATCATTGCTTTCTACCGGTTGCATTTCACCATAACCCACTGCATCTAGCCTCAAAATAGCAATTCCCTGATCCAGCAGATATTTTTTGGTGGCTTGAGCCCTTTTATGCGATAATAATAAATTGGCATCATCATCTCCTTGATTATCCGTATGACCTGAAATCTTTAAATTGTAATCAGGATTTTCTTCCATAACGGTAACCACTTTATCCAAAATTGGAAGCGATTGCTCACGGATCACATCAGAAGCTAATTCAAATTCAATACCTTCCAGAGCTTCTTTCAACACTTCTTTGGTTTCTTCCGTAATTTCAGGACAACCATTATTTTCTGCTACTCCCGCTAAAGTTGGGCAATCATCCTCTAAATCAATAATTCCATCTTCATCAGTATCTTTTGGCTTTGGCTTTTCCCAGTTCATGCTGATGATTTTGATGGTGATGCGGTCCTCTAAGGCTATACCATTTTTCAAAGCAATATCTGTGTTCGAAGAAAAAGAAACCTTCTCTCCTGCTCCGTTAATTCTTAATCTATCAGGATGTACGTTTTTCTTCTCAAAATATTCTGCCACTGCTTTGGCTCTATTGTAGGATAATCTATCATTTTCGGCCTCTAAAGGTAGTTGGGCAGTGTGTCCTATAATTTCAATTTGCATCTGAGGATTGCTTTGCAATATGGAAGCAAATCGATCCAATTCATAATAAGCATCAGACCTGAAAATATCGGCATTATTTACGAAAGTGATATGATGAACAGGGATTTCAGATCCCACAGCAATTGGTAGCATACCAAGTTTTTGTTCTTTCTCTAAATATTCACTTAGCTTTGTTAAATCCTGATATTGTAAAATTCCTACATAATCTCTTTTAACAGGTAGATATTGATAAAGTGCGCCTTGCTCTAAAATATGAGAGAACCCATTTTCAGTATTGGAAATAACGTCTTCATTTTTATTGTAATTATTGGTATTCACAAACTCAATTTCTGCTTCAAGCTTTTTGCCATTTGCTAAATCCACGACCTCACCATTTAATAATAAAACGGGATCAGGTCTAAATTTATAAGGCAACGTCATCTGATAGATATCCTTAGAATTTGCAACACTCCCTTTAGTGGTCACGAAATAAGCATCTTCTCCTGAGGCATCTATAGTATAATAGGCTTCAAATTCTTTTGTATTGACATCAGTCCCCAAATTCTCAGGTTTGGACCAATTTTGCCAACTATCATCCAGTCTTTTAGAGTAAAAAATATCGGCATCGCCATATCCATTATGCCCGTATGAAGCAAAAAATAAGGTTTTATTATCAGCCGCCAAGAAAGGAGAAAACTCGGGAGAAGAAGAGTTTATTTGTCTGCCCAAATTTACTGGCTTAGACCAATTTCTTTCATCTATTCTAAAGCTGACATATAAATCTTGATCACCAAAACTCTCTTCAGTTTCAATGGCCAGTAAAAGTGTTCGTTCGTTATTGGCTAAATAATAATCGATATATTCATTTAGGTTATAAAACTCTTGAATATTAATCATTTGAGGATATTGCCATCTTCCACCTTTTCTATGGGAAATAGAAGCACCATCTAGCACATCTCCATATTCATTATAGCCATTTATAATCAGCATCGTATTACCATCAGGCGTTACCGAGCTTACCCCATTAGGGTATTTATCATTCAATGGTTCTCCAATATTTTGGGCGCTAGACCAGTTCCCATTTCTTTTTTCCGACACATAAATATCCTGTGGATCATTGGAACCAGCATAATTTTCCGGGTAATTCTGCCTGGCAAAAAACAAGGTGTTGCCATCAGGTGAAATCACTGGCTTGGTTTCCTGATAAGAGGAATTAATATTCTGACCCAAATTTTTTGGAGTATCCTGTTGAGCGAATGTAAAATTCACAGCAATAAGGATCAATAGAATGGTAAAAGGTTGACGCATACTTTAGTTTTTGTGCAAATTAATTAAATTAAAAGCATTTTAACCCACTTTATTCATAATAAAATCATGAAAAATATAATTTTCTAGTGATAATGTTAGAGTATGATTTACTTTCCATAAGTTCCTGCGGAACGTCAATAGGTAATTAAAACCACATAAAATAATAAAGTTAGGTAGGAACGACCTTATAAGGGATAAATTCACCAAAAGTAATTCTTTGCCAGAGCCAATAGTAGCCATCACTAACGAGACGCTAGCGATAGAAAAAAAGTACTCTTCCGCTAGCGTCTCGCTAGTGGAAATTACTACCGCCTCTGGCGTATTTTATTGGCATCTAAGGTGGCTACAAATATCTATTCAGTAAGATGAATTATGCAAGTTAAGTTCCAGAGGAACGACCTTATGGTAACTGATACAATATAAGCACCAAAAGTTACGTAGGAACGACCTTATAAGGGATAAATTCACCAAAAGTAATTCCTTGCCAGAGGTAATAGTAACCATCACTAGCGAGACGCTAGCGATAGAAAAAAAGTGCTCTTCCGCTAGCGTCTCGCTAGTGGAATTTACTACCGCCTCAGGCGAATATTATTGGTTGCAAAGTTGACAGCAAGTTTCTATTGAACATCTGAATAACTTAAAATCAATAAACGGATTATATCATATAGCATGTGGTTTCTCCGATTTCCTTAAACTTTAAAAATAAGTGAAAAGCAAAATGACCTTTGTTCAATGATTTAGTACTAATATATTGAATAAAATGCCAGAGCCAATAGTAGCCATCACTAACGAGACGCTAGCGATAGAAAAAAGTGCTCTTCCGCTAGCGTCTCGCTAGTAGAAATTACTACCGCCTCTGGCGGGTTTTATTGGTATCTAAGGTGGCTACAAATATCTATTCAGTAAGATGAATTGTGCGAGTTAAGTTCCAGAGGAACGACCTTATGGTAAATGATACAATATAAGCACCAAAAGTAATTCCTTGCCAGAGGCAATAGTAACCATCACTAGCAAGACGCTAGCGATAGTATAAATCCCTTCCGTTAGCGTCTCGCTAGTGGAAATCACTGACGACTCTGGCGGATTTTCTTTGTTTACACAGTAAACTACCTGTTTTCTAAAATTTACCGTCCAATACCTCTTCTTTGACCAGTTCTGTGATGATTAATTCGGTCATATCGCTTTTAAAACGGAATTCATCACGAATATCCATTACATAGGCTTTTACTCTCATTTTATAATAAGAATGATTATTATTGACTTCATTAAAGAACAGGACTGTAATAGGCTTTCCTAAATAAATATATTTGGAGACTGTAGCGGCTTGAGTGGCAATTTCTCGGGTTTTAATAGTATCAATGGTTAGCGGTAAATATATTTCAGCTACCACCTGACAATTGGGCTCTCCTGCATTAGAGTTGGATAAAGAACTATTCATCATCACTGCATTAGGAACAGAAACCAAAGAATCATCAGGAGTAACGATGCGAGTAGAACGCAAACCTATTTCCACTACTTCACCATAATACTTATCTACCTCAATTTTATCCCCTGACACAAAGGGTCTGTCGAGCAAAATGACGATCCCTCCAAATATATTCTTCAATATATCCTGAGAAGCAAAGCCAATCGCGACTCCAATAGAAGCGGAAACCGCCAGCATGGAGGCTACGGAAGGCTGATAAATCACTACAATAATTAATAGGATAATGATGACCCATCCTACGATTTTAACTATCGGAATAGAGCCTTTAAAAGCAATTCTATATTTAGTGCTTCTTTCAGCAAGTCCATTTAGTATAAAAGTGATGACTTTAATAAATGCAAAGCCAAAAAGTAAAAAAACAATAGTATAGAAGATATTAGCACTGGAAATCAAATTAGACAATTCTTTGATTTTGCTTTCTCCAAATCCCTCCCCCTCTTCTCTTTTTTCAGTTTTCACTATTAAAGTATCCGCCTCGAAATCCTTTTCTGTAGTTTTTTCTGCTTTCTCTTCCTTCTTTAAACTGTCCTTTTGAAATTTAAGAGAATCTGATTTTATAGCTGGCTTTTGAACTTTTACTTTTTTTGGTTTTACAGCTTGAGAATCCACTACGGATTTTACTCCAACCAAGCTTTTCTTTTGATTTTCTATACTGTCCTGAGCTTGAATTTGAAAAGCAATTAATAGCCCAACAAACAAAGAAAGCATCCATTTTATTTGCCCTACCTTCATAATAAGTTTCTTGATTTAAGGAGTTGAACAGTATTTCTATAAATAATCGGATTGACTAGATATTGCGAATTTCTTTCAATCAATACGCCATCTTCCAATAATTCTAACAGTAAGAATTTAGCTTTAGTCAAACTGTAGGATAATACATTGGAAACTTGCTCCAATTTTAATCCATCATGCATTATTAAAGCTTGCAGAACAAAAACCCTATCATTTTTTAAAGAAGCTAAAAAGCTAAAATCAGGCTTTTTAAAGTTTTGGATAACGATGGTTTGGTCATCAACTTTTTTTGTGGATAACAGCCAAAACATCAGCGCCATACTAATATTACTTTTCGCAAAATTATTCAAATCTTTAAAGAAACGCTCTTTTAAATATTGCTGCTTTTCTGACTCATTCAGCTTCTTAAACTTTTTATCATTGGAATCCTTTTCTAAAGCCTCAAACTTTATTTTAAAACCACTTATTCGGTTTCTCTTAATAATTAGCTGACTAATCTCATCATCGCTTAATGGCTCAAGCGGAACATGATAACTGAAAAAAGCACTCATTTTCAATGATTTCTCCAAGTAATTAAACGTATAAATGGACATCGTTCCTATCCAAAATACATTTCTCTGGGTGGCCGTCATGATGTCAATAAACTCTACTAAAGCTTTTTGTCCATGCATTTCCCTAAGAAAAAGCTTTTGCAGATTTTCAAATATGATAATGCGCCTTTTACCCAAATTGAGATGTTCTATAATGGTTTGTTTATCACTTGACTCTAATTCCAATAAATCCGATAAACTTTTAAGAAAAAACTGTGGATCAGGATTATTAAATTTCAACTCAGTGCGAAGCGGAACATTATTGAATTTAATATTTTTAATGGCATAATTAACTAGTGAGGTCATACCGCTCCATTTTTCAGCAGTGATCAAAACAGAAGCATATTTCCCGGCCGTCCAAGCCACATAAGCCTTTGAAATTCTTGCGATTTCTTTTTCTCTGCCTTCAAACAGCACCATATCGGTTAGCGGCTCAATGGCATATAATCTTTTATAAATAACAGGTAACCCTTCTATTATTTGATTGGACTCATTTAAAAAATCAGAAACTGCTCTATTTGGCTCATTTTCGATAGTAGCCGATAAAAAGCGTTTGGAAAGTTCTTCTTTTAGTTCCTTAGCTTTTTGATAATAAGTTAGACTGAATTTTTTGGTGACATCAAAATACTGCTTTCCAAAATCTAATATCTTTTGTGTGAGTGCCTCTGATTTATGAATTGCTTTAGCCTTGCTAATTCGGATTTTTAAGGCAGAAACATTTTCATTTTCCTTAAGTTTTTGTAATTCTTGAATCAGCTCATCACTTATTTTCTTGAGCTCAGATTGTGCATTTTCAATCAATTCTTGAATTTGATTATCTACTTCTTCGGCTGTGTTTTCAGCTCTTTTAAATCCATCCAGAATTATAGTACTGGCTTGATTCTCCTTGGGCTCCGCATTTAATGAATTGGAAGCTGAACTCAATACATAATGCACAATTTCATCTATATCCCCTACCTTAATAAGCAATTCCCCCATTTTTTGGAAAATATTACTTTTTAAAGCTTCCAATTTATCATTTAGCTTTGGCTTAATTTCAAATGATAATAATTCATAGTTAGAAATGGAAGAAAGCTCATTATCTTCTAAAGGTCTATCAAAATGATTGGATTTGGTTACTACATAATCATTGGCTAGCTTTTCAATGCGTTCCCCTATCAAATGCTCTAATCTATCCATCTGATTTAGAATAGTATTCTTAGAAAGGCTTTCTTGCATTTTTTGAATCAACCCTCGATCCAATTGCTTATTTGTAATATACTTTACTTGAGTAATTTTTTTACCAATATCTTCACTTTCCTTTTCATCTTTATCAAAAGTTGATTGAGCCTCTTCCAAAAAAGATTTGATGGGGCTTATGAAATTATCTTGCAATTTATCATTCCATTCCCCTACGTTATTATTCAATCCCTTTATACTCTTTTGCAAAAATGATTGTAGAGCGGAAAGTTCGAGTTCAGAACGCCAATCCTCAAAAAGCGCATGTATTGTATTATTCCAACAATGATGTTTTTTTGAATATTGCTTCTTGAACTGCTGATAATCTTTATCAAGTCTGTTAGGATTTAATAGTTTGCTCTTGTATTCAATGGTGCCTACTAATTTAAATTCATCATCATAAGCCTGACACAATCGAAGGTATTCATCATTTATTTTTGATTTGATTATTTTTATAAAACCCTCCTGAAAACCTAAAGCCGAATTTTCAAAATCTGTATGGTTATCATCAGTTGGTAAATTTTCATAATCTCTCAATTTAACCAATGAAGCTGTAAATTCTTTTAATATCTGTTGATTGAGTTCAATAAAAGCATTCTGAAATCCATTGAAAAAGTGCCTTTCAAATAAGGCTTTGGACTTGACTTCATGCTTCCAGTATTTAAGTGGTTTCTTTTGTTTTCTGAATAGATTAGCAATATGGAAAGGCACTTTACTTAATCCGAAAAAGAAGATCTTAAAAGGCTTTCTCAATTTTAAGCCAAAACTATCTTCTTTTTGAATCTGAAAACGCTCCGATTTTTGTTCCTTAACTATTACATCCGGAACAGAAGAGAGCAAATTTTGAAATTCCGTAATTAAAGTGGCATGTAATTCTTCAAAATCTGAATGTTCAAGTTTAGGCTGCTCTCCATAAGTACTTTTGATAAACTCAAAAACTGCCTGCTTATATTCATCATCTGCTTTAAAGTTTGTCTCATCCGTTTGGATAGGCTTCTGCTTCTTAACAAACTCAATATGAGTCTTTAAGAAATCCTTTTTTTGTTGAATGATTTTATGAAAATACTCTTGCAAAAATGAATGCCATTGTTGCGCAAGCTGTTCTTGATTTTCTTCCATTAATTAAAACGTAAGCCGTATTAAAATTTCATGCATTTTACCAAATAATCCGCTTTAGTACAAGTGGGAAGAAAGATATGTTGAGGAAGGGTGATGGATGTGGAGATGAGGGGTGATGGATGAAAGAAGTCTGGAGTCTAGGTTTATAAATCATTGTTGGTATCATAAACTTCAGACTTCAGACTTCCCACTTCTAACTAATTCGTTTCCAAAATCTGGAATAACTCATCTAATTTTGGAGTCAGGATAATTTCTGTTCTTCTATTCTCTCTCCTACCTTCTGCATTTTCATTCGATGCTTTAGGGGAAAATTCTCCTTTTCCAGCAGCCGTAACTCTTTCTGGAGATGCACCATTATTGGTTAAAATCCTTACAATAGAAGTAGCTCTTAAAACACTTAAATCCCAGTTATCTTTTAAATATTTATTATTTCCAGAAATAGGCACATCATCAGTGTGACCTTCTACAACAATATTTACATCCTGATTATCTTTCAATACTTGGGCTAATTTCTTTAAAGCTTCTGCTCCTTTCGAGTCAACCACTGTGCTTCCGGAATTAAATAATAGCTGCTCTGCTAAGGAAACATATACTTTCCCATTCTTCACTTCAACAGTTAAATCGTTTTCCTTGAAATTTAGGAGTGCTTCACTCACTTTTTGTTTTAAGGCATTTACTGCTGCTTCCTTATCGGCCAATACTTTTTCAAGTTCTGCTACTCGCTCTTCACGCTCTGCTAAATTCAGCCGCTAGTTCATCGTTTTTCTGCTTGGAAATTTCCAAATCAGCTTCCATTTGTAAGAGTTGTTTCTCCTTATTCGCTAAATCTGTATTGAGCTTTCCGCTGCTGCTCATTAATTTATCATAATAATCATTCAGCGTTGTATACTGCTGTTGCAAAGAGTCCAAACTACTTTGAGAATTTTGATAAGCTTTTTTGACCTGCGCTAAAGTTTCTTTCTCCTCTGCTAACTGTGCTTCTAAAGATTCAATAGTGTTGTTTTTCAAGTCCACTTTATCCTCTAAGCCCATTTTTTCAGCTTCAAGTTTTACTTTCTCAGCCAGGAGTTCATCATACTTTTTCTGCGTTACGCAGGCTGCACTACTAAAAATTACTAAGGCAATAAAAATTATTCTTGCTATCATTTTTTCAAGTTTTATTATATTGAAGTCTGTAACGAATCGAATTCAAATTTGATTGTATGAATTCAAAATATAAAGTTATGCAAAAGAAATTAGTCGTCTTAACCGGAGCCGGAATAAGTGCAGAAAGTGGCATTCCTACCTTCAGAGGAGCCGATGGATTATGGGAAGGACATGATGTGATGGAAGTAGCTTCACCTCAAGGCTGGGCTAAAAATCAAGCATTGGTATTAGATTTCTATAACCAAAGAAGAAAAGCCGTATTAGAGGCAGAACCTAATGAAGCACACAAAATATTGGCAGAACTAGAAGAATATTATGATGTCCAAATCATCACACAAAACATTGATGATTTGCATGAAAGAGGTGGTTCATCCAATGTTTTGCATTTACATGGAGAAATTAGAAAAGCCAGAAGCTGTCAGGATGAAAATCTAATCTATGAACTGGACGGTTGGGAAATTAATGAAGGAGACTTATGCGAAAAAGGCTCTCAATTACGTCCACATATTGTTTGGTTTGGTGAAATGGTTCCGATGATTGAGCCGGCAGCTCGCATTACCGCTTCCGCAGATATATTATTAGTAGTAGGCACTTCCTTGCAAGTTTATCCTGCTGCAGGTTTGATTCATCAAGTAGAGACTGATGTTCCGATTTATGTGGTAGATCCTAGCACTCCAGAATATTATGGAAATAATCAGGTATCGGCCATTGCCAAAAGTGCAGTAGAAGGAATGAAAGAATTGAAGGAGAAGTTGAAGCCTCTTAATCCCCAACGGGAAAATTAAGTTAAACTTTGAAGTCTGTTTTTTTATTCGCTTCAACAATGGGAACAGAAAATATGATTAATAACTGCTATATTTTAAACCGCAATGGAAAAGGGCAGCCTAAGACTGATTTCTTTTAACCACAAGAGATTCAAAAGAAAACAAAAGATTTTACATAAATATAAAATTGAATTATCTCACAAATAACCTTGGTTTTTTTTTCTATTGTTCACTTTGTGGTAGGAATATATTGATGTGAAAATTGATGAGTTAAATGTGGCCTTAACTGAATAGAATTGAACAAGGATCTAATCCAAAAGCTTTCAATATGTATCCAGAAGTTCTAAGATGTAATGTATTTATAGCTTAATTTATATAAAAGGCACAGTTTTTGAAAATAGATTTAAAAACCATTTTCAATTATGACAGCCTTTAAATTATATCGCTACAGCAAATCAATAATTATAAAAATATTATTAGTCAATGTATTTTTCAGCCTTCAATCTTGTCTTGCTGCTATTTTATTAATAAAAGCTAACCCGAAACCTGAGGTAGAGCATGATGAAATTAAAGGAATAACTAGATTTAAGAAAACACTCTTTTACAATTTTTCCGAGGAACGGAATTCTTCTTTCATTAAAAATGAACAACTTATCTACAAGGAAACCAATGGCTTTAAACAAGAATATAAATTTTATGATTATCTGCAATTAGAAAATAGATTGAAATCTATTGAAAACACTATTTATTTCATTGTGGATGGCAGAAATTACCCGATTGAGATCCATTCGCAATCAAAAGAAAGCCTTACAGAAGTGGATAAAGAGGAAGAAGATTTAATTTTAGCAGATTCGAGCACTACTTCTGTTATCAGAGATTATGAAATTAGAAATTATAGTTTAATTAGTATTCAATATACCCTTGAAGAGAACTTAATTAGAGATATAGCCAATGCTGAGGATGTCAAAATCCGATATTATGCCCCGCCTGAAATGATTACGCTGGAATTATCCAATCTTAAATTAAAAGCTTTTAGAGCTTTAGCTGAGGCGGAATATGAATACAACAGCTTATCTCAATAAATCAATTCACAATCCATATTTCAATAAATTAGTGGCATAGTTTATGTATACGGAAAGTCACTAAGTTAATTGCAATAAACTTTATTCTGTTTCAATAATTAAATTTAAATCCAAACAAAAAATCATGAAAAGATTACTATTAGCTATCCTTATACTCATACAGTTTCCAGTATTGAGCCAATCTTTAGATGGGAAATTTCAATTAGGTGGAAGTGCTTCGTATTTCACAAATAATTCAGAGTATGAAAGTGGTTCGGGAATAGATTACCGAAATCAGATAATTGAACGTACGAATTTCTCCATTACACCTCAGTTTGGTTATTTTATTAGTGATAATATTTCAATAGGTGGACAAATCGGATATTCACGGGCATCATTTTTAAATTATTATGAATCTGGTCAAAACACTATGTCAGATTACAATAGAAAAGACAATACATTTAGGTTTGGCACATTTACCCGTGTACATAAATCAATAAAGGAAAATTTATATCTATTTCTTCAAGGAAATATTGAAGTAGGTTTTGGAAAAATCAGATATGAAGAAAGTCAGAATAATGATTTAAATAGTTTTGATTTTCATGCAGGTATTCAACCAGGAATTCTTTTCATGATAACCGAAAAATTCGGAATTGAAGGTAAATATGGTCTATTAGGTTACAACTCTTCCAAAACTTCATCGGATGATCCTAATGAAAACGTAAGCGATGTATCGCAAAGATTTGGCTTAGACTTTAATCCCGGTAGTTTTGCTTTAGGTTTACAATTTTATCTTTAAAATTGTTTATGTTAAACTTGTCCTACTATCTAATGATAGCCAAAAGTCGTGTCTTCACAGCTCCATATGATTTTTAAAATACAAATCCGGGGCAGAAACCTCTAACAAGATTTAGATCAGCCATTATTAAAAAACCTTACAGGCGTTTAAAACCTGGAAGGTTTTTCTACTTTTGGGCTTACCTATTTTCCAAGCTTTTAAACCAAAAGAGCTAATTACGGAGTAGTAATTATAGCAATTGAATCCCCATCACCTATTCCTCTAAGTATAAATAGTATTGGTCGAAAGAACCCAGCATTATCTCATAAGATATTGACGAAAGATTAAAAAAGCATTATTTTAGCTATTTGAAAAATATATAATTAGGCTTTTTATAGTTTCCATTTGCTAGATAGTAAATACTCCAAATCTGTGAGAAAATTTTTATTTATACTGCTTCTATTTTGGGCAGATTCATCTTTTGGTCAAACTACAAGTGACATCAGTTTCAAGGTTTTTGCTGATACAACTGATCTATCATTTTCTGAAATCCAAAATCTTGAAACCAATCAAAAAATCTCATTCGAGAAATCGAATAGCTTATCCAAAGAAATACCTATTTATTGGATTAAGATCCAACAGGAAGCCCTAAATGGTGCAGATTATTTATATCTATCTGAATATTTTGAAAGGATAGAAGCCTATTATCCGGAGGACAAAAATCCGCACTCGCGCTCAGGAAGGCTAGTAGAGTTTTCAGAGCGAGGCTACAAAAAAGGTTTCTATCTTAATGTGATTGATTTAGAGCCTGAAGGTGGCAATCTTTACCTAAAACTGATCAGCAAAACGAGTTATTCAACACCTCTTAGAACATTATCAAACATAGAAGCCGTTTCTTCTGAAGAATTTGAGCACGATTCAAGTTTAATTAATACGGTAGTTATACTCCTGAGCGGAATGGAGCTCATCATCTTGTTGATCAACCTTATATTATTTTTCCTAAGGCCAAGCCTCAGTCAAGCTACCTATATTATTCTTATTATCATTAGCATACTACTGGTCAACGTTGTACATCAATCTTTTATAGGGCTTATAGATATCAGTGCATGGAAAATACATCAGGCAGAAATCATTCTCAATATTCTTCTCGTTGGAGCTTATACATTTTTTACTGCATTTTATCTCAAAGCCTACCAACATTCAAAAGTTTTATTTTACATATTAGTATTTCCATTTTTTATTATTCAACTAGCTTTTATCAATGAAGATAACAGCTTGTTTTTAAAAGTAAGCTCAGGCTTATATTTCGTACTATTTGTTTTAGCAAATATATTGTTGATCATAAAAGTGTGGAATAAAGAACGGCACAATTGCCTCATTTATATAATTGCTAATATCCCTCCTATTTTGGCTGCCACTTTAACCATTCTTGCCATAAATGGAATTTTACCAAGCACATATTTAACAACCAAGACTGTATATATCAGTCTATTGATTAGGGATGCCATCTTTACTCTTGCTTGGCTAAAAGATTACTTCCAACTTCAAGAAGAATCTTTATCAAGTAAAGTGCAAATCAACCAACTCAAAGAAGAAAAAAAACAGCTGAAGCGCGTTGAAAAATTTAAAACACAATTTTTCAATAATGTATCGCATGAACTTAAAACTCCATTATCGCTAATCATATCTCCACTGGAAAGCAGTTTGAAGAATGAAAAACTAGTGCCAGCTATTAAAAAAGACCTTAATCTTTCTTTAAAAAACAGTAAATATTTGTTGCAGCTTGTAAATGAAATGCTCGATCTGGCAAAACTGGATGATGCTGAACTTGTTGCGGTTTGCCAACCCACTGACATTACAAAGCTCATAACAAATATTCAACACAATTTGCAAGATGCTGCACAATATAAGGACCAAATTATTGTGCTGAATCCTTCTGAAAAGACTATAGTAGCATACGTTGATCAGGATAAATTTGAAAAGATCATTACGATCTTAATTTCTAATGCGATTAAATACAGCAATAAGTCTGGCAGTATTTATATTAAGATTGATAAGCATAAAAAAGATTTAAATATTGAAGTTAGAGATGAAGGCATAGGAATTAGTCAGAACGACTTAGCAAGAATATTTGATCGCTATTTTCAATCAGAGAACTCATCAAAAACAGGAGGTACAGGGATTGGTCTTTTCATTGTAAAAGAATTCATGGAATTGCATCAAGGGAAAGTTGAATGTCTTAGTGAATTAGGAAAAGGAACAACTTTTAAACTTACATTTCCGAATGCTATTGAAGAATATTTTGAGGAGGATGCTCCCACCTTAATCTCTTCAATAGATCAAGCAAAGCAAAGCATTTTGTTCGTGGAAGACGATGCTTTCATGCGTACGTATTTGAAAGAAAAATTGTCCGAATACAATTCAATGGAAGCCGCTGACGGACAAGAAGCCTTGAATAAATTGGAAAAAGGTGTTCTGCCAGACCTAATCCTCACGGATTATATGATGCCTAATATTGATGGATATGAATTAGCGCTAAGGTTAAAAAGCAATCCTAAATGGAGGGATATTCCGATTATTTTTTTAACAGCGAAAAGTCTTAGCAGCGAAAAAGTAAAAATATTGAATCTTGGTATAGATGATTATGTAATAAAACCTTTTAATCTGGATGAACTAAAAGTACGAATTCAAAATGCTTTAAATTTTTCAATTAGCCGCAAAAAGCCTCTTCAAAAAGAAGTAGAGGATTTAGATAATGAAAACCTGCAATCGTTTAAAATTAAGCTGGATAATTTTATTCTGAAGAATTTAAAGAACGCTAAACTTTCAAATGAGTTTTTAAGCAAAAAACTAAATTTAAGCGAGCGTAATTTGTTTAGAAAAGTAAGAGCCGTCACTGGTCAAACCCCAGCAAGTTACATTCGGGAGATTCGTATACAGAAAGCACGTGAGTTAATGGACAATGAACCGCAAATGAATATCTCAGAAATCGCTCAGGAATGTGGCATGGATAACCTGGCTCATTTCAGTCAGTCATTCAAAAAGAGGTTCGGCAAAACCCCTAAAGAATATACATCTATAAGTAATTGATCCTGATTCCTCTTTAAATCACTCGCTTTATATGTGTTTTTAGCTTCCTAATTTCTGTGGGTTATCGCTACTTGGTGAAATATTTTGGCCGAAAACATGGAAAAAATGGGCTTTTGGATCTAATGAAATGGGCAACGATAAAACATTTGTTTTAGTCTACCGCTGACCTCTTACCAACGAAATTAAAACCACCTCTGGTAGATTTTTATCACAATTTCCTGCTTCTGTTTAAGCAAACAAAAAGTCTTAAGTTTTCGCTGACTTTTCAATCAAAAATAAATACAAAATATCCTTACTAGGATGAAATGCCTAATATCTTCGATCAGCAATTATCCTTTTGAATTTTGGCAGGAATTTGATAATAAATGGCAGGAATTCGATAATACCCATGCCCTTTCTACCCCTATTTTTATGTTACAATTTCTAGCTATTATTAATACTAACTAAGCAGCTAGCAATTTTCACTAACCTATAAAACACCTATTTATGGAAAAATTATTTACAAAATTAATCTTTGTTATAGCCTGCCTTTGGGGCGCTGCACCATGGGTTCAGGCACAGGATGTCTGGACCGAAGTAGGTACAGCGATGCAGGGAACTGCTAACGAAGGATTTGGCGCAGCTGTTAGCATTTCAGCTGATGGAACTATAGTAGCCATTGGTGCGCCTAGTTCCGATGCGGGAGGAACTGAATTTTCTCTTCGTGGAAGTGTAGAAATATATGAATTACAAAGTGGCTCCTGGGTACAAAAGGGTTCCACTATAAATGGAACAAATGATGGTGCCTCCTTCGGACAGACGCTGAGTTTGAGTGATGATGGAACTAAACTGGCAATAGGTGCCCCTACTAATTCAAGTTCGTCTATCAATGCAGGCTTGGTTCAAATTTATAACTGGAATTCAACTACCAGCGACTGGGATTTAATACACTTTATAGATGGTGATGCAGTCGAAAATAGACTAGGTGCTGCCTTAAGTCTTTCGGGAGATGGAAATATACTGGCCATAGGTGCTCCACTTCATGCAGGAGGCGGTAGTGCTCGCGGAAGAGTGAGCGTTTATGCTTGGGATGGAACTGTATGGCAAAGCCGTGAAAATATCAATGGATCTACAGATAATTCAGGATTTGGTTCTGCAGTCAGTTTGGACTTGGACGGAGATGTTCTGGCGATTGGTGCACCAGATAATGGGGCTAATTTGGAAGGACAGTTTACCACTTACAGCTGGAACTCTACTAATTATACCAATACCGGCACCTTTGATGGGGTTGCTGATGAATATTTAGGCCAAAGAGTAAGCCTTTCTGATAACGGTAATCTGTTAGCAGTCAGTGCTGTCAACTTTTTTTTAGGCGGTGCTTCTGTTAGTATTTATAATTATACCACTTCATGGAGTTTACAAGAAACCCTAACTTCAGCAATATTTGGCGATAATTTTGGAATTTCCATAAGCATGTCAGGTGATGGTTCTAGATTAGGAATTGGAGCGAATAATAATGTCACTGGAAATGAGAATGGGCGTGCCGAAATATATGAATTCAATGGCGCTAACTGGACGCTGGTAGAGCAGGCCATTACTGGTGAAGCAGTTGGAGATGAAGCTGGCTATTCCCTGAGTTTATCACAAGAAGGTATGTATGCAGCGATTGGGGCACATCTAAATGATGCTGGCGGTGCAGATGCCGGGCATGTTAGGGTATTTCAACAGGGTGCACCAGATACTACACCTCCCACTGTCACCATCGATACGCTTTATACCAGTGATCAAACCCCTGCTTTGACAGGTGATGTCGATGATAATGATGCAACAGTTAGTGTAACGGTGAACGGCGATGCGTATGATGCCACCAATAACGGAGATGGCACATGGACATTGCGTGACAATATTATACAACCTGTATTAAATGAGGGTGAATATACTATAAGTGCCACAGCAACAAATGCTTTAGAGATAAGCAGTGAGCCAGTAGAAGGCTACTTAAAAATAGATTTGACCGATCCTGATTTTTTCTTCCTAAATGGGAATTTGACTGGCCTTAACTTATTTACAGAGCCGGTAAATGAGCAGCCGCTCTTGGTTACTATTGCCTTTGGTGAAGAAGTAACAGCTTTAAATCTTCAAGATATCCAAATAAATGGCCAGGTAGGTACCACAGCTCTTGCATTTGTAGAGGATGAAGCAGGAAACTATTACAGCTTAACTATCCCCCTGCTAGACGCAAGCGTTGATCAGCAGGTAACGGTTACCCTGCCCATGGGTGCAGTTACTGACCTTGCAGGCAATCCAAATCCAGGGAAAAGCGTTACGATTTCTTATGATGGAACAGCACCTGCTGTAACGGCCATAGAACCAATAGGTACTAACACCACCAATATGTCCACTATTCCGATTCAAATTGTGTTCGATGAAGAGACGATTGCATTTGAAAGCACTGATTTGGCGGTGACTAACGTTAGCTCTGTATCAGATCTTACCACTGAGGATAATTTAACCTATACCATGAATGTCATACCCGCTGTTGAAGGAGCATTAACAGTGCAGTTACCTCTAGGTGCAGTAGAGGATCTGGCGGGAAATACCAATGCAGTGGCTTCGGAATTGTTGGAGATGGTTTATGATGTTACATCACCTACTGTGGAAATTACTACTGCAGCCAATGCGGTATCAACTAGTCCAGTTATGGCTACAGTTACTTTCAGTGAAGCAGTGCAAAGCTTAGTGGTAGAGGATTTAACAATCACCAACGGAACAGTCACTGCTGTAAGCACCGAAGATAACATCACCTACACCCTAGAAATAACACCGGACGAAGTAGCCGAAGGGAACACCTCCACTGCCGGAATTGTGGTTACAATAGACCTAGAAGCCGATAAAGTATTGGACATAGCAGGAAATGGTAATACTGCAGCTCCCACCTCCATATCAGTGACTTTCGACAATCAGGCTCCTGAGATCAATTTGACAAATGATATGTATGTTCCACTTACTGCCGTAAATGGCGATTTTACGGCTTACTTTGTCATATCAGAACCTGTGTCCACATTTGACATTACTGATATCAATGTCACCAATGGAACAAAATCCAATTTTGTTGAAGAGAACATTTTTGGTACTATAAGGTATAGTGTAGATATTGCACTTACTGGAACAGAGGATGTAGTGATTGAAATCTCAGCAGATGCAATAACTGACGCTTTAGGCTTTGGCAATTTAGCAACTACATTCAATATTGCGGTAGACGTGGTAGGCCCCATTGTGGAAATTACTTCAAATGCTAGTAATCCAACTAATGAAACTCCAATACCGGTAATCTTCACCTTTAATGAAGAAACGACTGGTTTTGCGGCTGAAGATATTGCTGAAGGCAACTTTACTGCCAGTAAACTAAACACTGAGGACAACTTGGTATATACTTCAAATATTACACCTACAGCTAATGGAGAATTAAATATTAGCTTGAAGGATGCCTCTGTGACGGATCTTGCCGGTAATTTCAATACAAACACGGGTTCATTCACCATCACTTTCGATGATGTTGCTCCAACTGTAACAATTGGAGGCCCTGATGCGGTAAACAGCAACGAGCCATTTACAGTAACTTTTACCTTCAATGAAGCTATAACTGGTTTGGAGTCCAGCAATATCACACTGGAAAATGCTTCTCGGGGTGCTATTACACAGGAAGGTAACATGTACTCAACGCCCATCACCCCTTCAGGTGCTGGAGATATCACAATTTCAGTAGTTGAATTTAGTGACCTGGCAGGAAATAGCAACACCTCACCTGGTGAATCAGCTAGCAAAACAATTACTTTTGATGCGACCAGACCAACCCTTGCGGTTACAGGAACACCGGAAACAGCAGTGACCAGCAAAGATCCAATAACTTTCACTTTTACCTTTAGTGAGCCCGTAGTTGATTTTGTCCTTACGGACATTGCAGTTACGAATGCATCGGCTAGCGACTTAACTGATAATAACCCAATATTTACGGCGAAAATTACACCTGAGGCAGTCGGTACAATCACGATTGATATTGCTGAGAACATAGTAACCGATGCAGCTGGTAATGGCAATGAAGCAGCAAGTGCTTCTTTTGAGTTGCAGCAAAAATACAGCGGAGGAACTGGAACAGAGGCAGATCCTTATTTGATTAGCAATGCTGAAGACTTTAAATTAATATCTAAGGAAAAAGAAGACTGGGCTAGCTTTTTTCTTCAAACATCAGATTTAAATTTTGAAGGTAATTATATTTATACAATTGGTGGCAGTACAGGTGTTTTTAGTGG
This sequence comes from Marivirga salinae, assembly GCF_030503855.1. Taxonomy (NCBI): domain Bacteria; kingdom Pseudomonadati; phylum Bacteroidota; class Cytophagia; order Cytophagales; family Marivirgaceae; genus Marivirga; species Marivirga salinarum. The sequence continues at coordinate 2,788,235 of NZ_CP129971.1, read as the reverse complement.
TACATATGATGGCGGTGGATTTAAACTTGTAAACTTTAAAGCTCACACCACAGGAAATTTTTACTTAAGAGAAATTGGCAGTCTTTTTAACTCACTTTCTAGTCTGGGTAGAATTAGCAACTTGAGTATTGAAAATGATATATCGAAGAATGATTATGACCTTGATTATACTACTACTTACAGCGTATTGGTAAATTTATGTGAGGGTATTATTGATAATTGTAGTTTTAAAGGCAATATCAATCTAAGTAATGATAGATCTTTAAGTTTTGGGGGTCTCGTAGTAGACCTTATGAGAACTGGTGAAATTAGCAATTCAACATTTGATGGTAATGTTTCTTTGTCTTTAAGTGATGGAGTGTCAACAGGAAAAGGAGGAGGACTTGCAGCTACGGTTCATCAAGGCGCTAAAATCATTAACAGCTCTTCATATGGACAGTTTGAGTATAGTGCTGGTGAACTTGTCAAAATTGGTGGAATTGCCTATGTTAATAGTGGAACTATACAAGATAGTCACTCATATATGACCATGCAAGGTAAAGGTAATACTTCTGGAAATACAGTAAGTGTAGATGGGCTGGTTGCTGAAAATAGATCTACTGGTATAATACAGTCATGTTATACAACTAGCCAACTGGAAGCTTCTGGAGAATCTAGTATTGGTTTTGGAGCTGTTTCATCCAGTGGTATAACAGGAAATAATAAAGGCATAATAAGAAACTCTTACACGACTGGAAATTCACCTATGGTCAACTATAATGAAGCTAGTGGTACAATTAGCAATTCATTTGCTGTTTTGCCAGGCAGACTAGGGATTGCTTCAATTAATCGTGGTACAATAAAGGATTCTTACGCTGTTCTGCAGGATGAAGGCTCACTGGTTTTGATAAATAACGTTGATGCAATAGGTACGATTTCAAATTGTTACATTATCGCTAAAGATAACCAATTAAATTTGGGAACATTAGGCGGTAATGTCATTAATAGTTTTTGGTTGTCCGATTCCGAGACTGGTAGTAGTCAAAATGGCGCATTACCTAAAACGCATAATCAATTAAGAAATAAGGGAACATTTACTGAAGCAGGTTGGGATTTCACGAATGTGTGGCATTATCCTTGGCATTTTCCGATACACAAATGGGTGCTTGAAGGAGATCAAAAGTTAAAAATTTCAGGAAAAGTAGTTGACGAAAATGGAAACGCTTTTACATCTGGTACAGTAATTGGATATCAATATCAAAAAGGAAATCCAACGGCTGAAATTGACGCTTCAGGTAATTTTACTATTGAGTTAAGTACAGGGGTGAATAATTTATGGGTTTTACCTTCTAATACTGATGAATACGATATTACCTATTTAGGAAGTACAAACTCTCCACTTTCCCAAAGGATTATTTATTACAATAAATCAAATGTCACAATTAAAATGGTTAGAAAAACATCTACCAATAAAATGACAGGAAATGGAAGTGTATCTGGGAAAGTGGTATCAAGCTCAAGCGGAGGGCGAATAGTTCAGGGAAGAATCCTTCAGGGAAATCCACTAGAGGGAGTGAAAGTGTTTCTTGTGAGGACGTCTGATGAGGAAATCATGACTAATGTAGTAACAGATGCTAATGGAGATTTTGAGATCACTGGTATACCAGCTGGTGAGTATCAATTAATACTAGATGTTGCAGGTATAGACCTAAATCTTGAAGGTTCTACTTTTACCATGGATGAAGAAGGTACTCCTTTGACCATTTCTGCAGCCGTGAGTGAAGAAGGTGTTAGCTTCGCAATTGAAGAAGTTCTCGGAATAGAAAACGAAATTGAAGTGGCGGTTTATCCAAATCCTGTAAAAGATTTTGTGAATATTCAAGTGCCAGGTAAAGCCTCTATTAGAGTAATTGACATCAATGGCGTAGTGGTAAAAGAAGAGCAATTCACCGATTTCATTCAATTGGATATTCAGGGTTTACATAGCAATATGTATTTCTTAGAGATAAGAAATGGCTCAGGAAAAGCAATGAGAAAGTTGATTAAGAAATAGTACAATAGAATGATCCCAACAAATCGGGATAAAATTAATTTCTTAGCACTATTGATTTTTATAGGGGAGTAAGATTAGGGTAGCTCGCATTGAGCTGCCCTTTTTTTATGCCAGGCAACAGTAAAAGTCACTAGCGCTAGCGACAGGAGTCCACCCTTTTCCAATTCCCGTAATCATTACTCTTCCGCTAGCGTCTCGCTAGTGGAAACTACTACCGCCTCTGGCGGATTTACAACAATTCAGAAACAAAAAAAGGACTGTAAAACAGCCCTTTTCTAATCAATAAAATCCAAATGATCAATTATAAATCCTTCTTCACATCCCATTTTTCTAAATAGTCTGCTACTCTTCTTACTACCATTCCGCCTAAAGAACCATCCACTACTCGGTGGTCATAAGAGTGGGATAAGAACATTTTATGACGAATAGCTATCACATCACCTTGTGGGGTTTCCAAAACAGCAGGCTTTTTCACTATAGCTCCTAATGCTAAAATACCAACCTGCGGTTGCATGATGATAGGTGTTCCCATTACATTACCAAATGAACCTACATTGGAAATCGTGAAAGTACCACCTTCTAATTCTTCGGCTTTCAATTTACCATCACGAGCTCTTTTGGCTAAATCATTTACTTTATTAGCCAATCCTCTGATGTTTAATTGATCAGCATCTCTGATTACAGGCACAATCAAATTACCACTTGGCAAGGCAACTGCCATCCCAATATTGATATGCTTCTTTTTGATGATTCTATCACCATCAACCTGAATGTTAATCATTGGGTAATCTTTGATTGCTTTTACTACCGCTTCAATAAAGATAGGAGTAAAAGTCAGATTACCATTTTCTTGCTCTTTGAAGGTGTTTTTATGCTTGTTTCTCCATTGCACCACACTGGTCATATCCGCTTCTACAAATGAAGTAACATGTGGAGAAATACGCTTAGAATCCACCATTCTACCGGCAATCATCTTACGCATTCTGTCCATTTCAATGATTTCATCATCACCAGAAATACTAACCGGTACTCCTTTAGGAGCTGGCTGAGCTGCTGGTTGTGAGCTCGGAGCTGCCTGAGCAGTGCTTGGCTGACTTGCAGTTTGAGCTGGAGCATCTCCCCTATTATCTAAATAAGATAAAATATCTTTTTTCGTTACTCGTCCTTCTTTACCAGTTCCTGAAATGGATTCCAATTCAGCCATGACTATATTTTCTTCTTTAGCAATGTTTCTTACTAAAGGAGAATAGAATCTTCCTGACTCAGAACGAGCAGCAATTTCATGTCCATTATTTCCAGAAGATGAAGATAAGCTAGTATCAGCAGTTGCGGTAGCTGGCGCTGAACTTTCTTGCTTTTCTGGTTTAGCAGCAGCGCCATTATCGGCAGCGGCTTCTCCTTCGGTTTCTATAATAGCGATTGGTTTTCCAACTCCTACTATATCACCTTCTTGAACTAATATTTGTTTTAAAACTCCAGCTTCTAATGCAGGAACTTCCGTATCCACTTTATCAGTGGCTACTTCCAATACTGATTCATCTTCTTCAATAGTGTCACCTTCTTTTTTCAACCAGGTAAGCACTGTTGCTTCCATTATACTTTCGCCCATTTTGGGCATTACCATTTCTACCGTTGCCATGTAATAATTAGTCGTTTATTGAAATGAAAAACTTTTTGAAATATAATCAATTTTCAAAAGGACATTTTCCTTTATTTTATAATTAATCAAACTTGACAGTTTTAGTTTCCATAGTAAAACCAAATCAAATTTGTACAAAATTAGCATTTATAAACTTTTTCTCAATTCTTTTGAGTTTAAAGTTTGTCGAACCAAATTTAATAATGAATTAGAGGTAATCTCGATATTACTCTCCCTATCAAACTGAAAATGATACAATTTCGTTTGGGTATTCTCTCCATCTGCCAAAGCTACCCAGGTAGTACCCACTGGTTTTTCATCAGTTGCACCTCCAGGACCTGCAATTCCACTGGTAGAAATACCAATATCAGCGCCAAAAAGTTCACGAACTCTTTCCGCCATTTCTTTTACGGTCTGCTCACTTACCGCACCATTTTGCTCAATAGTTTCTTTTTTTACTCCTAGTATATTGATCTTTAAATCATTGTGATAAGGATTTATTCCACCACGATAATATTCAGAGCTTCCTGCATTGGAAGTAATTAAATGTGCAATATATCCACCTGTGCAGCTTTCTGCACAAGCAATAGTCAAATTCTTTTCTTTAAGCAACTCTCCTATTTTAGCTGGCAAATTGGTGTCGTCCGTACCATAAATGTATTTTCCTACCTGCTCATAAAGCTTATCCACTTCCTTGTCAATCAGCTTTTGCAAATGCTTTTCATCTTCACCTGAAGCGGTCAATCTCAATTTCACTTGATTTAATCCAGGCAAATATGCTAATTTAATTTCTTTAGGCAGATTGTCCTCCCAATCTTCTAACCTTTCAGCCAATATACTTTCCTGAATACCAACCGTTTTCACCATTTTATGGATAAGAACCGGAGTTTTATAAATTTCTTTGAATTTAGGAATGATGGTATCTTCCATCATATACTTCATTTCCTTAGGAACACCCGGCATGGAAATAAAAACTTTTTCGTTTTTCTCAAACCACATTCCAGGAGCAGTGCCGTATTTATTTTCAATTGGCTTACACTTTTCAGGTAATTCAGCCTGCCCTTTGTTTAATTCATTGAGTTCCCTTCCTCTCTTAGCAAATCTTTCCCTCAAATCCTCTAGAATATCTTCATGAAGTTTCATGCCTGAATCAAAGTATTCAGCCAAAAGCAGTTTAGTTAAATCATCTTTGGTTGGCCCAAGTCCTCCTGTTATAATGATAAGATCAGCATTGGCCTCCGCCTCTTTAAAAGCGCGCATCATGGAATCTCTGTTATCCGCAACGGTTACTTTTCTCTTCACCCTAATGCCCAGCTTATCCAATTCAGCACTTATGAAATGTGAATTAGTATCTAATGTTTGTCCGTACAATATCTCATCTCCTATGGAAATAAGTTCTGCATAAATATCTCGCATAATTTATTTACTACTTAACGTCTTATTACAAATAAAAAGGACCCTTCTTGTTTACCTTTTCTTATGATTAAATAATATGGTCCTTCTTTTAATTCTGACACATCAATAATTTCAGTTTGAATGATGGGTTTATCATTTTCCCCTTTCATCAATTCTTTTCCCTTGGTATCAATTATAGAATAGCTATCATATTTAAATTGACCATCACCAGTTAAATGAATCATTTTATCAGCTGGATTAGGAAATATTGAAAAATAGGATTTCAATTCATTTTTAGTACCCAGTAATGGATCATTAAAAACCACAACTTCTTGTTGAGATTGTGCGCTACAGCCTAATGAATCAGAAACCAATAATTCAACAGTAAACACGCCTGCTTTACCGATCTCGTGTTGTAGATTTTTACTATTTCCTATTTCGTTTCCATTTAAGTGCCAAGTCCATTCTGTTCCAGACTCAGATAATGCTTCAAGTATGATATTTTGCTCGAAAGCCAAATTGATAGTATCGTGAGAGGCATTAAAATCAGCCGATAGATTACTAACAAATATGGGTACTTCAACTATATCCGAAGGCTCAATGTTTTCTACATTTACTGCATAAACAGTCATATCTTCGCTGACTGCCGAAACAGTAACATTAGAACCTTTCCCTATAAATTCACTCAGATTTTCATCTGTAAAATAGTAAACAGCATCCGTATTCAAAGCTGATAAATTTACTGATTGGCTTTGGCATAAATAATAATCATCAAATTCAGGAATTTCGCTTTTAGTTGTTTCAAATACAGTTGAATCAATACATCCGTATTCTGAAATAGCCATTAATTTCAACTGCCGATCATTCAAATCTTTTAAATTGAAATAGATTTCATTTTCAGTTCCTAGGGTATCATTACCCATCATCCAAATCAAGTTTGTGGCATATTCACTATTGCTTATGGCAACTCCTTGCAATTCTTCATTTGATGAATTTAAATCAAGACTTACTTCCATTTTGGCAGCAATAGGAATAATTGAAACTTCCACTTCCACTAATGTTGATGGATATTCTCCTGTCTCATTTCGTAAAAAGAAAACTGTATCCTGATCTAATTCTTCAACCACAAATTCAGCCCCTGTAAAAAGCTTATTATTCATTAAACTATCGGCATAAACCGTAATTTCATCTATTGTTGGATCATTCAAACTCAGGCTTTCATTTTTACAAACTTCTTGATTGGTTATTTGAGGTTTAGGTGACCTCATAACTGCCTGAAAACTTTGAATCAACGTATCCTTGCATCCAAAAGTATTACTGACAATTAATTCCACTTCATAATCTCCCGCTTCTTCTATGGTGATATTAGGATTTTGATTAGTGGATGTAAAACCATTACTAAAGCTCCAATCCCAACTTACAGCCTTATTACTCTCATCCATAAATCTGAAAACATTATCAATTTCAGGTTCCAGTAATAGTGGTCCATCAGGAACCATAAAAGCTGCATTAGGTTTAGTAATACTCAAAATCCATCGCTTTCTAATTGAGCTAATACCGGAAGTGTCAATTTCTGATATATAAAATACTGAATCATTGCTAATAGTACCTGTTTCAAAAGCAGTTCCTTCATATAAAGTGGTATCAACTGAAGGAGAAGCATAAACTTTAAGTGAATACCCATCCTGCGCTTCAATTACAGGCGTATCATCACGACAAATCAATATTTGCTTTCCAAATGGTGGCTTTAATGCTGATAAAGAATCTTTTTCTCGTGCTTTTTCGATTAGTGCCTGCAATTCCGCTAAACTATTAGCTCTTAATAGTGCGAAAGAAAAGGATTGTGTGCTTGCAGCAGGAAATTCAGAAATCATTAATCCATGTAATCCTCCTACATTATTTCCTCCGGCCAATTCTCCGGCTTGTCTTTGAGAGAATGGATTTTGCAAAGCATTTTGAATAACGTTTTGCCTAAGACTATCATTTTCCAGATCGCTGATGTGTCCGTTTTCTTCAGCCAAATCGAAGGCGTAAAATATTGAATCCTGATTTCCAATAAAGCCCAATCCTACATACTCATTTTCAGCTTCATTGAATGCATAAGAAAGCTGATAGGCACTATCATAATTTAATTTATTATCAATTTTATCAGACAAAGCATAATCTGTAAAAAGGGCAAAATAAACTGAATCATAGTTTGCTTTACTCCTATTTTGTAATTGATATTGATGAATTAAAATGTTGCTTTCATCATCCCAACCTAAAAAGCGTTGATCGATATAAATATTCAGTGGATTAGAAATAGTATCCTGTTCTTTAAAAACACTTCTCACATCAAAATCAGCTGTGATATCATCATATCTTTTTAAGGATTCTGTGCTTTGAAATTCTTCCAAATATTGAAATGAGTTCGGGTTGACCAAGGTGTTTCTTCTTAGGCTATCCTCTCCTACGGATAAAATCAATCCCATATGGTCTATCAATCTTTTACCATCAAAAGTGACTGCATAATTTGAAAATGGAGTAGCATAACTTCTTCCTAAATTACCAGTGGCCGTAAAGCCAAATTCCCACCCATTGTATTCAAATAGCCTTATTTTAGGACTGCTTTGAATTTGAAAGGATTGGTAATCATTATAAAATTCGCCTTCAAATAAGATTCTGAAATTCAAGGCTTCATCTTCTGGTAAATCTTCCGAAAGCACTACTTTAAAACTGTTGTTTTCATTCGTGATTTTTTGGGATGTGCCTAAAGCAGGAATTTCGAAATCACCTTGTAAAATATTCACATAAGGACTAGATGAAGTTAAACTCACACTTATATTTTCAGCTGCTTCTAAGAAATTAGTGAATTCAATCGTGATATCTAAGGTATCACCAAAATATGCTGCCTCATCTAATCCATTTGTATAATTTACATTTGAGATACGGATAGCTGGAGTTTCATAATCAGCTAAAGCCTTGAAAACATTCAATCTACCTTTCCCAAATTTATATTGAAAATTGCTATTATTAGCTACATCATTAATATCATCAGTGCTTACTCTTAATTGCTCCATAACTTGAAGTGCATTCCATTCGGGAAAAACTGATCGAACCAAAGCAGCAGCTCCAGCAACCATAGGGGCAGCATAAGATGAACCACCATCAGTGGCATAAGTATCATTATTTTCAGTAGAATAAATTCCTGAGCCTGGGGCTACCAAATCAATAAAATCACTATAAGTGGCATTAGAATTTCGACTATCATCAGCATTTACAAAACCTACAGAAAGGACATTATCATAGGATGCTGGAAAAAAATCAAGTTCTGCATTTGTATTACCTGCCGCAGCAACAATCACTGCATCCTTTTCGAGTGCTGCATAATTGATAATATCTTGGGCAAACTGTGAATATCTACCTGAACTCCCCCAAGAAAGATTAATGACATCACAACCTTGATCAGCCGCATAGATTATGGCTTCATAACTATTTCGAGAAAAATTACTCTCAGTCTGAAATATTTTAATCGGCATAAATTTGGTGTTAAAACCGATACCTGCTATTCCAGTATTATTATCAGTAGCAGCAGCTGCAATGCCAGTCACACCTGTTCCGTGGGTACTGCCATCCGCTTCAGGAGAATTATCATTATCGGCAAAATCCCAACCATAATAATTATCTATATAACCATCATTATCATTATCTACTCCATCTTCAGAATCATCGACATTCAAATACAAATTCCCTACTAAATCTTCATGGTCTAAATCTGCTCCGGTATCAATAACTCCTATAATAATATCTTCATTCCCTTGTGTAACATTCCATGCGTCATAAACATTAATCTGAGCTAAATGAAATTGCTCCCGACCAAATTGAGCTTCCGGGTCATTGGGAACGTAGAGTGGTTTTACATTCGGATATCGCTCTGCATATTCAATATTATCAAAGCTGTTGATATATTTTATATAGTCTTCCTCGGAGATATCCTTTTTGATATCCAGTTTGTAGATATTATCTAATCGACTTTTCTCTTGCTTTCTTTGAAAAAATCCACTTTTCTTTCCCAGATATTGGATATTTTTAACTTTACTATCCTTTTCTAAAAGGTCTAAACTTAATGTGTTCGATGATTTTTTTCTATTTGTTTGATCTTCATCCTTTAGTTTCACTACAATTAGCCCTGGGACATAATCTTGAGCTAAACTTTGCTGAAAAATAAAAATACTCAGCAAGAGTGTTAAAATGTACTTCATAGGTTAACTTTTAAGGTGTTGTTTTTTCTAATTTTTTTTCCTCTTACAGAAAAGCATTTTCTTGCTTCAAATCTTAAATGTATATTTAGGCTTTAAAGAATATAACACAAATTTAAAAATAATATCCATGAGTTTATACGAAAAGCACAAAGACACTTTAAAAAAGGCAATAGATGCTGTTCATGATCGCTCTTTTTATGCGCAATACCCTGAGCATCCATCACCCAAAATTTACGGAGAAACTGCCGATAAAGATGGTCAGGACAAATTCAAAGCAAGTTTAGATAAGAAATTTGAGGATTTATTGCAAACTGACCCTGAAGCATGGGTGGGTCAGGAAGAATCTCCTTATTTACAAAAACCATTAGGGATTTTATACCCTGCATTTAGTGCAGAAACTTTGATTGACAGAAGCCAAAAAGCCTGGACGCAATGGAGAAACACCTCTATTGATGACCGAGCGGCTATTTTAGTAGAAAGTTTAGATAGATTTAAGGAGCGTTTCTTTGAAAATGCTTATGCCACCATGCATACAACCGGACAAGGTTATATGATGGCTTTTCAGGCATCAGGTCCTCATGCTGCAGATCGTGCGATGGAAGCCGTTGCTTTTGGATATGATGAATTGAAAAGATTCCCAGAAAAGAAATTCTGGGATAAGCCTATGGGCAAATTCAATGTACAATTGAATAAAAGCTGGAAACCAATGCCAAAAGGATTAAGCATGGTGATAGGTTGTAGCACCTTCCCTACTTGGAATTCAGTTCCAGGATTGTATGCTTCACTAATCACAGGAAATCCTTGCATTGTTAAACCACATCCAGGTGCAATCTTGCCAATGGCTATAGTGGTAGCTGAAATTCAGAAAGTATTAAAGGAAAACGGAATTGACCCTAATGTTTGTCAATTGGCTCCTGATACCTATGATAAAATGATCACAAAAGATTTAGCAGAAAATAAAGCAATCAAATTAATTGATTATACCGGAAGCTCAGCATTTGGAGATTATTTGGAAGGTTTAGATGGTAAAATTGTTTTCACAGAAAAAACTGGAGTGAATTCTGTAATTCTTGATTCTGCAGAAAACATAGATAAGGTAGCTCAAAATTTAGCTTTTTCAGTTTGTTTGTATTCGGGTCAGATGTGTACCTGCCCGCAAAACTTCTTTATTCCTGAAGGTGGTATCAACACTCCTGATGGAAAAGTAAGTTTCGAAGATTTTGCACAAAAATTAGCTGATAACATCAATGGATTAGTTGATAATCCTAAAGCAGGACCATTTGTGTTGGGAGCAATACAAAATGCTAATACTTTAAGCCATACGGAAGAAGCTAAGAAATTAGGTGGAAAAGTATGGCTGGAGAGCAGAACAATTGAAAACCCAATGTTCGATAAGGCAAGGACTGCAACTCCAATTGTGGTGGAAATGAGTGCTTCTGATGAAGATAAATTCACCAATGAATTGTTCGGCCCTGTAGTTTTATTAATCAAAACTAAAGACACCAATCAATCAGTAGATTTAGCATCTAGTTTAGCTGAAAATCATGGAGCAATTTCATGTGCAGCTTATACTACAGATGAAACTATCAAAAATCTGATTATGGATAAAATGGGAATGGCCGCTACTTCAGTTAGTTTTAATTTAACAGGTGCTATTCACGTAAATCAAAATGCTGGTTTCTCAGATTTCCACGTTACAGGTGGTAATCCTGCTGGAAACGCATCTTTGACTAATCCTGAATATGTGATAAAAAGATTTACTTGGGTAGGTTTCAGAGAGCCTGCTGAAGGGTAAAATATAAATAGATAGGTATTCAAAACCCGAGCTGAGAGGCTTGGGTTTTTTTATGTTAAAACACTTAAAACATAATTTATACTGATATTCAGCTAAAGCTTAAAAGATTTAGTGTTTAGAAGATTGGGAATAAGACTAAATCAAACCATTTTAAATGGTCGAAAAACAAATTGTTAAAAATTATTTAAATACAATTTCTACTTAATTATGAAATTCACTTAAAATAGATTTAAGTATATCACTTAAATATAATAAGTAATTATACTCAGATACATAAATAGCTTTAATTTGACATATTGTAAGAATATTTAAAATCATATAGCTTCAATTTTGTATCCAATCTATTATTAGCTTTCGTTCATCGAAAACACGCATCTTTATATAGTACTAAACGTGAATAGTAGTAAGTTTGTATAGCTTTCATCATCATCCATCTTTTTTATCAATTAGTAGCATCATCAGTAAGCCTACTTTTATTAAATGTAAAGGTTATGGATACTTTAAACATTTTACTCGTTGAAGATAATGAAGCTGATATTCTAATTACTCAAGAGATTTTAAATCAAGAAAGTGGTTTGAATATTCTTAATTCTGTAAGTAGTGCAGAAGAAGCACTCATGTATTTAAACAAGATAGGTCCTTTTCATTTTGCTGAAAAGCCTGACATTATCTTATTAGATATAAATTTACCCAAAAGTAATGGTTTTGCAGTTTTGGTAGAAGTAAAAAGCACTCCTGATTTAAAGGATATTCCAGTCATCATCTTAACTTCTTCTAGTTGCGACTATGACAAAGAGTTTGCGCTAAAAAATAAGGCAGACATGTATATGGAAAAACCGTTAGAATTTAATCCAATTAAGGATTTTCTAAAAAAGCGTGACTACCAAAATTCTATAATTTTAGAAAAAATTTGATTCAATTTAAAGGTTAGGAATCTTATTCAGCACCAATTTCAATGATTTCGGAATCATAAACTTTAACGTCTGACCATAAATGCTTAAAGTCATCTATAAATTCCATATGATCGGGGTGCTCAGCATAAACTTCATAATCTTCCATGGTTTTGAACCAGATAAAAAGTGAATAATCAAACTCATGATCTGTGACTTCTCTTGATTTGGTAGTACCTGTCATGCCCGCTTCAGATTGATAAATTACATCGATTGAAAGAAGTTTTTTGAGTCCAGCTTCAAATTCCTTAATTTCTGCATTGCTAATACTATCCTGCAAATAGAAATAGACATTATGCTGAAGCATACACTTAGTTGATTGAACTTCAGTGCTGTTCACCTTATTATCAGATTTCTGACAAGATAAGATAAAGGATAAAATGCTTAGCAATAATAGAACTTTGAATATATTCTTCATTTTAAAAACATTATTTTAGTCTACTAAAAAATCATTTACTGCTTAAACTATTATTTGGACCAATATTCATTTCAGATAATTTCTGACCTCCTTTTATGCCAAAATCCAATGTTCGGATTGGGAAAGGTATTGTGATCCCATCTTTATCGAAGGCATCTTTTACAGCCATTATGGCTTTTGATCGCATTTCTAAAAAGCTGGGGTTATCAGGGAATTTTATCCAAAATTTTATTTCAAAATTAATAGAGCTATCTCCAAATTCTTTATATGTAAATATCATATCTTCATGGCGGATAACACCTTCCAAATTCTTAAGCGTTTCCAATACTAAATCATGGACTTTGTGAAGATCCTCACCATAAGAGACCCCAACAGCTAAATCAATTCTTCTTTCTCCTAAAATAGAATAGTTGGTTATAGCATTTGATAAAACGTCTTTATTAGGGACGTAAACTTCTTGCCCTTGATATGTTCTAATAACTGTAACACGTAGATTGGTTCGATTGACAATTCCCATCAAATCTCCTACTTGAACCACATCATCTATCAAAAAAGGCTTTCTAAATGCCAAAATAACCCCTGAAACAAAATTTGCAGCTATATCTTGGAATGCAAAACCTAAAGCCAAACCGATTACCCCTACTCCCGCTAATAGTGAAGTGACCGCTTTGTCTAAATTAAGAAGATCTAGAATAATGAACAACCCTATGCCAATCATGGAATAATGGATAATGGTGGCGAATAGGTTTTGGAGTGCTTTATTATCAGAGGATTTTTGAAATACCTTAATAAATAATTTTCTAACCAAGCGAGCTAGAACGATGAAAATGATGAATAAAATAATGGATAATAACATGTTGGGAATCATTTCCACTAACATTTCCATCCATGTATCCAGTTTAGTTGTGATGGCTTCTATAGGTTTTGCTAATTCATTTTTAACTGAATCAATTTTATTATTCTGCATTTTTAGGTAGGCTTATTTTTAAATAATAGTGCTTAAGTTCTTATTTATTTCCTTAAAACCAAAATAAATTCTTATCATTAGAATATGTGTTATGATGTCAGTTATTTAACCCAAAAGAAAAAGAAATATGCAAAGCGCCATCCTGATAAGGATATGAGTGCTTTAGAAGATCTATTTAATGAAAAAGGAGAACCCATCAAGCCTATTTTTCATGTCACAGGTTTTGAGCATCCTAAACTGCCGATTATAACAAATGAAAATCCAGAGGCGATTAGTTTGATTCAATGGGGCTTGATACCATCTTGGACAAAAGATGACAAGCAAGCAAACGAAATCCACAATAAAACAATCAATGCCAGAGGTGAAACCCTATTTGAAAAGCCTGCTTTTAGAAAAGCTGCAGCGGATAGAAGATGTATCATTATGGTAGATGGTTTTTTTGAACACCACCACAAACAAAAACAACAAATACCCTATTTCATTAGCTTAAAAGATCAATCTCCTATCAGTTTAGCAGGGATTTGGGAAGATTGGGAAAATCCTGAAAATGGAAAGAAAATATCCACCGCAAGCATTGTGACCACTAAGGCTAATTCTTTAATGGCAGAAATTCATAACAATCCAAAATTGAAAGAAGCTAGAATGCCTTTAATTCTTCCTGAAGAGTTGGAATCAGAATGGTTAATGATGATTGAAGATAAAATTAGCGAAGAACAAGTGAAAGCACTCATTCAGCCATTTGATGAGAAATTAATGCAAGCATGGCCTGTAAAAACTATTAGAGGTAAGAAAAATAAAACCCAATCCGCAGATATTATTGAAAAGCATGAATTTGGGGAACAACTGGGCTTGTTCTAGGGAGTGTAAAATGATTCAAGATCCGAGCTAGATACTCGAACCTTGAATCATATATTCATCTTAATCCTATAAACCTGAGTTCGATTCTAATTTAGGTTATAAGAAAAGGATTAATAGAAGCGCAATCAATAAAATTGCACCAACCGAAAGGTAAACTCCCCCACTCGATTCTTTTAATTCTTTATGTGCGGCTCTGACCTCTTTCCTGATTTCTTTCTTTTCTGAACTATTCATATCAGACTTATCTATATCCTTGATCTCTTCCAACCTATTAATTAATAGTTCAGCTCTGATTTGAGTGTTTTTAGTAGGCTCTGTTGTCTTTACATTATTTCCTGTATCAGCTTTCAGACTAACAGGAAAAAATGAAAAAGCAAGGGCTACCGTTGCGATGTAAACTTTAAAATTTTTCATAAAATGATTTTAGTTGTTTTCTATTCAAAGATCAGGCATAGCTAATAGAAAACTCTTACATCTAAATTTATATAACTTACATAAATCAAAGAATTTAAACCACTTTCGATGTGAAATATAATTTTTGGTGAAAGTTTTTGTGGATTTTAAGAAGATCCCTAAACATCTGATTTAAACTTAGAATCTTTTAAGGTAACTTCTGTTTTATTGATAGCATTCTGCAGTGCAGTTCCTGAACTGAAGGTGGCTTGTTCTACGTATCTTGTTTCAAATGAAAAGTCAAATGATTGCGCCTTAAAACACCAAGAATCAATGATTAATTGATTTTTTTTGATCCTTGCTCACATAAAAAGTTTTATTATTAATGCTTTTATTGATTTCTAATTTTCTCCCGTTTTCAGGCACTTCATCTTTTCAAAGGATTAAAGAAAGCCGATCGCTGAACCTCAGTATCTTATAGTATTCATTCAACTTTTCTTCGTTAATGTTAAATTTATTTACGGTCTTTTTTCTAAACTTTTTCCCTTCCTTTTAAAAATCCTTCATTTCTTTTCCTAGCTCCCCATTTTTATATAAAGAATCTAAATGGCAAGAAATTAAGAGTGCTATCCACCTAGACTTATTCATTGCCAATCCCATTAAACCTCTAGCCCGTTTTACTATTTTACTTTGGGCTTCCCTTTTGCTTAAGATAAAAACAATCGGTAAACCAGCGCCTGATAGACAGAACTGCATATCCAGGTCAAATTGTTTATCATCATGCTCAATAATAGCAGCGAGGGTCTCTATCTATTGCATAGATCTATATTTTGGATGGATTTGTGCAGCAATTCGCTCTGCCAGTAAACCATGGGCATATTGAGAAATGATTTCCCAACCTTTAGTTGTGGTATTTATTATCATAATTTTTATTCTTGGTCACATCAAGAAAGTAACTTTTACTTAATTACTGGTTTGTATTCACTTAGGTAATTGAATAGGTAAATACTATAAATTGGAAACATTTAATAGAAAAGCAGCTTAATCAGATCTTAACAACTTATATAAACATTTCTAAGCTATTGAAATAATCATCTGAATAATTGATACCTTTGCGGCTTAATTTGATACTATATGATTTCAGTAGATGCAGTTGGCGTTGAATTTAGTGGCTCCACCCTATTTAATAACATTACTTTTAATATTAATGAGAATGATCGCATAGCCCTGATGGGTAAAAATGGTGCAGGAAAATCGACTTTACTCAAAATAATTGCTGGTGCTAATAAACCTACTTATGGTAAAATTTCAGCTCCAGGAGATGCAATAATTGCCTATTTACCTCAGCATTTATTAACAGAAGACGACTCTACCGTTTTTGAAGAAGCTTCAAAAGCTTTTGCTGCCATTTTGGAGATGAAAAATCAGATGGAGTGGTGTAATCAGCAGCTAGAAACACGTACAGATTATGAATCCGATGAATACAGCAAAATAATAGAGCAAGTCTCTGAACTCAGTGAAAAATACTATAGCATTGATGATATCAATGTGGATGCTGAGGTTGAGAAAACTTTACTCGGTTTGGGATTTCTAAGGTCAGATTTTGATCGTTCTACTGCTGAATTTAGCGGTGGATGGCGAATGCGAATTGAATTGGCTAAAATTCTACTGAAAAAACCTGATTTAATCCTGTTAGATGAGCCAACCAATCATTTGGATATTGAATCAGTGCAATGGCTAGAAGATTTTCTAACCACCAGTGCAAAGGCAGTAATGGTGATCAGTCACGATAAAACCTTTGTGGACAATTTAACCAATCGCACCATTGAAATCACGCAAGGAAAAATATACGATTATAAAACCAACTATTCGCATTATTTAGAACTCCGCAAAGAAAGACGCGAACAACAACAAAAACATTTTGATGAACAAGCGAAGCAGATAGCTGATATTCAGCAATTTATTGATCGGTTTAAAGGCACCTATTCCAAAACGCTCCAAGTACAATCTCGCGTGAAAATGCTAGAAAAAATGGAGATTGTGGAAGTAGATGAAGTTGACACCGCTGCATTAAATTTGAAATTCCCTCCTGCTCCACGATCAGGAAATTATCCGGTAATTGCAGATGGTTTGAGTAAAGCTTATGGTGATCATTTGGTTTTCAATGATGTTTCTCTGACCATAGCCAGAGGTGAAAAAATTGCTTTTGTGGGTAAAAATGGTGAAGGTAAATCCACCTTGGTAAAAGCCATTATGGGTGAAATTGACTATGAGGGTGAATTGCAAGTGGGCCATAATAGTATGATTGGTTATTTCGCTCAAAATCAAGCAGCTTTATTAGATGGTGACTTAACTGTTTTCCAAACTATTGACAATATTGCTAAAGGAGATGTAAGAACTAAAATAAAAGATATGTTGGGTGCTTTTATGTTTAGTGGGGATGCACTTGATAAAAAAGTAAAAGTACTTTCCGGAGGAGAACGCACCCGTTTGGCCATGATTAAATTATTGCTTCAGCCTGTTAATTTGTTAATTCTGGATGAACCTACCAACCATTTGGATATCAAAACAAAGGAGATTTTAAAAGATGCCTTGAAAGCTTTTGAAGGTACTATGATATTAGTCTCTCACGATAGGGATTTCCTTGATGGCTTAGCCAACAAAGTATTTGAATTTGGTAATAAGCGGGTAAAAGAGCATTTCGAGGATATTAACGGTTTCTTAAGAAATAAGAAAATGGAGAATTTGAAGGAGATTGAGCGGAAGGGTTGATAAATCTAATTAGGAAGGACATATGCGAAATGCGTGTGCTAACTTCGGAAATTTTTCTTTGGTTGATTTTAAAACAGATTCATTTGAGTGAGTTCTACCGTTAGCAATAGAATCAAGCCCTTTGTCAATAGCTATTTTTTCTTCCTTAGAAAGAGATGGTAATACTCCCTGCTGACTAGATTTTCGGAAAGTTTTTAACTATTTTATAATTCGGTTATCATTTACCCCTGCTAACCATTCAATTAAGTTTTTCAGACTTTATATCCATTACCACTTTATTTTCTTTAAAATTAACAACTATTAAGTGTTATTTTGTTTCAAACATAAAAATTATTCTGTTAGTCCTACTTTCTTTTTACAAAGATCTCTTTTTGCCAAAAAAAGAATTCCTGAGTCCAAAAGTTTGAATCAGAAATTACTTAATTTAAGATTAACTCACAGGAACTGAGTACGTAAACTGATAAATTTATTCAAAAGTTTAACTTAATTCCGATCTTCATCTGTCAAAAAGAATATTTCATTAACCGGCTTTTTAAAATATTCAGATATCCTCAAAGCTAACATTGTAGACAGCACGTATTTATTACTTTCAATGGAATTGATCGTTTGTCGGGACACTCCCACTATTTTAGCAAGTTCCTCTTGAGTAATGTTTTTAATAGCCCTTTCTACTCTTAGGTTATTGGTCATGGGATTAACGATTTTTCCATTTCAAATATTGAAAATTCAGAAATATGTAAGTGTTAAGTAACCAAACTGCAGAGTAAGCACTCATGAAATCAGTAAAGATTGTCCCTTGAGTAATTACCTGGATAATAGCAACTGCAACAAGCCCCCAAAACAAATAAAAAACTCCCATTGCAAACGCTTTCAACCTTAGTTGTTCGATCATTTCATCCTCTGTTGGTTCTTTAATAAAAATCAACAACCCAAAACCTATAGCCCAACATAAATAGACAAAATCGGCTACTGATTCCTGTGGGAATTCAAATGGATATGGAATAAATATAAAACTCAATAAGAAAACTATTGGGAACGGAAATAAAGCATAAGCAATCCATTTCCATTTTCTGTTCAATAATGGATATTTCAGTTCAAAGTTCATAATAATCATTTTGCTTTACATAAAGTAAAACAAACTGTACATTATATCCAATAATTTTTACATTAAAGGTAACTTGTGTATGTAAACACGCTTAAAATTAGTTTGAAATTGCAGATAATTATTGTTGTAAATTATCTATGAATTGCTAAGAAAGTTAGAAGGGACACACGCGAAACGCGTGCGCCAACATGGGAAAATTGCTGGTTCAGAGCGGGATGCCTGAACCAGCAGGAAAAAGCTTTACTTCTTTATAAATCTTAATTTCTTATTATTAGCAACCATTATGTAAACACCATCTTCTAATTTACTAATATCCAAAATTTCAGGAATTTTATAGCCTTCCATTACTAGTTTGCCATTAAGTGTTAGAATTCTATAGGCCATATTTTCATTTATCCCTTCAAAATGGATTAAATCAGAAACAGGGTTTGGATAAATGCGAACTCCTTCCAGTTTTGATAAATTACTCAAAACTTGTTCGGTAACTTCAATCTCATAATTAGTTGAAGTTTCAAATTCTGAGTCAGAAACAGTCATAGTAATAGTTGTTGTTCCAAAATTCAAAGGTGTGAAATTTACCTGAATTGAATCATCTGTTATTTGTAAATCTATACCTTCAGGATTAATAATAGCATCATTGGATGAGGTAACATTCATAGATAATTCTTCAACAGCATCATCTACATCTTTAAAATATAATCTGAATGATGATGATTCCAATCCAACTATTTGAAGTGAGCTACCCTCCTGTAAAACAGGTGCGTCATTTACAGGCTTAACCAATAATTGCAGCATATAACCTTTTTCTTCGTGTTCATTTGCTACCATAATTTCAAATTGAGCCTCTCCATTAAAATCGTTTAGAGATTCAATTATCAAGATATTTGAATCAAAACTTAATTCAACATCTTCTACTTCAGATGAAGCGGAATAAGTATTGATCCCATCATCAAAAATATATTCTGTCAAATCAAACTCCGTTGAGCTATCTTCATCTACCTCAACCACTGGTAATTCTTGCAGTAGATATATGGAAGAGTCTGTTACTATATTTAAAGAAATAAATTCATCTGTGTAATTTATTATAGTATTATTAGGAGAGTTACTATTATATGGAAATGCGAATAATTTATAATTTGAAGATGGAGCTAAACCATTAATTTCGAAAGATGATGCGCTACCAGAGTATACTACATATGCCCCATCAATTTGACCACCAACTCCTAATGAAGAATTAGCAGCATAGAAAGAGTTATCTACAGGCAAATCATTTAAAGTGCTGCTACTATCTTCTTTTAATAAAACAATATAGCCTGAAGCTGTTAAATCTGATTGAGAAACCCTTATGTTGGAATACCCAGTTTCTTGAATATTTAAATTAAAATCATTAATTGAAGGACTGGAAACGGAATTATTGTAGTGTATAAATGTATTTCCATAATTAAGTCTTTTAGAGAAAAAATCGACTTTACCATCCTCGTTGATATCGTCAAATATTCGATAAACTTGACCAGAAGCATCAATATCAACTGAAATCTTTTCATAAGTGCTGTTTATATTTTCAAAAACTTCTTGAGAAGAAAAGGAATATCCACTAACCAGAATATCCTTATCCTCATCATTATCTAAATCCAAAATATCTATATGAATAGCCTGGTAAATATCTAATTCAAATTCCTCTGATAAATTAAATCCTAACTGTCCATCATTCAGATATATTTGTAATTTTTCAGTGTAATCAGTTTGATTTTCAACAGTTAATAATAAATCTTTATCACCATCAAAATCATAATCAAAAATTCTTACAGAATTGACATTTTGCCCTACTTCAATATTTGACTCGGTAAATGCGCCCGTTCCATCATTTATTAATATTGAAACATTTTGAGATTCATAATTTGCCGTTACAATATCTTCTGATCCATTACCTGATATATCCCCCAGATCAATTGCTGTTATTCCATTTCCGTTTTGGATAGATATAACATTTTCAGAATTAAAATAGTCGTCAGTATCCCCAGAATTAGGATGAACAATTACTATTTCTTCATAAAAAAACATAAAGGTTAAAAATTCTTTTACTCCATCATTATTTAAATCAGTTTCGAAAAAGGTATCACCATATGGAACATATTTCCATTGAACTGGTTCTTCAAAATCTCTATTACCCAATCCTTTCATTAGATATAGTTCAGAATTTCCACCAGATAAATTTGCCTTATAATAAAAGACATCCAATAAACCATCATTATCTACATCAAAAATATTCAAATTTTCGCTACCCCTTTGAATGGGATGTTTGATTGGCTCTCCATTAAGATTGTTTTTATAATTATAAGTAATGTTTATAGAGCCAGAAGTTGCTATAGATACTAAATCTTTATTTCCATCATTATCCATATCAAATGATGATATACCATTAGATTGATTATAAAATTCTCCAGAAGATATCTCTTTAATTTCCTGATTTTGATCTGTATATATTAAATCATAAACCCCAGAATTATAAGTTAAAATATCGATGAAGCCATCTTGATCAAAATCATCAAAAAGTAATTTATCGACAAATCTAATTCCAGTATGCCCTATTGTTTGTAGTTGGTCAATAGTGCCACTTTGATTTCTTAGGTAAGCTAGTCGGTCTTGTTGATCTCTAAACACTACGTCTAAAGTATTATTTTGATCGATGTCAACTAGTTTTGGCGATCTTACATTGATAAGGGTTAAGGATTCTGTTATGTTGGTTTTAATAAATCCACCATTATCATAAATGAGACTATAAACATTATTTTGATTTCTGAAAATAAAATCAGTAAAGCCATCTAAATTGATATCACCATAAGAAATTATATTGGATGTATATTCAGTTTCAACAGAATATACCTGTTCAAATTCCTGATTTTGACCAATAGTATAAATATTAAAACTATTATTTCCAGTTGCAACTATATCTAAATCACCATCCTTATCATAATCAACCGCTTCTATTCCAGTTACCGCTTCTTGTTGAATTTCTACATCAAAACCATCAATACCTGAAGTCCAATCCTCCACATAGCCAAATCGACTTCCTTCTGAATAAAAGAGCTCGAAGGAATCATCGTTATTAATATCTATAAACTTTGCAAAATAAATAGACGTTATCTCTCTTCTGTAATCAATTGAAAACCCATCTTCTGAACCTTTAATAAAATAAATGTATGATTTCAACGTCTCCTCTGAATCAAATGCAACAATACCAAAATCTAAGTGGCCGTCTCCATTATAATCTACAAAATTTGTAATACTGTGTATTGAAATATTGTCTAAATCAATAATTAAACTTTTACTAGAAATTGATTTATCTTGAAAATTTTTCTTTGAATAAATCTTATTATCCAATTTATAAACTAATTCGTTTTGTCCATCTTCATCAATATCTACCAATTCAGCAAATGTTGATTGTTCAGTATTAAATTGAATCGTATCACTTGGTTGGAAACTAATTTGAGCCTGTGAATTTATAGAGATTACAAAAAAGACTACAATGGGAAAGAATAAATATTTCTTCATTTTGGTTAAATTTATCTTCAATGATAAACCTAAAGAATAGTACCACCAATTTTTATTTATAAAAGAAATAATAAATCTTGGAACCTTTTTAAAAATATTAGATTAATACAATCTTGATAAGGCTATTTCCAAAAATTCAAGTGGAATAAGTTTAATCTAAACTACACTAGGAGTAAGTATCTTCATTTTGATTATCCTAAAATGTATTTATTCATGCATCACACAATTATGAATATATTACTAAGAATCACTTAACTTTGCCTCAACTCCAAAATCGTAATCTCAGGCGGGATGCCTATCCGTCCAGGATAACCAAGGTACCCGTATCCCCTATTGACATATAAACTTTGATTGTCTTCCTGATAAAGTCCTGCCCATTGTTTGTACACATATTGTGATGGACTCCACTTAAAGCCAGGTATTTCTATTCCAAATTGAAATCCGTGGGTGTGGCCAGCTAACATTAAATCTATATCGGGATAGTCTTTTCTGATTTGGGCATCCCAATGGCTGGGATCATGAGAAAGTAATATTTTGGCTGGTAAATCTTCTGTACCTGCATAGGCTTTGCTGATATTACCATATTTGGCAAATCTGCCTGCTCCCCAGTTTTCAACACCTAAAATAGCTAAAGGCTCTTTATCTACTTTTAAAACTCTATTTTCATCCAATAACAAATCCCAGCCCATTATTTTATGGGCTTCTTTTACATCTGCTAGATTTTGGGCTTTGGCTTTTTCACTGCTCCAGTTTTTATAGTCGCCATAATCGTGATTTCCTAGAGTAGAATACACGCCTAAATCTGCCTTGAGCTTTGAAAAAATGGGGATATATTTCTCTACCTCATCGGCTTCATTATTCACCAAATCACCAGTAAAGAAAATCATATCAGGCTTTTCAGCCATCAGCATATCCACTCCTCCTTCAACTGCTACCTTATTCCAAAAACTACCGCTATGGATATCCGACAGCTGGGCAACTTTCACTCCATGCCAAGCTTTAGGAAGATTGGGAATTATGATGGATTTTCTTCTAATGCGGTAATCGTGTGCTCCTGAAATAATACCAAAACTCATTGCTGCTAATGGCAGACCGCCTGCCACTAAAGCTGATTTAGCAAAAAACTCAGACCTGCTTATTTTTTGTCCTTCTATACCACTTTTTGAATTATTTAAAAGATCTGTAATCTTGTAGAAACTCCATTGACCCAAGCGAATTACATCCCCAATCAAAAATACCAATAAGGTAATTGTTTTAGAAAGATAATTCATAAAAACCAACACCAACATAAACTGTCGAGCGACTCGTGAAAAGAAATCAGGATTACCAAAATGATATAGAAAAAAACCTAAAAGCGTAACAGCAGTAAATCCCCAATATATCCCAAATGCAATATTCCTCCCTAAAGGAGCAAAGTTTTGAACTGCAATCTTCACAGCTTGAAAGACATATAGATCAATCAAGATGAAAACAACAGCAACTAGCGGTATGAGAATGATTTTTGACATGTGGTGGAGTTGGAAGTTGGAAGTTTGAAGTTGGGAGGGGAAACTTCGAGCTTCCTACTCCCAACTCCTAACTTACCTACCTATCCCAAATTTGGCATTTAACTGATTTGCAATAAGATACATAACAGGCACGATCACTAATGTTAAGAAGGTAGCGAATGTTAAACCGAATATAATCGTCCAACAAATCGGCTCCCAGAACATTACGGAATCTCCACCTAGGTAGAAATCAGGATCGTAACTTGTAAACAATTGAATAAAATCAAAATTGAAACCAATAGCTAAAGGAATTAATCCTAAGACCGTTGTAATCGCGGTTAATAAAACAGGTCTTAGACGAGTTTTACCTGCCAACATCACCGCTTCTTTTACCATCTCATAATTTAGACTCTCGCCTTCCTCTAAGTTCAATTTTTTATTAGATTTACTGATTTCGATGAAATCTATCAATACAATGGCATTGTTTACAACAATTCCTGCAAGTGAAATAATTCCTATCATGGTCATTACAATAATGAAATCCATCTGGAATGCAACCAATCCAAGGAATACACCAATCGTACTGAATATTACAGAACTCATGATAATAAATGGAGCAGTTAATCTATTGAACTGAGCCACTATAATTAAAAAGATTAAGAATACCGCCAGCAATAAAGCCACACTTAAGAATTCCAATTCCTCAGCTTGTTCTTCTTGTTCTCCGGTGAATTTCACTTCATATCCTGCAGGAACCTCAAAATCTTTCATGGCCGCTTTCAACTGATTATTAACATTAGTGGCATTATATCCATCTAAAATATTAGAATAAACAGTCACTACCCTATCCATTTCTTTTCTATTGATAGAACCATAAGTACTCGTATATTCTACATCTGCCACCGCACTGATTGGTACTTGATTCACTTTACCTGAAGACTGATCTCTATAAGTAATCTTTTTATTAATCAATGCATTCACGTCATAGCGATATTCATCATTATAGCGCAGCTGAATTTCATAATCATCCTCTCCCTCTTTATATTTAGAGATTTCCTTTCCGAAAAGGCCAGTCCTAATTTCATTGGCAATAGTTGCGGTACTCAATCCAAATCTTCTTGAACTTTCTCTATCAATATTGATGGTTAATTCAGGTTTTCCGACCTCCAAATCACTTTTTAAATCTTCAATTCCACCAATACTTTGATTATTAATGAAAACTGTTAAATCTTCTGTGATTTGAATGAGTTTATCATAATCCTCTCCAATAATTTCAATATTAAGTGGCTTACCCGTTGGCGGACCTGCCTGATCTTTATCTACTGTTATAGAAACACCTGCATATTTATCGGCTACAACATCCCTGATTTCATTCATTACTTTAGTGGTAGAAATTCCATCTCTATATTTAAATTCCACAAAGTTAACGGTGATTCTAGCTTTATTAGGCGTATCGGATTGTCCCATTGCAGTTGGGTCACTTGGGTCACTCGCACCTCTACCAACATTCGCAACTACAGATTCTACAATATCACTATAAGGTTCAATAACCTTTTTTACATCCTGCTCAATTTTAGTAGAAAATTCATTAGTATGTTCTACATCAGTTCCAACAGGAAATTCAACAAATACATTGACATATTTAGGTTCATTTTCTGGGAAGAATAAAACATTTGGAGTAAAAGCTCCCAATAACATTACGGAACCAATCAAAGCCAAGACTGTACCTCCAAGAAAATAATATGGATTCCAACCCCTAACTGCAAATCCTAGTGTTCTAGAATATAAGCTTTCCAGTGCCGGTAAAAATCCTTTTTGGAATCTACGAGAAAGTGGCGTTAAAACATATGTATTTAACAATCCTAAAGCTCCAAATAAAATAGCCAAATTACCAAGAGCATATACTTTCAGTAGAATAAAGATTGCACCTATAGCAAATGATATGAGAGCAATTCTCCAAACTCTTTTATAATTGAGTTTACCACCTTCATCTATTCTCATAAAAGAAGCGATAAATACCGGATTGATCACCAAGGCCACGAATAATGATGATCCTAAGGTGATAATCAAAGTAATTGGCAAGTATTTCATAAACTCACCAATTAGGCCTGGCCAAAAAGCCAATGGTAAAAATGCAGCCAAAGTAGTTGCCGTTGATGAAATAATCGGTAAGGCAACTTCTCCCACACCAATTTTAGTAGCTTGAATTGGAGAATATCCTTCCTCCATTAAACGATAAACATTTTCGACTACCACAATTCCATTATCCACCAACATACCAAGGGCCATGATCAGAGAGAATAACACGATCATATTAATGGTAATCCCTAATGCTCCTAAAATCATAAAAGCCATGAACATAGACATCGGAATAGCGATTCCAACGAAAAGTGCATTTCGAGTTCCTAAAAAGAATAAAAGCACTATAACAACCAAGATCACACCTGAAATGATATTATTCTCCAGACTGCTTACTTGATCACGAGTCTGTTGTGATTGATCATTTGTAATGGTCACTACCAAATCTTCAGGAAAAACCTCTTTTTTCGCTTTTTCTACTACCTCATATATTTTATCGGTAAGAATCAGTAAATTTTCACCGCTTCTTTTAACGGCATCCACCATCACAACCGCCTCATTATTTAAGCGAGCATAACTTTGCTTTTCTTTATAATCAAATTCTATTTCAGCTATATCTTTTAGGTAAACAATATTTTCGTTTTCATTTTTGATAATCAGGTTTTCTAAAGCCTCAGGGTTTTCATATTCACCTGAAATAGATACAGTTCTTCTGATATCACCCATTTTAATATTTCCGCCTGACATCGTCATGTTCTCTTGTTGAACAGCAGTTTCAATATCATTAAAGCTGATTTTACGCGCTTCCATTTCTAGTGGGTCCACCATAATACGAACTTCCTTCTCATCAACCCCACGAATTTCAGCTTTGGACATTTCAGGGAATTTCTCCATTTCCTCTTCCAAATATTCTGCATAGGAATTCAAGGTCTCCACACTATAATTTCCCGAAAGGTTAATATTCATAATCGGGAATTCAGCCACATTCAACTCAAACACATTTGGGTCATCCTGTAAGTCAGAAGGTAACTCAGAATTTGCCTGATCTACAGCATCTTTTACTTCTTGCAAAGCTTCATCAACATCCGTATCAGTGGTAAATTCAATAATAATGGTGGAGAAATCCTGCACTGAAGTGGATTTAATATTGTCCACAGATGAAATAGTGTTGATTTCCTTTTCCAACGGACGGGTAATCAATTTCTCCATATCGGCTGGTGAGTTACCAGGATGAAGTGTTCCTACATAAATGGTAGGTTGTGCTATCTCAGGGAAGTTTTCTTTAGGTAAATTGATATAAGAAATTACACCTAAAACCACAATAAGGAAAGCCAATACGTAAACAGTAGTTCGGTTATTTACCGATAAGGTGGTAAGCCCAAACTCCTTTTCTACTTTCTTTTTATTTTGATCGCTCATAAATATCTTTTTTCGAAATTATTGTGCTAAACGGACTGCAATACCATTTACTGCTTCTCTATATCCTTCTGAAATGATGGTATCTCCAGATTTGATTCCCTTTAATATCTCAGTTTTGCCATCGTAAGATTTACCTCTTTCAACTCTTACTTTTTCAGCTTTCTTCTGGTTATTTTCAGATTTCACTATGTATACAAAGTCACCAATATTATCTTGCTGAACTACATAAGAAGGAACAACAATAGCATTCTCATTTTCATAATCTACTAATGTTAATTTAGCAAATTGATTGGGCTTCAATTTATCAACAAACTCATTTACCTTCACCTCTAGTTGAAAAGTTCTATTTGCAGGATTAATCACATAACTCACTGAGCTTACTACCGTTGTGAAAGATTTTTTAATAGATGGCAAATAGACTTCTACTGAATCTCCCATATCAAAATCATTGATATATTCTTCTGAAACATCAGATTTAAGATACATTTCTTCCTGACTCACCATATTTAAAATAGGCATGCCTGGCTGTACTAATTCGCCAGTATTCACATTTACATCATTAATCCTTCCGTTAAAAGGAGCTTTAAGATAAGCCATATCCAACTGAGATTGTGCTGTTGCCAGTTGTCTCTCAAGAGACTCTTTTCTATTTTTAGCTTCCAAATATTGTACTTCAGTACCAATTTTTTGTTCCCAAAGATTTTTCTGCTTTTTAAATATGGTGGTGGCTAAATCTAAAGCAGTTTTCAATTCCTTAATGCTATTTTCTGTTGTAGCAGCATCCAATTTCACTAATAATTGATTACGCTTCACCATATCTCCAGGCGAAACATTTATTTGGGTAACTCTGCCCATAGTTTCAGCACCCATCGTAATATTCCTGCGAGAGGCTACTTCACCTTGAACCTGAATTTTATGTTGAAAATCCTGTGGTTTTACCTTTTCTGATTTAATTAAAACAGACTGATCAGATTTTTTAGAAAATTCAGGATCCAATTCTGCAATTTCATCTTGAAGCTCAGCAGCTTCAATTGTTTTTGACTGAATATCTTTTTCTATTCTCTCAAGTTTTGATTTCAGTTTTTCCACATCCGAATTTCCTCCGCAAGCTCCCATTAAAACTGCAAGGGCAATTATTAAAATTGAATTTTTCATTTTTATAGTTCTTCTCATTTTTATCAAATCAATACAATATTCCTAAAGCTTTTTCTAATTCTATTTTGGCTATTACAGCATCATAAAGTGAACTGTAATAATTGGTTTCTGCTTCCTTTTTTGAAGTCTCAGCATCCAATAATTCTCGACTGCTGGCCATTCCATTTTTATATTTTGTTTCTACTTGTTCATATACCGAATTTGCCAATTCCATATTTTGTTCTTGTACATCCAAGCTTTCCTTTGCAGATTTTAAATCATCCTTAGCTTGTTTAATTTCCATATTTATGGAGCTTTTTAGTTGCTCTTTTTGAATTTCAATTTGTTCAATTTGAATTCGGTTTTTTTCCATTTTGCTAGAGCGGTTCAAACCTGTGAATATATCCCATGTTAATGAAACTCCCACTGCTCCGAATTCTAACCAATTATCACTAAAATTAAATAGATCCCCAGTAGAGTTCACCCCGGTATTATATCCATAATTGAAATTAGCGTATAGTTTAGGTAAATGAGTGGCTTTATTATTTCTCAAATCCAGATTAGCTAAATCTTGATTAGTTTGTAAAATCGAATATTCAGTTCGCTCTCTGAAGTCAAAATTTTCAGATTTGCCTAAATATTCTTCTGCTTCCAAAGTTAAATTAGAAATATCCCCCGATAAAGCTAAAGGAGAATTCAAAGGCATTCCCATTTGAAATTTTAGCATATCCATGGTCATGTCATAACTTCTTTTGGCTTTATTATTTTCTGTTTGAATGTTATTGTAATTAACTGTAATTCTATCAACATCAATTTTCTCAGCAAAGCCATTTTCATATAAAGCCTTGGTTTCTTTCAAAACTCTATCTAATTGATTTTGATTGGCATCGAGTAGTTTCAAACGCTCTTCGGTTATCAGAACCAAATAATATGCTTTAGTAATGGCTTCAACTGTCTCAATTTCTGACTGATTAGATTCTTTTTGCCTCAATTCTCTAAGAGTTTTGGCAGCTTGTAGTCCTACAAAGTAAGATCCATCAAATAAAAGTTGTGAAACAGAAGCAACTGCATTCCCATCATATTCAGGGCTAAATTGCACTGGTGTAAATCCTTCTGCATTAGGATCTCCGGTAATGATGGAGTTAGGTAAAAAGGCTCTTTGAATTTGGTAATTATAATTCACTCCTGATTGAAATTTCACTTGTGGTAAGCCCTGTGAGCGAGTTTCACCCACTTGTGTTTCAGCTATTGCTTCTTCCAATCTGGTGGTTTTCAAATTACGATTGTTTTCCAATGCATAATTCACGCATTCTTCCAAACTCATTGGTTTGATAATCTCCTCTTGTGCCATTATGCCTATTGGCATTAAAAAAATCGCAGCACATAAAATTCTGATTTTGTTAAGCATCATGCTCTTCATTTAAATATTGGTTATATTTTTCTTTTCCTTTTTCAGTTAAAATCCCATGTAAAAAATGATCAAACAATTGTTCGTGAATCTCCTTAAAGTCAAATTTATCTCTGGGAAATATTTCATTGTTAAAAGCTAATTGAGCTTGCTCAATTCTTTGTATTACGAGTATTTCAGTATTGATTTCTTTTCTAAAAAAACCTGAAGCTATTCCATCCTCAATGATTTTTGTCATCCTGTCCTTTATAAAAGTGTTTTTAAATTCTAAAAACCTTTTATGTGCTTTTGGGAAATAGCGTTGTAAATCATATAAAACAGTGGGATTTACTGCCTCTACTTGCAATTTCATGCACTTGGATATTTTGTACATAGCTTCAATTGAGTTTTTACTATTATCCAATACTTTCTCAATCTCATTTCTATGATCAGAAAAATGTTCATGAACTGATTTAAAAACAATGCTATTTTTATCACTAAAGAACTGATAGATCGTTTTTTTACTTACGCCTACTTTTCTAGCTATGTCGTCCATGGTGATGGACTTCAAGCCAAATTGCATAAATAAACTTTTTGCTCCCTCTAATATATTTTTCTCTGTACTCAAATTACTATATTGCGTTTTGTACTAAGGAAACTTGAATTAGATTAAAAGTTTCCTCGGTTTCCAACGGACAAAGGTAGCTTTTGTTTACAAATTTTTATACATATCAAAATAAATTTTCAATCTGTTGATATACAGATAGTTGAACATATTTTGATTTTTCCGTAATAATAATTTTAAATTCCGTTGATAATATTAAAACAGACAATACTTTTTCGTAAATGAGATTTGGCCATATAAAATTTGGAGAAAATATTTTACACTATTCTATTGCAGGAAATGGTAAAACACCACTTTTAGCCTTTCATGGCTTCGGTCAGTCAAAAGAAGTTTACAATTCATTTTCTGAATTATTAGGAGAAAAATATACAGTTTATGCTTTTGACATCTATTATCATGGCAAAAGCGAATGGAAAGACAGAAATCAAGCTTTAGAAAAACAAGATTGGGAAGAAATTTTAAAAATGTTTCTTCAAAAACATGAAATCAATGAATTTGCTGTTGTTGGGTATAGTATGGGTGGAAAATTTGCATTGGCAAGTCTGGAATTATTCCCTAGAAAGATTAAAGAGTTTCTTTTAATAGCTCCTGATGGAATTAAAACTTCCTTTTGGTATAGTTTAGCTACTTATCCCAATTCTTTCAGAAGATTTTTTAGAGCTATGATTGTGCAGCCAAAGTATTTTTATCAAATATTAAAATTCACAAAAAAATTAGGTTTGGTTGACAAAAGCTTGTTGAAGTTTGCCAATACGCAAATGAACACTCGTAAAAAAAGACGAAGAGTTTATTTGACTTGGGTAGTGTTTCGTCATCTTAAATTTGATTTAAAACTAATCGCCTTTCTTATTAACCAAAATAAAATCCCCACCATGATGTTCACAGGTAAATATGATAAAATTATCACAGCCGAGAACATGATGGATTTATTAAAGCATGTAAAAGAATATGAGCATGTGATTTTGGAAGCCGGTCACAATACATTGATAGCGGATACTGCAAAGCATTTAAGCGCAAAGCGCTAAAGTTGACAGGTTGGCGAGTTAGCAGGTTGACAAGTTAATATGCTATTACGTTAGCGTTTTTAATACACCCACTTTTTACAAGTTTTGTTAACCTCTAATTCTTATTGTTAATTTTTCACATGGCTCTAACAAACTTGCTAACCTGATAACTTGAAAACCTGACAACTTATTTGAGCATTCTCTATTCTAAATAATGGATAATTTCTAACTTTGCAGCTTTATTTCTTCCACCTACATAAAACACATTATGCTTAGCTTTTTTCAGGGTAAAAATCATCAAATTTACGCTTTAGGACATCAAAATCCATTTTCAGATACAGACTTAGAAAAACTTTTATGGCTACTGGATGCTGAAAAAACAATCCCTTCGTCTGAACTAGCAGGTATTTATGTTGGCCCTCGTAAAGAAATGGTGAGTCCATGGAGTACTAATGCGGTGGAAATAACGCAAACCATGGGCTTAAATGGCATCTTCAGAATTGAGATGTTTGAAGCGATTGAAAAGCTAACGGATATAATCGACCCTATGCTTCAAGCTAAATATCAAGGCTTAAATGAAGATATCTTTACCATTGAAAAACAACCAGACCCTGTAGAATTAATAGACGACATTACTGCTTATAACGAAAAGGAAGGTTTAGCGCTAAGCAAAGAAGAAATAGAATACCTTGAGCAAGTAAGCAAAGATTTAGATCGCCCATTAACTGACAGTGAGGTTTTCGGATTCTCACAAGTAAATTCAGAACACTGTAGACACAAAATATTTAATGGAACTTTTGTAATCGATGGAAAGGAAATGCCCAATACGCTTTTCCAGATGATTAAAAGGACTTCCAAAGAGAATCCTAATAGAATTGTATCCGCTTATAAAGATAATGTGGCTTATGTAGAAGGTCCTGAAGTGGAGCAATTTGCTTCTCCGAACCCTGAAAAGGCAGATTATTTTCAAAAAAAGAAATTCAAATCCGTTATTTCATTAAAAGCTGAAACACACAACTTCCCAACTACAGTAGAGCCTTTTTATGGTGCTGCAACGGGTTCAGGTGGTGAAATAAGAGATAGAATGGCTGGTGGAAAAGCTGGAATTCCTTTAGCAGGAACTGCTGTTTATATGACTTCTTATTCAAGATTAAAAGGTAATCGACCTTGGGAAAACCACATGGAAGAAAGACCATGGCTTTATCAAAGTCCTGTTGATATTTTGATAAAAGCATCCAATGGAGCATCAGATTTTGGGAATAAATTCGGACAGCCGTTAATTTCTGGTTCTGTATTGACTTTTGAGCATGAACATGCTGGTAAAAAATATGGATATGATAAAGTGATCATGCAAGCTGGTGGAATTGGATATGGAGTAGCAGAGCAAAGCAAAAAAGACGTTCCGCAAAAAGGCGATAAAATTGTAGTAATGGGCGGTGACAACTACCGAATCGGCATGGGCGGTAGTGCAGTTTCTTCAGTTGATACTGGTTCTTTTGCCAATCAAATTGAATTGAATGCAGTTCAACGTGCCAATCCTGAAATGCAAAAAAGAGTAGCCAACGCTATACGTGCAATGGCTGAATCATCAGAAAACCCTATTGTTTCTATTCATGATCATGGTGCTGGTGGACATTTAAATTGTCTTTCTGAATTAGTGGAAGACACAGGTGGTAAAATTGACTTAAGGAAGCTCCCAATTGGAGATACTACCCTATCTGCCAAAGAGATTGTGGGAAATGAATCTCAGGAAAGAATGGGATTAGTAATTAAAGCAAAAGAAATTGCTAAGTTAGAAAAAGTCTCACAACGTGAAAGAGCCCCATTTTATGTGGTAGGTGAAATTACTGGCGATCATCATTTCAGCTTTAAAGATAAAGAGAGCGATAAGAACCCGGTAGACTGGCCATTAGCTTCCATGTTTGGAAGTGCCCCAAAAACTATATTGGCTGACCAAAAACACAACACTACTTTCACTACATTGCAATATGAGGCAACAGAAATTGAAGGTTATATAAAAGATGTTCTAAAATTAGAATCAGTTGCTTGTAAAGACTGGTTGACTAACAAAGTCGACAGATGCGTAACTGGAAAAGTAGCTAAACAACAAACTACTGGACCAATTCAATTACCGTTAAATAATGTTGCCGTAATGGCGCTAGATTTTAAAGGAGAAAAAGGGATTGCTACTTCGATTGGTCATGCACCAGTGAGCGCATTAATTGATCCAAAAGCAGGTTCAGAATTATCCATAGCAGAAGCATTAACCAATATCATCTTCGCTCCTATTCAAGATAGCCTAAAAGGAATCTCATTGAGTGCAAACTGGATGTGGCCTGCTAAAAACGAAGGTGAAAATGCTCGATTATATGAAGCTGTGGAAGCTATCAGTGATTTTGCGGTTGAATTAGGAATCAATATTCCTACAGGGAAAGATTCACTTTCCATGGTTCAGAAATATCCTTCAGGAGAAAAGGTTTACGCGCCTGGAACTGTAATTATTTCTGCAGCTGGGGAAGTTTCTGATATTAGAAAAACATTGGAAACTGCTTTAATCCCAAAAGAAAATAGTCAATTGATTTATATCAATATGGGAAAAGGAAGCTTTGAATTAGGCGGTTCAGCATTTTCTCAAACTCGTGCTTCTTTAGGACAAGAAACTGTTAAAATTAATTCAGCTAAGCATTTCAAAAAAGCATTTGAGATCACTCAGAAATTAATAAATGAAGATAAAATCTTATCCGGTCATGATGTTGGTTCAGGAGGATTAATTACTTCACTATTAGAAACTACTTTCCCTCATCAAAACTTAGGATTAGATTTAAATTTTGATGCTTTTGAGGAAAAAGATATAGTGAAATTATTATTCAGTGAACAGCCAGGCCTATTACTTCAAATCGAAGATGATTCAATAATCAAAGAATTGAAGACTGCAGAAATTGAAGTTATTGCTTTAGGAACAGTCAATAAATCAGGTAAAATCAAGATCAGGAAGGACAATCAAACCATTGATTTAGATGTTGCAAGCTTAAGAGATGAGTGGTATGAAACTTCTTATTTACTAGATGAAAAACAAAGTGGAAAAGATTTAGCAAAATCTCGATTTGACAATTTTAAAAATCAAGGCTTATCATTTGATTTCCCAGAACATTTCAAAGGAACTTTTGAATCATTAGGTTTAGATCCAAATAGAAATTCAGAAAGCGGTATAAAGGCTGCTATTATTCGTGAAAAAGGTGTGAACAGTGAGCGTGAAATGGCTTATATGATGTATATGGCTGGTTTTGATGTGAAAGACATCCATATGACCGATTTAATGAGTGGAGAAGAAGATCTATCAGATGTGAATTTCATAGTATTCACGGGTGGGTTTTCTAATTCAGATGTGTTAGGTTCTGCAAAAGGTTGGGCTGGTGCATTTAAATATAATGAAAATGCACAGAAGGCGCTAAAAAACTTCTATAACAGAAAAGACACTCTTAGCATGGGCGTTTGCAATGGATGTCAATTAATGATCGCATTAGATTTGATTTACCCACATCATAAGGAAAAAATCAAAATGGCACATAATAACTCTCATAAATTTGAATGTGGCTTTGTGAATGTTGATGTTCCAGAAAACAATTCTATCATGCTAAGCAGTCTTAAAAATAGCAAACTAGGTATTTGGGTAGCGCACGGTGAAGGGAAATTTGAAATGCCTTTAGCAGAAAGAGAGTATAACATTGCAGCAAAATATAGTTATGGCCAATATCCTGCTAATCCGAATGGTTCTGACTACAATACTGCTGCGCTTTCTTCCGAAGATGGAAGGCATTTAGCCATTATGCCACACTTAGAAAGAAGCATTTTCCCTTGGAATTGGGCAAATTACCCTACTGAAAGAAAAGAAGATGAAATTTCTCCTTGGGTAGAAGCTTTAGTAAATGCTAGAAAGTGGGTTGAAAAAGTAAAATAAATTCAGTTTTATTGAATTGTATTAATTCACCAAGTAAAGTGTGAAAATTTGAAAAATCATTAACAAACTATAATAATTTGAAATTGAACACTTTAATAATCAAATGTTGAAATAAACGTAAATAGCAGAATAAATAAATGAAAAATAAATGATTTTTTTTCAGCTCTTTATTTGCAAATAATAAATCCGTTTTTACCTTTGTATTCCCTTAGCGATAAGGCAAACAAAAATGCCCGATGGTGTAACTGGCAACACGTCTGTTTTTGGTACAGAAGAGTCTAGGTTCGAGCCCTAGTCGGGCAACAAAATCCCGTCCATAATTAGTTAGGACGGGATATTTTATTTTACGCGCAAAAAATAAAAACATGTCCTCCGTTAAAATCTTCTCTGGTTCAGCCTCCAAATACTTATCCGAAAGAATAGCTGCAAGTTATGGCAAACCATTAGGAGATGTAGAATTACAAAAATTTAGTGACGGTGAGCTTTCACCTTATTTTACTGAGTCGATTAGAGGACATCATGTATTCTTAATTCAATCAACCTTCCCTCCTGCTGACAATATCATGGAATTACTTCTAATGATAGACGCAGCAAGAAGAGCAAGTGCCTATAAGGTCACTCTAGTAGTGCCATATTTCGGATATGCTCGCCAAGATAGAAAAGACAAACCTAGAGTTGCCATAGGAGCTAAAATGTTAGCTAATATATTTGAAGCAGCCGGTGCTGACAGAATTGTAACTTGTGATTTACATGCTGGGCAAATTCAAGGTTTTTTCAACATCCCAGTTGATCATATGGATGCATCAGCTATTTTTGTTCCTTATTTACAGGAAAGTATTACTGAAGACACCATTTTTGCCTCACCAGATATAGGAGGTTCAGCAAGAGCAAGAAAATATGCTAAGCATTTTAAAGTGGATATGGTGGTTTGTGATAAACAAAGAAAAAAAGCAAACGAGGTTGACGCAATGCAAGTGATTGGTGATGTTGATGGTAGAGATGTTATTATTTTTGATGACTTAGTTGATACTGCAGGAACTTTATGTAAAGCAGCTGACATGCTGAAAGAAAAAGGTGCTAAGTCAGTACGCGCAATTATTACTCATCCTGTATTATCAGGAAATGCTTATGAAAATATTGCCAACTCAACATTAGATGAGTTGATCACTACTGATACTTTGCCTTTAAAGCAAAAAACAGATAAAATTAAAGTACTTTCGGTAGCTGATATGTTTGCCAAAGCCATTAGAAAAATTCACGATAATGAATCTATCAGTTCATTATTCATTTAAATAGACCCTATTGGGCAATTACTTGAAAATCTTTAGTAATTACCTGATATTCTATATCAAAAGACTGATTATAAGTAAATTAAAAAATAGAGTACAAAAAAATAGTAATTATTCACTTTTAACAAATATATATTATGAAAACTGTTGAGATTATAGGGTATAAAAGAGCAAATCTTGGCAAAAAAGAGGCGAAAAGATTAAGAGCGGAAGCTATGGTTCCTGCCGTATTATACGGTGGTGACGAGCAAATCCACTTTTATGCGCCAATGATTCTTTTTCGCCCGTTAGTATTTACAGCTGAAGCACATTTCGTTAACATCAATATTGAAGGCGATGAGTACCAAGCAATACTACAAGATGTAGCTTTCCACCCAGTAAGTGAAATCATTTTACATGCTGATTTCTTACAATTACACAAAGGAAAGAATATCAAAATGAATATTCCTGTTCATTTGGAAGGTACTGCACCTGGTGTTACCAAAGGGGGTACTTTAATTCACAAAAGAAGAAGTCTTTTAGTGAAAGCTTTACCTAAAAATATGCCTGAGCATATTACTTTAGATATTAGAGCATTAGATTTTGGTAAATCAATCAAAGTTGAATCAGTATCAGTAGAAGATTGTGAGATTTTAGATACTCCACAAGCATCTATTGCTGTTGTTGAAATTCCAAGAGCACTTAGAGGAAAAGCAACTGATGCTGAAGGTGAAGATATTGAAGGAGAAGAAGGAGAAGAAGGAGCTGAAGGCGAAGGAGCTGAAGCACCAGCAGAAGGAGCAGAAAGTTAATTCTCAAAACTCTAAAAAATCATTCAAATCCTGTTCATACTTTATGGACAGGATTTTTTGTTTATATAATAACTACAATTTTTAGTCCTAGTTTTAATATCTTAGCATCATCAAAATAATACTTTTTCCAAGCAACTAATTATCAGAATTTTGGAGACACAATTAAAGAGAATCAATAAATTTCTAAGTGAAGCGGGCTACTGTTCCCGTAGAAATGCAGACAAATTGATAGAAGAAGGTGCTGTTACTATCAACGGAAAAGTTCCTGAAATGGGTACTAAGGTGGGACCCGATGATGAAGTAAGAGTTAAGGGAAAATTGATTACCGAACCAAAATCTGATTTCGTTTATTTAGCTTTTAATAAACCACGAGGTATTGTTTGCACAACAGATACGCGCAGAGAAAAAGACAACATCATAGATTACATCAATTATCCTGAAAGAATTTTTCCTATTGGAAGATTGGACAAATACAGTGAAGGACTTATTCTCTTAACTAACGATGGTGACATTGTCAACAAAATATTAAGAGCCAGAAACAATCACGAAAAAGAATATATCGTTCATTTAAATAAACCCATTAAAGGCGATTTTATTCAAAAAATGGGTGATGGAGTTCCTATTTTGGATACGGTTACTAAAAAATGTTTGGTAGAACAAATAGGCAAAAGCTCTTTTAGAATTATTCTTACACAAGGCTTAAACCGCCAAATCAGAAGAATGTGTGAATTTTTTGATTATAAAGTTGCAGGTTTAAAGCGCATTAGGATTATGAATGTTAAACTAGACTTAGATAAAGGAAAATGGAGGAATCTAACTCCAAATGAACTAAGCGAAATCCAAAAACTGGTAAGCGAATCCGATAAAACCCATGACAATTAGGGGCTTCATATTAACAATACTATTATGCCTTTGCAGTTTTAGCATTTCATTCTCGCAAGAACAACCCACTATCTATTTATTCCCCGGCCAAGGTTCGGATGAGCGCTTATTTGACAGCTTAAAATTCGAAAACCATCAGAAAATAGTCCATATAAAATATCCAATCCCTAAAAAAGGCAGTTCATTGCCTGAATATGCAAAAGGAATTTCTGAGCAAATCGACACAACTCAACATTTCATTCTAATTGGTGTTTCATTAGGTGGTATGATTATTACTGAGCTTAAAGAATATTTAAATCCAGAGAAATCTATTATCATTTCCAGTGCAAAATCCCGATCAGAACTTCCATCTAGATATAGATTTCAAAAAGCAATTCCACTTTATAAAATAGTACCTCCAAAATTAATGTTAGCTGGAGCCAAGTTTCTACAGCCGATAGTTGAGCCAGACAGAAATACCAATAAAGCTACTTTTAAACGCATGCTTGCAAGTAAAGATCCTATATACATGAAACGAACTGTAGAAATGATCATTAAATGGGAAAGGGAAAACCCTCAGGAGAACATTATACATATCCATGGGACAAAAGATCATACAATCCCCATAAGAAATGTTGAGCCAACTCATATAATTGAAGATGGTTCTCATATGATGACTTTAACTCAATCCTCTCCTATTAATAAAATCTTATCTGAATATTTGAATGAGTAAAATACTCGGCACTCCCACAAAAATCATTTATTTTTGCGCTTTGAAAAAAGTAATAGCATTATGAAATGAGCAAAAATATTTGAGGGCAAATTTATACCAACCGCCTGATGAATGTTTCTTGCGAATTCCATCCCTATAAATACGGGACAAGTTGTGACCATTTAAATTAAACACTATACACATGAAATACCTGATTGTAGGTTTAGGAAATATTGGAGCAGAATACGAAATCACCCGCCATAATATCGGTTTTTTAACTTTGGACAGATTAGCTGACCAACAGAAAGTGGAGTTTGAAACTTTGAAATTAGCAATGAAATCAGAGTTCAAATATAAAGGCAGACAAATCCATTTAATAAAGCCTACTACCTACATGAATCTTTCGGGCAAGGCAGTAAACTATTGGATGCAAGAGCTTAAAATTCCTAAAGAAAATATCTTGGTGATTACTGATGACATTGCCTTGCCTTTCGGAAAATTAAGATTGCGTGCAAAGGGTTCCGCTGCAGGCCATAATGGGTTGAAAAATATT
Organism: Marivirga salinae; assembly: GCF_030503855.1. NCBI lineage: Bacteria > Pseudomonadati > Bacteroidota > Cytophagia > Cytophagales > Marivirgaceae > Marivirga > Marivirga salinarum. The sequence continues at coordinate 2,748,819 of NZ_CP129971.1, read as the reverse complement.
GAAGATATGACTGGCGGACAAAATTACGCTCGCTTAAAATTCGGTATAGGTGATGATTTTCATAAAGGTCAGCAAGTAGATTATGTATTAAGTCCCTTTACTCAGCAGGAATTTGATGAGTTGCCGTTTATAATGGATAAAGCCTGTGATATGGTTCTTGGATTTACCACTATTGGTGTCAATAGAACAATGAGTGAGTTTAATGATTAAACCAGCTAACTGCATAGTTTAATTCTTTTAGGTTTCATATGTGTATTTAAAACACTGAGGTAGCTTTTCAATTAAAATCCGCATAAAGCAAAATTTTGTTCCAATAACCAAAGCTATTTGAAAGATTACTCCTATTCTATCATTAGAATATAGTCAGTAAAAGTCTTGGTAAGAGGTAAAAGCTCTATTCTATTTGTTAAATTCAGTATTCGCATTTAAACAATGAGAAATTTGCATCGTTACTAATTTTGTATGAAAGTAAAATTCAAGAAGATTAAAAGTGACAAAATAAAAGATAGTTTTCTCACTGCTTTAAAAGAGTATGAGGACTTGCATGATTATTCTATTACGCTATATCAAAAAAGAGTAAAATCATCTACCATGCAGGCTCAGCCTATTATATCTTTGAAAAATATTTTTAGTGGGGTGAAGCGATATAGAATAAAATTAGGTGTTTTTGTAAGCAGCAGTGAAAATTTAAAAATGGAAGATGTTCCAGAAGAAGTGATGACCGGTTGGTTCGCTCATGAATTAGGTCATTTGGTGGATTATCTCTCCTACTCCAATTTAGGTATGATAAAATATGGCTTGAAATATATCTTCTCCAATTCATTTAAAATAAAAACAGAACATGAAGCTGATTATATAGCCATTAAAAGAGGTTTTAGAGAAGAGATTATTGCGACTAAGGAATGGGTTTTAAATCATGAACTCGTAAGCCAAGCTTATAAGGATAAACTTAATAAATACTATTTATCTATTGAGCAAGTTGTACTTTGTAATTTAAATGAGCCACCTTTTGTGCCAATTATTGAGAAGTAAAAAAAGCCCTCCAAAAGGAGAGCTTTTCAACTATACTGTATCTTAAAAATAGAGATTATTTATCTTCATAATATTGGCTTGGCCAAACATCATTACTTCCATTTACATCTGGGAGAATTTTATCAGGATCAATTTCTATTTTTTCAACTTCCTTACTTCCAGAAGTCAACAAATGATTCCATGAATTTCCTCTTTGCCATATTTCTACAGGCAATTCTACCATCTCATCTGTTCCATCTGTATAGGTAACTTTCATTTTAACAGGCATTGGAACTTCACCTTTATTAGCTAAAACCAATAAATAACTTCCTTGGTAAGGATAAACTCCATCTAACGCAATATCAATATTTCCATTTCCATAAAACCAAGTTTTCCAGAACCATGATAAGCTCTCACCAGAAACATTTTCCATCGTATTAAAGAAGTCTCCAGGAGTTGGGTGCTTGTAAGCCCATCTTTCAATATAAGCTGTAAAAGCATTATCAAATCTTTCATGACCTAAGATATATTCTCTTAGCATCAAAAGCCCCATTGCTGGCTTCATATAGGCAATCATTCCTAAATTTCTAGTATCAGCAACATCTGGATAGGTTGCTATTTTTTCTCTACTATCGCTTGTCAACCAACCTACATAGCTTCTGGTTTCATCCAAATCATCTGCAAATTCTCCATCATTAAATTCCTCTGAAGAATAGAAATTGATAAAAGTATTGAAACCTTCATCCATCCAAGCATATAATCTTTCATTACTACCTACAATCATAGGAAACCAGTTATGACCAAATTCATGATCCGTTACTCCCCATAATGATTTGTTCTTTGATTGGTATCCACAGAAGTTCAATCCTGGATATTCCATTCCTCCAATATCAGCTGCCACATTCACCGCATTAGGATAAGGATATTCGAACCATTTGTTGGAATAATGCTCAACTGATGCCTTAGAATATTCAGTTGATCGTCCATAACCATCTTCTCCATCACTTTCTTTTGGATAAGCAGATTGAGCCATAGCCTTTTTACCGCTCGGTAAATCTATTTTAGCTGCATCCCAGATAAATGCTGGTGATGAACCCCAAGCTACATCTCTAGCATTTTCTATCTTGAATTTCCAAGTTAAATTTCCTGATTGCTTTGGTCTTGTTTTAGAAGGATCTCCTACTTCATCAGCCGTAATAATATGAACAGTTTCATCGCTATTCGCAGCTTTAGCCATTCTGTTTTGTTGCTCAGCTGTCAATACATCTTTTGGATTTAATAACTCTCCTGAACCTACTACAATATGATCATAAGGAACTGTCACATTATATTCAAAATCTCCATAATCTAAATAAAACTCACCTGCGCCTAAGTATGGCTCCGTATTCCAGCCTCTTACATCATCAAAAACCACCATTTTAGGATACCATTGTGCCATAGCGAAAATTGTCCCGTCATCTACTTTCAACTGCCCCATTCTATCCATTCCTTTTACAGGAATTTTGTATTCGAAATTCATGCTAATAGTAGCCGTTCCACCTTTTGCTTCAATTGGTTCATCAAAGAAAACCTGCATTCTTGTATCAGTAATAATATGCTCGCTTGAAGGATTACCTCTTCTTCCGCTTACTGCCTTTAAATTCGTGATATTATAACCACCATCCATATCACCAACATATCGGTTTCCTTGGATTGGCGTGGTCAAAGTACCTCTTGAAGTTTCTGTGAAGCGATTTTGCTCAAGGTGCAACCATACAAATTCTAATTTCTCTGGACTGTTGTTGGTATAATTAATAGTAATGCTACCTCTTAACATCTCATTTTCTTCATCCAAGGTAACGTCAATTTTATAATCAGCACTGTTCTGCCAATAATTGTGTCCTGGTTTTCCAGAGGCAGATCTAAATTCATTTCCACTTCTGTCGCCAAAAAATTTAAATAAATCCTGGTTGTTTTCTTGAGGTTCCTGTGCAAATAGGCTGCTCATAACGCCTAAAAACATCAAAACCGATAGTTTTAATACTCTCATATATTTCATTTATGGTTTATATTCAATAAAACACGAAATTAATATAATTTTATTGTCATACACAGTTTTGTTTGATGAATGAATAAATAGGTGATGAGGTGTTGAAGTTTAGAAGTATAGTTGCGTAATTAGTAAATATTAGGCCAGTCGATAATACTAAATAAGTTAAAAGAAATGCATATTTATCCTATGGGTCAATAACCAAAATAAAATAAATCCATCCAAGAAAATATATGCAACCAATTCACTACCTTTCTGCACACTAAACAACGTTGATATCCAATGGCATTAAATTCTATTATCCTCTTAGTTGCCATTCTGGTCGGAATATGGCTCTTCTTATTTATATTCCCCATCAATATTTGGATAACCGCCATTTTTTCTGGAGTTAGAATCAATTTATTGGAATTGGTATTTATGCGATTTCGGAAAGTGCCACCTGTATTAATCGCAAACGCAATGATTAACGCCACAAAAGCAGGTATTTTAGATGTTACTACAGAAGAAATGGAAACGCATTATTTAGCTAATGGAAATTTACCCAATGTTATAAAAGCATTGATTGTAGCAGATAAAGCGAATTTACAATTATCATTCAAACAAGCTACTGCTATTGATTTGGCAGGAAGAGACGTATTACAAGCTGTTCAAGTATCCGTTACACCTTATATGATTGTAGTGCCAGCCATCACTGGTGTTTCCTTAGATGGCATTCAATTAATAGCTGAGGCAAGAGTAACCGTTAGAACCAATTTGGGCAGATTAGTGGGTGGAGCAGGTGAAGAAACTATAAAAGCTCGAGTAGGTCAAGGAGTTATCTCTTGTATAGGAACAGCCAAAACATATTATGAGGTTTTGGAGAATCCTGAAAGTATTTCGAAAAAAGTATTGGCCGATGGTTTAGATGCTGGAACCGCTTTTGAAATCTTATCTATAGACATAGCAGATATTGATATCGGAAAAAATATTGGGGCATTCCTTCAAATTGATCAGGCTTCTGCAGATTTAAATATCGCCAAAGCCAAAGCAGAAAAACGCAGAGCTATGGCCGTTGCATTGGAGCAGGAAATGTCCGCACGTGTGCAAAAAGCAAAAGCTACTGTTATTCAAGCTGAAGCAGAGATTCCTGTGGCACTTTCAGGTGCTTTTAGGTCTGGAAGGGTTTATTAAGTTAGAAGGTGGGAGTCAGAAGCTAGAAGTAGGAAGCTTGATTTGGGAAGTTGCTGGATGATTTGCGTTCTTAGGTCAGTACCGAAGGTCAGACCGATAATAGCAAGAAGCTGGAAGTTAGAAGTTAGATGTTTGTCCATCCCTATATAGCATTGAACGTTTTGATCAAACATTCATTTCATAATTCCTTTAGACTTAAAAACTATACTTAAGCTGACATTTTATTTCCTCCTTTAATCTCCTAAATTGCCATAAAAAGAGCAATATGGTTTCAGGAACACACAATGCCGTTGAAGACCCACGCAATAAGGATATTAAAATTTTTATTAATGGTGAATTATTTCCTCGAGCAGAGGCTAAAATATCAGTTTTTGATAGTGGCTATCTTGTAGGCGATGGAATTTGGGAAGCTTTCCGAGTTCATAAGGGCAAAATGCTATTTGTTGACCAGCACCTTGATCGAATGTGGCAATCAGCCAAAGTAATAGGATTACAATTACCTTTTAGTAAAGAGGATTTATTACAAATGGTACAAAAGACCTTAGATGCAAACAATATGAGTGATCATATTCATGCGAGGGTAATGGTTACAAGAGGTTTCAAAAAAACACCCTCGCAAGATCCAAGACTCACTATTTCAGGTCCTAATGTAGTGATTATTGCAGAACATAAAATAGCTTCAGAAGAAACCAAAAATAAAGGAATAAGCCTTTTTACCTCTACCATTAGAAGAGGCTCTCCTGACTATTTAGACCCACGGCTTAATTGCCATAGTAAATTACATGAAGTTCAAGCACTTATACAGGCACTGGAAGCTGGAGCAGATGAAGCACTTATGTTGGATGTTCATGGATTTGTTGCTACATGTAATGCTACCAATTTCTTTATGGTAAAAGGTGATGAAGTTTGGACCTCCACAGGTCAATACTGTATGAATGGCATTACCAGAGGAAATGTAATTAAAGTTTGTAAAGAGAATAACATCACCTGCAAGGAAAAAAACTTCTCCCTTTTTGATGTTTATGGAGCAGACGAATGTTTTGTTACGGGTACTTTTGGTGGTCTGACCCCAGTTATTAAGATAGATGGAAGAACTATTGGTGATGGAAATCCAGGTACTAAAACCGATAAATTAAGTACACTTTATAAAAGTTTAATTGATACTGAAATTAACGCCAAATGATTGAATCAGTAAAACGAATTTCGCTTTGGTCTGGTCCCCGAAATATCTCAACAGCATTAATGTATTCCTTTGCACAAAGGAAAGACACCAAGGTCTTTGATGAGCCTTTGTATGGCTATTATCTTAAGAATTCTAATGCAGCGGAATACCATCCGGGAGCTGATGAAATTATGGCAAGCATGGAAAACGATGGTGATAAAGTGGTCAATATGATGCTAAATTATTCCGAAAAGCCTGTCCTATTTTTTAAGAATATGACACATCATTTACTAACAAGTCTCGAAAAGAATTTTATGAAATCAATGGTAAATGTTATTCTTACCCGTGATCCTGTAGAAATGCTTCCTTCTTTTGCGGAAGTAATTGAAAACCCTTCCATGCAAGATGTAGGATATAAAATGCATTTGGACATAGTAGAAAAATTGCAAAGCATGAATTTACCAGTGATAGTGGTTGATTCTAAATCCATATTACTTAATCCCGAAAAACAGCTGAATAAATTATGTGAGGCTATTGGAATTCCTTTTGACACAGCAATGCTGAATTGGGAAAAAGGAGCAATGTCTGAAGATGGTGTTTGGGCTAAATATTGGTACAATAGCATTCACAACTCCACTAGTTTTATGCCATACCGTCCCAAAACAAAACCTTTTCCTGAGAAATTGAAGCCCTTATTAGAGGAATGTCAGCCTTATTACGAGAAATTAAGAAAAATAGCTCTTTAAATAGGCTCTTCTTGATTAATACTACAAACTTTCAAAACCAAGTAATATAAGCTCGAAGAGGGCGGGCAGGAGGACAAAAAGGCGGGCCAGCGTTGGCATGTAGCGATGCAGCATCTTTTTGTCTTGATTTTTTCTTTCTTTTTGATCAAGCAAAAAGGAAAAGTAGAAACTGTTAAATATAATTTTGGATAAAAATCTATATTTAATATTTGAAACCTCATGTTTTCTGTAAATCATAGCTTATGAGGATTTAGATATAATGAAAATTAGAGTTTCATTTAAACTTTTAAGAGAACCCTAAATATTGAAAAAAGGAATTAATAAAACCTAACGGAACAATCAGGATGCTCTTCTTTGAAATTATTAAGACTAAAATCAAAGATTCTGGTATTATAACAAATGAATTGTTCAAGATTTGTTAACATATCTAATTTACCAATCCATCGGACTTGAGTGCTTGATATATCGAGATATTTTAAGCCAATTAAAGTTCCAATTCCCTTTAGATTCTTCACTTTAGTTCCTGCCAAGCTTAAATACTCAAGATCTTGCATTTCTTCCAATGGTTTTAAATCATCAACTGCAGTAAAATTCAATATCAATTTTTCCAACTGATAAAGTTGATTTAAGGGTTGTAAATCTTCAATGGGACTTTCTTTTATACTTAATATCTTGATATCCTTAATTGCAGATATACTTTCTAAATTTTCAAGCCCTACCCTTTCCAAATATAATTCTTCCAAAAACACAAACTGTGATAATGGATCTAAACTATTAATGGGCTCATCCATTATCACAATAGAATTTATCGCGGTTAAATCATGAAGTTCTTTATAGGTCGGTATGCTGCTTAAGGGGAATTGTAGTTTGAAAATTGATTGCCAAGTATCATCTAAATCAGTCCACCAAGCATCGATACCTTCTTTATCATAAACAACACTGCATTCCGTAGCTTTTTGAGAAAGAAATTTTCTTACCGCCTCTTTTTGAATTCCGCTTTTATCGACATTCAATTCGTTCAAACTATTCATCTTGCTTAACTGCAAAAACTGCTCTTCTGAAAGTTGATTTTGAGCTAAATTAAGCTTTTTCAATTTTTTCAGTCTCAAAATTGATGTTATTGAATTCAATTCAATATTCTGTGCTTCCAAAACACTTAAAGAATTCAAGCTTTCGATAGGAGACAAACTTTTAATTTGATTATTGGATATAGACAAATAACGCAATCGGGAGAATTTCACCAATGGATTTAATTCATTTAATCCATTATTATTAAGATTTAAGCTATCTTTCAATAAAAGTTTAGTCAATTGCTCTTTTTCAGGATTATCTCTTACTCTTCCCTCTAAATAAACAGAAAGTGCATCCTTCCAATCCATATTTAAATTAGTCCACCATTCTGATAATTCCTCTGAATTAACAACCAATAATTTACCAGGATTGGCATCTATAAACTCATTGATTTCCTGCTCGCTCACAAAAGTGTTATCAGCATAAATTTTCTCCAAGCTCTCTAAATTTTCCAGAGGTTCTAAACTTTCAACTTGGGTGTTATTAATGTTCAGTGATTTTAGATTTTTATAATCTTCAAGCGGACTTAAGTCAGAAATAAAGGCAAATGAAATATCCAGCATTTTCAAAGTCTCAGGGCTCATTTTATTAGTCAACTTTGACAAATTACTTCTCGCCATATTGAGTTCTTCCAACTTATTCAGTTCTGAAAACACTTCTGGATTATTAAAGAAAGTCTCACTTAAATCAAGCTTTATAAGGTTTTTAAAATTACTCAAAACCTCAAATTCCCTAATATCAGCTCCATTCAATTTTAATTCCTCTAAAGCATTCAGGTTCTCCAATTCATTAATTTTTTGAACTGGTGTGAATGAAATATCTAAATGCTCCATGTTTTCAGCATAGCGCAGGAAGCTCAAATCTTCTATGGCGGTGTGTGATATATCTAAATGTTTCAATTCGGTCAAACTGCTTAATGGGGAAATGTCTTCAATTTTAGTATGGCTAAGATTTACATATCTCAAATCCACCAAAAAGCTTAAGGGTGCTAGGCTGACAATATAATTGTTGTTAGATAAATTAAGAGAATCAATTGATGCAATTATATTTAATTGATTGATTTCAACACTATCCTCTGTTATCTGGATTTCCTTTCGGAAAATATCCTTCCAACCTAAGGAAAGGTTATTCCACCATTCTATTATGGCTTCATCTCGGCTCACTTTAGTGGTATAAATACTTGCAATCTGAAGTTCGTCTTTTTCCTTATCCAAATTAATTTCCACAAATCGAGTTTTGGTATTCAGAATGGACTCCCCTTCTATTCCTTTAGCTTTTAAAGTTCTATTCAGCTCTACCTTGAAGGACAATCCGCCATTATCTCTCAAAAAGGGTTCTGTTGATTTAATATCAAAATCAAACTTGGCATTCTGAAAAAAGAATTCAATATCTTTTAAATAAGCCGTTACATCTTTATTAATCAAGACATTACGATTCTCCGTTAAATCATCTTCAATTTGAACTTTACTATCTCTGAAAATTTTCAAATAGCTTTCACGAATTATGACATCCTTATCTCTATGGCTAGCATCTTTACTTCCCAAAGTATTAAGCAAATATTCTAAGAAACGGACTTGGTCTTGGGCTTTAGATTTATAGGATTCAATTTCTTGCTTTTCAAATCCTTCAATATCCTGAGCGGAAACATTAAAATTGAGCACAAAAAACAAGCTTAAAAGAATTAAAAGGAAATTATTTCGCTTCATAGATAAATGCTTTCAATTGTGGAATGTCTTCTTTTTTAATAGGGATCAAATCTGAAATCAACCAACCGCTATTATATCCTTTGCGGTTGTATTCTGCAATTTGAAAATACCATCCTTCACATTGGAAGAAATGAAATTTTGAGCCTGTAACTGTTTTAAATTGAATTTGCTTTGAAGCCATTTCATATAAAAAAATAGACAAAGGGTCTACTTCAAAATCATCAGCTGTGAAATCAACAGCATTTTCCTGTCTTAAGGATTTATGCAAATTCATAAAATCTAATTCATGGCTCATTGGATGTAAAAATGGCTTTTCTTCACTTTCATCCTTTTCAAAGAATTGTTGATAATAACTGGAAGAAACTTGTTCTAATACCCACTCATAGCCTTTTCCCTCCTCTTGAATTTTAAAGAACAACAAAATGTTTTCTTCTTGTCCATTTCTTGAGAAAACGGCATTTACTTCAGCAAACCAGCCCTCTTCATGGAAATCTAGAAATTTGGGGTTGCGTTTATCGGTTACATCATATATGAATGATTTTTTCTGCTCAGATGGGATACTTTCATTTTCCCTGTCAAAAAGCAAGGTGATATAATTTTTTCGCAAGGAAACTTCCCTGAATTCTTTATCACCTTCATAAAAACGCCTTCCTTTCTGGTCTTCTTCTCCATTAAATCGTCTAAAGAATTGATTTACCTGCTTGGTAGAAGCATATAATTCAGATTCATCACGAGTACTTCCATCTTCCTGCACAATTTGTGCAGGAAGCATGAAAGGTAAGCATATCAATAAATTAATTAAAAGGATTCGTATCATGAAGAAGTTTCCGTAACACGAATATCACCCAACATCACATCCCAAAATTCGATAGTTCTACCTGAAATCTGAGTTTTCTTTTTCTCTACATAAATAGTGATGTCTTTTTTAGTAGTGTCTTTGTAATTTAGTCCATCATCAGAAGTTCCTTCAAAACGCTGATAAACGGTTACAACTCCAACATATTTACCGTCAGGTTGCTTTTCCAAATCACTGATATAATGAATATCGTACCAACTGATCTTTACATTATCGTAATTTAAAGCCATCAAACGTTCGAAGTATTTTCTTACTTTGTAGTATTCTACTTCTTCAGTAGTTAAGGAAGAAACACCCATTTCGCTATCTGGAGCAAATAATTCTTCTGCTCTATCCATCACCCTATTGGCTTCAGAATAAGCAGTTTCTTTGTCTCCAATTATGCTGATATATTTACTCAAATCCCTTACTTTTTCTAAAGCTAAAGAATCAATGGCTTGTTTTCTTTGTGGTGAAACATCATCCGTTTGAGCCATGGCACCCAATGAGAAGCTCATCAAAAGAGCTGTAATAGCTATATATTTTAAATTTAATATCTTCATTTCTTTATAGTTTATGTGATTTCAATAAATTATTTGCGAATCAATTCGAGTTCAGTAATTCTACCTCTATCATTGGTTTTCACCTTATAAATATTATTGAGGTTTTTGCCTTGATCTTTCAAATAATTCATATAATCCATAATATTGGTTGGCTCATCATAATCTTTGGTTCCGTCTGTGGATTCATTAATGATAATCAAAACGGGAACATCTGGAGAGGCAAACATTGATTTCGCTTCATTGATATTACTATTTGCTCTTGCCGTATTGCCTGAAGAATTAGCAATAGCATTAAAATAATTATCCAGTCTATTCGATAACTCTCCTTCAGAAATTTCAGTGTCTGCAGTTTTTGAAGCTTCTGGAGATTCTAAGTCAACCGTAGTGTCATCAGGTCTTTCTTGTTGTTCTTCAGTAGCATCTGCATCATTTGATGCATCCGCCATTTTTTTACTACTCTTACAAGCAAATAGGCCAGCACTTAAGATCAAACACAAGGCAGTTAGCCTAAAAATAGATTTCAATTTGTTCATTTCATACAATTGTTTAGTACATGACTACTAACGTAATTTTGATATAAAGTTATATTTATCGATAAAAATAATTGTTTTATCGAAAGAAATGGGTGGCTAATAGTTTTCTATATCAATTTCTGTCTTAATAGCAATAACCAAAATGGACAAACGGGAAAAAATGTGCGCCAACTGTGACCAAAATTTAATGATCTCACTTTCATTTTTTTTGTAAATAACTCCCGCCCAAAGCCCACCACTCTCAATGAATATCCTTACCTTTGCGCTCTGATTGAAAAAATGCTATGATTAATACCAGTAATTTAACCCTCCAATTCGGAAAAAGAGTCTTATTTGATGAAGTAAACATCAAATTCACGCAAGGAAACTGCTATGGCGTAATTGGTGCCAATGGAGCAGGAAAATCTACTTTCCTAAAAATCCTTTCAGGTGAAATAAACCCTACCAAAGGTAATGTAAGCCTAGATGCAGGCAAAAGAATGGCTGTGCTAAAGCAGAACCATAATGAGTTTAACGAACACACTGTTTTGAACACGGTTATGATGGGTCACGATAAATTGTGGAACAACATCAAAGCCAAAGAAGAATTGTATAGCAAACCTGATTTCTCTGAAGCTGACGGTATTAAAGTATCTGAATTAGAAGAAGAATTTGCTGAAATGGACGGCTGGAATGCTGAGTCTGATGCTGCCGCCCTATTGAGCGGTTTGGGCATTGAAGAAGAGCACCATTATAAATTATTGAAAGACGTGGATGGTAATTATAGAGTTCGTGTCCTTTTGGCACAAGCTTTATTCGGTAATCCAGATGTCTTGATTCTGGATGAGCCTACCAACGATTTGGATATCTATACCATCGCTTGGTTGGAAGATTTCCTTTTAGAATTCAAAAATACAGTAATCGTAGTTTCTCACGATAGACACTTTTTGGATACGGTTTGTACACACATCGTGGATATTGATTTCAGCCAAATCAGTATGTATTCTGGAAACTACTCTTTCTGGTATGAATCAAGCCAATTGGCGCTGAGCCAAAAATCGTCTGCTAACAAAAAAGCAGAGGAGAAAAAGAAAGAATTACAAGAGTTTATTGCCCGATTTAGTGCGAATGCATCTAAATCAAAGCAAGCAACCAGTAGAAGAAAATTATTAGATAAAATCAATGTAGAAGATATCAAACCTTCTACACGTAGATATCCTGCCATTATCTTTAATCAAAATAGAGAAGCTGGAGATCAGATATTACAAATTGAAAAGCTTAACAAGGCTGTTGAAGGCAAAACCTTGATTAGGGATTTGGATTTATTTGTAAATAAAGGCGATAAAATATCCATTTTGAGTAAAAATAGTTTGGCTACCACTGCCCTATTTGAAATCTTGAATGGCAATATGCAAGCGGACTCAGGTAGCTTTAAATTCGGCCAAACTATCACAACTTCTTATTTACCCAACCACAATGATGAGTTTTTCCAAGGAAAAGAAAACTTAATCGACTGGTTAAGAAACTATTCTGATGAAAAAGATGAGGTTTACATCCGTGGATTCTTAGGTAAAATGCTTTTCACTGGAGAAGAAACTTTCAAATCAGTAAATGTATTATCTGGAGGAGAAAAAGTAAGATGTATGGTGTCTAAAATGATGTTGACCGGTGGAAACTTGTTGATGTTAGACGAGCCTACCAACCACTTAGATTTGGAATCTATTCAGGCATTTAATAATGGCTTGAAGGATTTTCCTGGTACTGTTATTTTCACCTCTCATGACCATGAGTTTACGAACACAGTTGCTAACAGAATTTTGGAGCTTACGCCAAATGGCAATATCGACAGTTTGAAAACTTACGACCAATATATGGATGATGATAGGATTCAGGCTCAGAGAGAAGAATTATACGGTAAGGTGAAGGCTTAATAAAATTCCAATTATTATTTTAACATTGTATTAAATTATTTCCCCTCAAGGAAACTTTTTTATATAATATATTTGACATAATGAAAAAGATTAATTTACAATTGATCTCAGCTATTTTTTCTATTTTCGTTCTAATTAGCTGTTCACAAGACGAGCCCTTATGGCCTAAAAAACTAGAATATAGTGCCACTTATACAATGATAGAGGATAGTACCCATACAGGCTTTAGCTATCAAATCAATGGGGTCCTAGGTGGTACCGAATACTCTTTTGGAAGTGTAGATGAAAAGAAACATAGTTTCCCATACTACAAAACGATAAAACGAGACTTCAGCGAACAAGATTTACTTGATTTCGAATTTAAGGCTTTATCGCCCATTGAGGTTACTATCTATATGTCATTCCAAGAAAATAAGTTTCTGATTTATCCTGAAGATGGCAAAAAAACAATTACTTTAAAACCTAACCATTTGGCAATAGGTGAAATTTTAGTGCAAGTCAAGCGTATAGCTATGGATGAATCGGAATATACAATGATAATAGATTATCCAAATGGAACAAAAGAACATTCTTTAGGATTTGGATTTAGTAAAGGGGGATATATTTTTCAAAGATTTAGTGCAACTGCTACCAGAGAAGATACTATCATTCTTTCTGTGGTATCACCCTATAGTTTTGAAATGGAATTTAAGAATAATGAAGGTGAAGTACTCATTAGCGATTCTGTAATTTCAAAAAATTATAAGGCTCGTGGTACCTTAGAACTAATTCCAGGAATTCATTTTTAGATTGAGTAATTTTACTATTTTCATTTGGTCAAAGAACATTAAATTCATTTTTCAGTTTAAAGCTATCAATGAAAACATTCATTAAAATCATAAAAGGCTTACTCATTGTAGTAGCCTTTTTCATTTTAGGTTACTATATGGTAAAATATTTTGTTCCTTCAGTCGGAAAAGCTCCAAATAAAGAGGAAATGGCTACATCTCCTTATTATCACAAAGGCAAGTTTGTAAACTCCATTCAAACTACAAGTGCGGAGTTTACACAAGTTCCACGTATTTTGAGAAATTATTTCAAAAGAGATGTAGAAACGAATCCAACTAAGGACTATGTTTTTACTGAAAACAACAAGCAAGAAAACGATAGCATTCTGCAAGTTAATTGGCTAGGACATGCAGCGGTTTTATTTTACAAAAACGGCAAATATGTTTTGGCAGATCCAATGTTGGGTGAGCGTGCATCACCCTTTAACTTCATGGGACCAGAAAGATTCAGCGCCCCTCCTATTTCTTCTGAAGATTTGCCTGAATTGGAAGCCGTTGTGATTTCACATGATCATTACGACCATTTGGATTATGAAACTATCAAAAAAATCACAGCAAAGACTAAATACTTTTTTGTTCCTACAGGAGTAAAAGCCAGTTTGGAATATTGGGGAGTTCCAGCTGAAAAAATTAAAGAATTTAGCTGGTGGGATACTCATACTGAAGATGGTATAACCATAACCGCTACACCAGCTCGCCATTTTAGCGGGAGGTTATTAAGTCAAAACAACACCTTCTGGGCTTCATGGGTAATAGAAATGGAGGGTGATAACATCTATTTTGGAGGTGACACCGGGATATTTGATGGATTTAAGGAAATAGATGAAAAGCTGGGGCCTTTTGATGTAGCATTTATGCCAATTGGCGCTTATAATGAAGCTTGGCACGATATACACATGGATCCGATAGAAGCAATTGAAGCCTTTCAAAAGATGAGAGCAAAGAAACTATTCCCAATCCATTGGGGAACTTTTGATTTGGCTTTACATAGTTGGTATGAGCCCATTCTAGATCTTGAAAAGGAAGCTGCGGAAAAAGAGATTCCATTATTAAGCATTCCACAAGGCAAATGGTTCAGTCTGGATGCTAAAAGTGAAAATGGATGGTGGAAGCAGTATTCAGAAGAGATAAGTAGTGAATAAACAACCCCTAGAAATAATATACCAAAACGAATATCTAGTAGCTATTAATAAACCTCATGGTTTGTTAGTGCATCGCACTAAAATTGCTACTGAAACAGATGTCTTTGCTTTGCAATTGTTGAGAGATCAATTGGGTCAGCGAGTTTATCCAGTTCATAGAATAGACCGTAAAACTTCGGGAGTTTTACTTTTTGCGTTGGATGAAGAAAATAATTCAAAAACCACAGCTCTTTTCAGGGATCAACTGATTGAGAAAACTTATTTAGCCATTGTTAGAGGCTTTACTGATTCTGAAGGTACTATAGATTATGCTTTAAGAAAGGAAAGCGGCCAATTACAAGAATCTGTAAGCCATTACAAAACACTGGCACACACAGAAATTCCTGTTCCATTAGGGAAATTTGAAACTAGCCGCTATTCTTTGGTAGAAGTAAAACCAGAAACTGGAAGGATGCATCAAATCAGAAAACATTTGGCACATATTGACCATCCGATTATTGCAGATCGCCCACACGGCTGCAATAAGCAAAACAAACTATTCAAAGAAAAATGGGGCATGGACAGCATGCTTTTACATGCTAAAGAAGTAAAGTTTAAACATCCTGTTAACAGTAATGTTGTCCATATAAAGGCTAATATTTCATCTGAATTTGAAAGAACCCTAAGCTTTCTTAATTTCGATTTCAAAATCATATAAAATCTTTACAAAAGTTCAGTACTTTGGTAATCCGAAACGTATATAAAGTATAGAAGAAACCGAAATGAGCAAGAAAAACAAAAAGCATAGAGAAGGTATCGTTTATTCTACTTCTGATGAATTTGAATATGATTATGAAGGACAGGAAGAACAAGAAACCTTACATCCATCAGAACAAAATTTAAAAGTACAGTTAGATAAAAAAGCTAGGGCAGGTAAGAAAGTGAGCCTTATTAGCGGATTTATTGGAACTGAAAATGATTTAAAAGACTTAGGGAAAAAGCTGAAATCGAAATGTGGTGTAGGCGGAAGTGTGAAAGATGGAGAAATTCTGATTCAGGGAGATTTCCGGGATAAAATTTTGGAAGTATTACAAAAGGATGGCTACAACAAAGTTAAAAAAGTGGGCGGGTAGAAAGCTACGCTACTATAAAGATAAATTTCTGTTTAAACTCAAGCGATATACTATTGCGATACTCACTTCAGATAAATCTGATGTATCTATTGCTTTAAGTTATTCTTTTGGAACTTTAATTGCTTTGTTACCTACACCAGGTTTCAGCACAGCTATAGGCATCGGATTTATAACTGTGTTCAAACAACTTAACAAAATGGCAGTATTGCTTTCTATGTTGGTCTGGAATGCTATTACCATTATTCCTATTTATTGGTTAAGTTATAAGATTGGAACTAGAATTTCCAATAGCCTTCCTGATGTTGAGGTTCAAAATGAAACCATTCGTCAAATACTTCTATTTTTCAAACAATTTGCATTAGGTAATCTTGCTATGACTATTCCAATTTCAATAGGAAGTTATTTTCTAGCGATAGTTTTACTAAGATTAGCCCGAAAAATGAGGTTAAGAAGTACTGGAATAAGAAACCAAGCTATCGTTTAAATCATAGATAATCAACCATTTAAAACAATCTTAAATCCTCATAATATAAATTATGATAAATGTCAGGATTCTAGATAATTGAAGTCATAGTATTTCATTCAGTATATATCTAATTTTAAAATAGAGATTACAAAAGAAAAAATTAGCAAGTAAGCTGATTATTGAATTTTTGAACTATTAAAAATTAGAGCCATGATTAACCACATATTAGTTCCGACCGATTTTTCCGATTGTGCATTAAATGCCTTGGAATATGCCTTAAAGTTTGCAAAGAGAATTAACCCTAAAGCCGAAATCACCATTTTGAATGCTTATACTGTTCCTTTAGCCTATGCTGACTACAATATTGCATATGATATTGGAGAAAGTGAAGATGATATTAAAAAATACATCAATTCAGAATTTGACAAAATAGAGGAAAAAGTCCCGCTTATAAAGGATTTTGAATACGAAACCGTTAAAACAGAGAATTATGTAAAAGATGCAGTGGAAGAATATTGCTTAGAAAATAATGTTGATTTGATCATTATGGGGACCAAAGGAGCCAGTGGAGTGGATGAAGTAATTTTAGGGACAAATGCCCATAGAGTAATTAAAGCTGAACTAGCTCCCGTTTTAGTAATTCCTGAAGATGCCAAATATGAAGACATCAAGAGCATTGCATTATCAAGTGATTATAAAGGAATAATGGCAGATCTGTTAAGCCCAGTAAAAGACATTCGACAAGCTTATGCATCCGAAATTCATTTGATTCATGTGAGTACTGAGCCGATGCTGGACAAGGAAAAATCAGAAGAAGCCAAAAACTTGGAATTGCATTTAAAAGGATTACCACATCAATACCATTTTATGGTGAATAAAAATGTAGAAGAAGGAATAGATGAATTTGCTGAGAAAAATAAAATTGATCTTTTGGTCGTACTTCCAAGAAAGAAAGGTTTGTTTGAAAGCCTATTTGGTAAAAGTGAAAGTAAATCCTTAATCTTCCATACTAAGGTGCCACTTTTAGCGCTTTCTGCTTCCAAAAAGAAGGTGATTGAGACTGATTAATAAAAGCGTATGTTAGGGTCAATTATAAAAAATTGAATATCTTAGCTGTTTTAATCATTACGTTTTCATGAGGATCCTTTTTACATTAATTTTTACACTATTATTAACTATAGTCTATGGGCAAAATGAATGCTCAGATTCCAATATTGAAGAAGAATTAATTGCTCATTACCCATTAGATAATAATGGAGTTGAAGTTCTTGGCAGTGGTTTCAATGGAGAAATTAATGGTGCTATTCCTACTAATGACATAAACGGCAATCGGAATTCAGCCTATTTATTTGATGGGATTGATGACTACATCCATATTGGAGACCATTTTGATTTAGGAGACTCAGATTTCACAATATCCTGTTGGGTAAATGTTTTTGAATTTAAAGGTTTAATAGATGGCACTAGCAGCAGAGGCGGATGGATGGTAAATAAAGGGGGCACAATTTTTGGTTCACCAAGAAGATCAGGATATGGACTTGATGCAAGGAAATTGAATGGTCAAAATCACTTTTACTTTATGGTTGGTGGACAAAATGATGATCTTTATAATGTAAAAGGCTTAGGATTTAAAGAAAACGTATGGTATCATTTGATGGGAATAAAGAATGATGACAGCATTTCACTATTTGTAGATAATGTTCTCATAGCCACCGAAGCTATTCCTGCAAATATGAATGTCAATACCAACATCCCCTTAGTCTTTGGTTCAACGGACAAGCTGGGATATGATCAGAAAGGAACCACTTTTTTTAATGGGATAATTGATGATGTTAAAATATATAAAACAGCACTCTCAAAAGATGAGAGAGCATGTTTAATATATGGATGTATCCCACCCCAAATTAATTTGGGAGAGGATCAGACTATCTGTAATGAAACTTCTATAATATTGGATGCCTCAGGGTCTGGCTTTAATTATAAGTGGCAAGATGGCTCAACAAATCCAACTTTTGAAGTTACTAAAACTGGCACTTATTGGGTAGAAGTTGAAAATTCATGTGGAATAAAGCGAGATACAATTAAGTTAGTATTACCAGAAATCAGGGATTTAACTATTCCAAATGTAATTACTCCAAACCAAGATGGTTATAATGATTACTTTGTTGTTGATTCCCGACTTTTGGGCTCAACCTTAAAAATATTTCAAAGACATGGAAAAAAGGTATATGAATCTGCAAACTATAATAATGAATGGGACGGAGGTAATTTACCATCAGCAGCATATTATTGGATAATTACAAATGATTGTGGCACTAATTATAAGGGCTGGCTTAGAATTATATATTAAGAGAACTAAACAAAAAGATAAAATAAAAATTTAATGATCTGCTAAATCCTCAATACTATTTAAACCCAACTCTTCCGCCTGCTCTTTTCGCGTCAAAATCGCAAAGGTATTATTAAATCCTAAAGCTGGTAACCATTCAAAATTGAATTGCTTTTCAGATTCCTTGTTAACGAAATCATAGACTTTATCAGGATTAGAAAACAAATCATCTCTTTCCTTTTCATTGGTTTCCAACAATAATAGTAAAGCAGTTCCTGTATATTCAGGATAGATATCAATTTCATCGTTTTTCATGGCATCCATCAAAAGCTTAGTACCACCAAAACCTAATTTCATTTCAATATTCAAGTGAGTATTTTCCTCTATGACCATCTTAAATAAATGCGCTAAAATGTAATTCTCCGTAAATGCTTTACTACCAATTTTAATGGTACCAGCATTACCCTTTTTATTTTTATTCTTGTTTAGCAAACCCTTTGATTGAAGAAATCCATGAGCTACCTCATCAGGTTGCATTTTACCTTCATCCACCTTATAGTTCATTTCAGTCATTTCTGAATTACTGATTTGATTTTCAAGCTTTGATAAGCTTTCACTTATTTCAGGATATTGTTTCAAAATAGTCGCCCTAGCAACCGGTGCTGCTTGATAAGGTGGGAAATAATTACGATTATCTTTCAAGGTTTTTAAATTAAAAGCTTTAATCCTTCCATCAGTAGAAAAGCCACTAATTACATCTACTTCCTTATTAGCTAATGCTTGATACAATAATCCAATTTCCATTTCCACATAATCCATTTCAAAATCATAAGTTTTGAATAATCCTTTCAAGCCATCTTCTCTATAGATAAACTCAGAGGGAAATCCACCTATCAATTCATTTTTAACATTTGAAGAATTGAGTTTTTGAAATCCTGAAACCATTAAGTAAACAAGCATTCCGCCAAATAAAACAATGGAGAACCAGCGAATTATTTTTAAACTACTTTTTTGTACACGACCTAAAATAGCATCAAAAAACAGCGCTAATAAAGAAGCAGGAATTGCTCCAGCCAAAATCATATTGGTATTGTTTAGCTGAATTCCTTGTAAGATGAATTTACCCAATCCACCTGCTGCTATAAAAGCACTTAATGTAGCAACCCCAACATTTATGACGGAAGCAGTCCTGATCCCTGCCATAATATATGGCAATGCCAATGGCAACTCCCCCTTAAATAAAACTTGTGAGCGTTTCATTCCCATTGCAATGGCTGATTCTTTTACGGCAGGATCTACTTCTGTAATTCCCGTATAGGTATTTCGCACTATAGGGAGCAATGCGTAAAGGAAAAGCGCTATGATTGCCGGAACTACTCCAATACCAAAGAAAGGCAGCAAGAAGCCTAAAAGCGCTAAACTAGGTACAGTCTGTATGACATTAACTACGGAAAGAACCGTTTTAGTCGTTTTTTGGTAAATAGCAATCAAAATACCAATGGTAACTCCTAGCAAAACCGCAATACATAAAGAAACTAAGGTGAGCTCAATATGCTCGATCAATTGTTTGAAAACCTCAGCTTTATTTTTGATTAGGAAATCGTAAAACGAACTCATGTTTTAGCCTCCTTCCATTTATAGAATGCATCCAATACTTTTGAATGAAATTTGCTATCTGAATTTTGTAGAAAATCTAAGACTGAATTACCAACATTCTCTTTAGGAATAGATAGCTCCTTACTATATTTTTGGATTTCATTTAAAGAAACAGAAGCTAAAGAAGCTTGAAACTGATCACCTTTCACAAATTTCTTAACTAATTCATTTTTGGGATAAAAAATAATTTCCTGTGCTGTTCCTACTTGCTGAATTTCCCCATTGGCAAGTAAACAAATCCGATCAGCCATACTAACCGCTTCTAAAACATCATGTGTAACCATGACTGCAGTCAAACGCTCTTCTCTTTGAATCTTTCTAAACTCATTACGGATTTTCACTCTTGAAATTGGATCTAAAGCACTAAAAGGTTCATCCAACAAAATCATTTTAGGTTGTGCTACCAATGCCCTAGCCAAACCAATTCTTTGTGCTTCTCCCCCACTTAATTCAGATGGAAATTTATGAGAATATAAAGATGCTGACATTCCAATTTTATCCAACCAATGATGAACTTTTTGTTGAATTGATTCTTCAGATTCACCTTTCAACCTTAAAATTGTGGCGACATTATCATAAACAGAATAATGGGGAAACAATCCAACTTTCTGAATTACATAACCGATTTCTTTTCTTAAATCAAGCAAATTATGCTGATCTATATTCCTATTTGAAATCTCAATTGAGCCTGAATTAGGTCTTTCCAACCCATTGATCATCCGGAGCATAGTTGTTTTACCACTTCCACTTGCTCCCAAAAGCACCATCAATTCTCCCTCCTGTATTTCTAGATTAATCTTTTTAAGGACAAGCTGCTGGTCAAATGACTTTTCAATATTTTGGAAAGAGATCATAAATAACAATTTACGGCCGAAATACATATCAAGAAAGAAATACATCTATATTTTCAGTTAAGACAAACAAAAAAGTTAGAAAAAAGTCTTTAACTCAATCAATAAAACAGACATGACTCACATTGACCTAGAATCAATAGAAAAAATGGATAGCCGTTATAGAGCGAATCTTTTCAATACAATATCAGGTTTTAAAAGTGCCAATTTAATTGGAACTGTGAATAAATCTGGAAATACGAATTTAGCTATATTCAACTCTGTGGTTCATATAGGTGCAAATCCACCCTATTTAGGATTTATTTTAAGACCTACTACAGTTGAAAGACATACCTATGAAAACTTAAAAGAAACTGGGTATTATACATTAAATCACGTTCATGAAAGTTTCATAGGAAAGGCACATCAAACATCCGCAAAGTATGAAAGGAACGTATCTGAATTTCAGGCATGTGGCTTTAAGGAAGAATATTTAAATGAATTCAGCGCGCCATTTGTTAAAGAGTCAAAAATAAAATTGGGACTACAATTTGAGGAAGAACATTTAATTAAAGCAAATGACACCATATTGGTTGTAGGTAAAGTAATTCATGCTTTTTTAGATGAAAAACTCATTTCGGCAGATGGTTCCGTAGATCTTTCTGAAGCGGGAACTGTTACGATTTCAGGATTGTATGAATATTTAAGGCCAGTAAAATTAAAGAAGCTTGAATATGCAAAACCATAATTCAAAAAGCACAAAACCTATTTGGTTTAAAACAGTATAACAAGCAACGATATATCAAAAACTACAAATATGAAGGGGAATAAAATAGGGAAATTTACAGGCATATTAGGATTGATATTTGTATTTAGCTTTCAATCATGTGCACAACAAAGCAGTAGTTCCGAAAATAAAAAAAGTTTAAAAGACCATACTTTTGAAGTTCAGAAAACAGAAGCTGAATGGAAAGAGGTTTTAAGTCCTTTAGAATATAAGGTCTTAAGAGAAGAAGGAACTGAGCGTGCTTTTACAGGAAAATACAACGATTTTAAAAAGGAAGGTATTTATGTTTGTAACGGATGTAAAACTGAATTATTTAGCTCAGAGACTAAATACGAAAGCGGAACTGGCTGGCCAAGTTTTTACAAGCCTTTAAACAATGAAAATGTATTAGAAGTAGAGGATCGGTCACTTGGAATGGTTCGTACTGAAGTGGTTTGTGCTAGTTGCGGAGGTCATATAGGGCATGTTTTTGAAGATGGCCCAAAACCAACAGGATTAAGATATTGCTTGAATTCAGCTGCTTTGGATTTTAAAGAGAAGTAGTTATTACAGAACACCCTTTTCAGGATATTTACCTTTAATTGGTCTATAAAAGTCTTTGATTTTCTCAATGTTTTCAATCATATCTCCTTTTGCCTCAAAACTTGGGCCAATCCCAGCTATTTTATTCTCATAATCTAAATAGCCGCAAAGAATAGGAACTCCTGCTCCTTCCGCAATGCGATAAAAACCAGATTTCCATTCTGGTTGATAACTTCGGGTTCCTTCAGGAGTGATTAAAATTACTAACTCTTCCCTTTCATCAAAAAGTTGAATCATGGCTTCCGTCATGGATTGTTTTTTACCTTTTTTATGAGTTCTGTCAATTCCTATTGCACCTAGTCCATTCAAAATCCATTTTAATGGACCTTTCAATAGTTCTTTTTTAACAGTGAATCGAACCGGAATTTTCAGAATAAAGAATGCAGCTCTTGCCCAAACTAAATCCCAATTGGAAGTATGAGGAGCAGCAATCATTACTGCTTTTCTAGTATTTTCCGGAATTTTTGCTGATACTTTCCAGCCTCCTAGCCAAAGTATCATTTTTGATAAGTAATAAAACATGCCTTTGAATTATATACAAATATACTCAGGCAAGATTCTTATTAATAAAATAATTGAAATTAATTAGTTAGGCTAACACGAACAGTATTTCTTTTGGAATCATAAACATCTGCTTCCGTCAAATCAATGGATTTATCCAGTTCTCTGTTAGTATTTTTAGCAGAGTATTGCTGTTTTTGATTCTTAAAAAAACTATCACTTATTACCAAGCTAAAAGCTACTCCAGCTAGTAAAAAAAATGTGGTGAAAAATCTTCTCATATTATATTTTTAGGGTCTCACCATTAGTGACACCAATAAATATGAAAAGGTTGGTGCGTTAATTCAAATAAAGTAAGTCTATTTGTAAAGTACAAAAAACAAAAATTAAAGTGGTCATCATTATTTATACATTTAAATCAATTTAAAATAGAATATTGCGTTTAAACCTAATAAGATAGTAAACAGCATTTATTGGAATAATTAATTTTTAATTATAAAAAAAAAGCCTGAAAAATTAATTTCAGGCTTAAACAAACTAATTATGAAAAAAATTACGACTCTATTTTACCATATTTTTCAGCCCAAATACCTTCAAGTTGCTCCAAGCTTTTACCTTTAGTTTCAATGATATACTTCTTAGTAAAGAAGATTAAAAAGATAATGAAGGCTATAAAAATAACATAAGGCAAAGATCCGTTCCAAAAGCCAGTCCCTCTTGCATTAGCATCACTCTCGACTATCATTGGGAAAGATTGAGATACCAAATAATTTCCGGCCCACTGGATTGCTACTGCAATAGACATGGCTGCACTTCGAATTTTATTAGGAAACATTTCAGACAATAAAACCCAGGTAACAGGTCCCATACTCATAGCAAATGCCCCAATAAATAACAAGATACCGATTAATGAAATTAGGCCAACAGCTTCGAAATATAATGAACCACCTAAGAAAAGAAACCCTAATATCATTCCAAATGCTCCAATGTAGATCAATGGTTTTCTACCTAATTTATCAACTGTAAACATGGCTAAGAATGTAAACACAAAGTTCACAGCACCTAGTAAAATCTGTTGTGCTAATACATCTTCCTGTGTGAATCCTAATGCTTTTTCAAAAATATCACCACCATAGTATAGTACTGCATTTATTCCTGTAAATTGTTGTAACAAGGATAATACAGATCCTATCACAATGATCGGGATTACTGATTTTTGTAATACTGAAGCACCTTTCAATTGTGTTTTACGTTCTTTATTGAGCGAAAATTTAATTTCATCAATTTCTTTTTGAGCTTCTTCCTTTTCATGCAAGGTATTAAGAACCTTCAAAGCTTCTTCTTCTCTACCAGACATAACAAGCCATCTTGGACTTCTAGGAATGAAAAAAGTTAGAATTAAGAAAATTGAACAAGGAATCAATTCTGACCAGAACATCCATCGCCATCCCGATTCTATATTTTGCTCAGGCGTATTTCCTTCACCAATAAAATAGGTAGCTAAAAACACCACAAAAAAACCAGTTACTACTGCTAACTGATAAAATGAAACAAGAATACCTCTTTTGTCTTTAGGTGAAATTTCAGCTATATAAGTTGGAGCAGCCATTGAAGCCAAACCTATTCCTAATCCACCGATTATTCTAAAAATAACAAGTAAAGTAACGGATTGTTGCATAAATTCAGGTAAACCAGAACCAAAAGCAGACACCGTAAATAAAGAAGCTGAAATAATTAGAGCAGCTTTTCTTCCAATTTTTGTCGTAATATAACCTGCAGACAAAGCTCCAACTAAACACCCAAGTAAAGCACTGCCTACTACCCAACCTTTCATGGCGGCATCCAATTCGAAATATTTACTAAAATAGAATTGTGCACCGTTGATTACTCCAGTATCATAACCAAATAATAATCCACCGAGGGCAGCAACTGCAGCTATCAATATTAAAAGTCCCTTTTTTGACATTTTTCAATAGTAGTTTTAAGTGAAAAGCTATATTACCAAAAAAAATTGATGTTGAAACATCATTTAACAGTAAATTTTATAGGTGGTCAATATTTTAGTTTTCTTACCAATAATTTATTTAGATAAATCTGGCTTTTGAGAATAAACTCTTACATAATCTATCACAAATTCTTGCGGAAAACTTTCATCATCAATTCCATACTTTCCTCCCCAATTTCCACCAATTGCAAGATTTAAGATTAAATGAAATTTATTATCAAAAGGCCAACCATCTTTTCCATCTCCATTTTTATAAACTGCATGATAAGGAATGCCATCTACTATCCATTCGATTTTCTGATCAGTCCAATGAATAGCATAGATATGAAAATTTTCATGTGCATCTTCTACTTTAATAGAATCTGATTTTTCTGTCCCTTTTACATGATTATAACTTTCAGTGTGTATTGTTCCATAAACAGTTCCAGGATTATATCCAACATACTCCATTATATCAATTTCACCATCTCTTGGCCATTCTAAATTCCCTTCCAAAGTAGGAAGCATCCAAATAGCTGGCCATGAACCTTTTCCTTTAGATAATTTAGCTCTAACTTCTATGTATCCATATTTCCAATCCTGTTTATTTTCAGTAGTTAGTTTAGCAGATGTATATCCTTTTCCCTCATCTTTTATTGCATTGATTATGAGCTTACCATCTTCTAACCGAAGATTGTTAGAATTTTTGGTATAAAACTGTTTTTCGTTATTCCCAAATCCACATAATTCAGGACAGCCGTTGCCTTCTTTAATATTCCAATTTTTAGAATCAGGTAATCCGCTTCCATCAAACTCATCAGACCAAATCAAATAATCATCTTTTGGATTACACTGGCTAAACAATATTAAAAGACTTATTAAATATAAATTTCTCATTTCAATTCAAATTCCTTGTAATTTTCAACTGATGCATTTTCACCAATAAATACTCTAAAAGCACCTTTCTCTAATGATAAATCCCCATTAGATTTGTAATAAGATAGCATGTCTTTATTTATAGAAAACTCTACCTTAACTGATTCCCCTGCTTTAATCTGCACTTTTTGAAATGCTTTCAATGATTTTATCATTGGAGTCTCTTCCGCCACTAAATCTTGAATATAAAGTTGTACCACTTCTTGTCCATCTCTGTCACTTGTGTTTTTTACATTGATTGAAACCGTGATATTTTCTTCCTCTTTAAGCGTGTTTTTTGACAATTCAATTTCTCCATATTCAAATGTTGAATAGCTTAAACCATATCCAAATGGATAAAGTGGAGAATTACCAACATCTGTATAGTGGCTGTAAAATACTTGGCCTGGTGCGGTTGAAGGTCTTCCTGTAACTTTATGATTATAGTAAATTGGTAATTGACCAAGATGGCGAGGAAAGCTCATCGTTAACTTACCAGATGGATTATTATCACCTAGAAGCGTTTCAGCTATAGCAGTACCTGCTCTTTGTCCTAAATGCCAGGTTTCTACAATAGCAGGAATATTTTCATCTTCCCACCTTAATTCTAAAGGTCTTCCGTTCATTAATACTAATACAATATTAGGATTGATCGCATGAATTTCTTTTAACAGTTCCTTTTGTAAACCTGGTAAGTCAATATCTGCTCGGCTTCTTCCCTCTCCTGACATATAAGCTGTTTCTCCTAAGGCCATAATCACTATATCTGCATTTTTTGCTGTCCTTTTTGCTTCTTCAAAACCTGAACGATCATCCTGATTGATCACTTGCTCTTGGAAAAAATTATTTGGACCGATCGACAATTTTACTCCTTCAGCGTATGTCAATTTAGTAGATTGAGGCAATGCATTTTCTAAACCTTCGTACAATGAAACTGCTGAATTTTGTATTGCTTGGGCTCTCCAGTTTCCTAAAGGCGTATCTTTATCTTTAGCCAATGGTCCAATAACCGCAATATTTTTAAAGCTTTTTAATGGCAGTAAATGATCCTCATTCTTCAACAGCACTATTGATTCTTTTGCAATTTCTTCA
Organism: Marivirga salinae; assembly: GCF_030503855.1. NCBI lineage: Bacteria > Pseudomonadati > Bacteroidota > Cytophagia > Cytophagales > Marivirgaceae > Marivirga > Marivirga salinarum. The sequence goes on along the minus strand of NZ_CP129971.1, from coordinate 2,721,860 downwards.
GCTAAAGCGTGATGTTGTGAGTTTCCTACAATTTCTTTTTCTCTTTCTACATCAGAGTATTTATAAGGATCATCAAAAAGACCTAATTGGAATTTTAGTTTTAGAACATGCTTTACAGCATTATCTATTACTGATTCTTCAATTTCCCCATCTTTTACTAGTTGAGATAAATATTGAACATAAGCTGTTCCTTCCATATCAATTTCACTTCCTGCTGTAATTGCTTTTTTGGCTGCATCTTTTAAATCAGGACTAACGGCATGATTAACTAATTCCCCAATCGAATTCCAATCTGAAACTACAACGCCATCATAACTCCACTTTTCTCTAAGGATATCCTGCAATAAATATTGGTTTGCAGTGGCAGGAACTGCATTAATATCATTAAAAGCATTCATAAAGCTTGCAACATTAACTTCAGATGCAGCTTTAAATGGTGGAAGAATATGATTATGGAGAATATATTGATTAACATTCACAGAATTATAATCTTTCCCACTTTCTGCATAACCATAACCTGCAAAGTGTTTAGCAGTGGCTGCTATTGTTTTATTATGCGCTAAATCCTCACCTTGAAAGCCATTGATTCTAGCTTTTGCTATTTCAGATTGTAAATAAGGATCTTCACCTGCACCTTCCATTACTCTTCCCCAGCGGGCATCAACGGTTACATCAATCATTGGTGCAAAAGTCCAATGCAGACCTGAGGCAGCTGCTTCTGCTGCTGCTGCTTGAGCTGTTTTTTGCATCAAATCTAAATTCCATGAAGCACTTTCAGCTAATGGAACTGGAAACATGGTTTGATAACCATGAATGACATCGTATGCAAATAGCAAAGGGATACCTAAACGGGTGTTTTCAACAACCAATTTCTGCATCTTACGCGTATCTTCAGCACCTAAGAGATTTAAGACAGAACCCACTTGACCGGAAATTAATTGCTGGTAACGAATGCTATCTTGACCTTTTTTATTGCCAGGACCTGTAAATTCACTCCCTAGACTATATTGATTTAATTGACCAATTTTTTCCTCTAGCCTCATTAAAGCAAGGACAGAATCTACTTTATCATTAATTTGATTATTCGAGCTTCTGTTCTCATTAGGATTCGAACAAGACCATAGAGTTGCAATTGCAAAACTAAGCCCTAATAATTTCAAGAGTATTTTAGTCATGGTTATTTAAAGTTTTATGGTTGTAGGCAAATTGAAATAAGTTATGGTTGCTGAAAGACTCTTACATAGTCAATCCACATTTCTTGTGGGAATTCAGTATTCCCATCAGGATAGCCTGGCCAGTTACCTCCTACGGCTACATTAAAAATAAAGAAAAATTCCTCCCTAAATTCATCTAAATGCGATGGCGTGGTATCAATTGAACCATAAGCTTGGTTATCAATTAACCATGTAATTGAATTCTCATCCCAAATAATAGAAAACACATGAAATTGATCCGCCAGTGTCACACCAGATAATTGTTTACTATGACCAAAATTAGCATAACCATTATCGCTTTGCCAGTGAACGGTACCGTGAACAATACTTTCTCTTCCTTGCCCCCCTATCATTTCCATAATATCAATTTCACCACATTGTGGCCAGCCGACTTGTCTAAAATTCGATCCTAACATCCATATTGCAGGCCAAATTCCTTGTCCGTATGGCATTCTGGCACGAATATCAAATCGACCATACTTAAATTCCTTTTTACCTTCGGTAATAATTCTGGAGGATGTATATTCTTGTCCTTCAAAATTTTCTTTTTTGGCTTGAATAACTAAATACCCCTCTTCTAAGCGAGTATTTTCTTCTCTATAATATTGAGATTCATTATTTCCCCATCCGCTGCTGCCTTTTCCGATTTCAAATGTATAGTCGTCAGAAAGTTGATCAGCTTCAAATTCATCTTGCCATACTAAATTATAGCCCTCGTACTCCAAAGGAGATTCAAAACCTTCATCATCAATTCCAGAATTCTGTTCAATAATGATTTCAACAGATTCAGTAGCCGAAATAAATACATCTGCGGTAGTATGCGCAAATACCTCTATAGTATAATTCCCTTCTTCCTGATAGGTATAGGTTATTTCACCACTATCATCTCTAAGTTTTTCAGTTCCATCTCCAAATGAAAACTCATAGTAATTTGCATTCTCAGCAGATGCATCCACTGTAACTTTACTAGTGATACTTTCATCTACACTTACATTAATAGTTAGATTACTTGGGGTTAATGCAACTAAATCCGGTTCTGTGCTCTCACATGATAAAAAGAACAAGGAAAGCAATAACATTTGGAATCTGAAAATCATATTATGATACTAAGGCTATTGAAAAATTCATTTTAATAATTAAAAGAAGGTGAAGTGGATGGTAAGTTACCATCCACTTCATCCTCAAATTAATTTGCAGGAACTAAAACAAAATTCCACCATACTGATCCGTCCCCAGCAACATCAATTCCAATTGATAAAGTCTCACCTGAGGCATCCTTAGTATAATCAAATACTTCATAAGTAACAGCCGCATCCATATTAGGCGGTGCAGCTGTATATTCTCCTCCATTATAGGCTTTTGGTAAAGCGATAAATGCACCAGTACCTCTAACTGTAATGAAAGCAGGCTCAGTTTCAGTAGCTGGAGTTAATGAAAACGAATGTTTACCGGGTCCCCATGCTTCAGCATCTGTTCCGTCAAGTGCTGTATCATCTGTACAACCTTCATCTATTCCCATATATGTTTCAGCATAAATATCACCATTGGCATTATATTCATATTGCCCACCTGTTTTGAAAATGAACTCATCATTAAACAAACATGGTCTATCGCCAGAAATATCTGCTCCATTAGGGAAATATGCATCGCTACCTTTTTCTGGACCTACACCAAAAGCGCCAGGGCCTTCTTTTAATTTCCAAGCCTTTTGATCTTCTCCAGTTAATAAATCTAAAGTAATTTCATTAGCTGATTCAGTTGCAAAGCCTATATCATCTATATAGAAAGTACCACCATTATTATTATCCGTATCAGCAAATATTACAAGATTTTGCAGATTATTTTGAGCTCCTGAGAAATCAAAAGTTAATTCAACCCATTCATTTGCTACAGGGATATTAACATTCTGTTCAGTAAATGTATTTGGATCACCTGCTACCTCCATTTTTAAAATAGCATTAGTAGCTACTGGAGACCAAATTTTCATTGATAAAGTAGTATTTTCAGAAAAATCAACTGGTTCATCTAATAATATAGCTAATCCAGCAAAAGAAAATTCAGTTCCTTTTTGGAATTCTCCAACACGAGAAGAAGTATTTACTCCAGATGGATCAGGATTGTCTACTACATTAAAAACTGTTCCGCCAAAAGTACCAAATTGAGTATTGTTTTCTTCAAAAGTAAAAGGCAATACTTTAGGTGCAGCTGAAACAGAGACTTCCTGGGTTACTGTTGCTGACTGTCCTGGACCAGTTGCAGTTAAGGTTACCTCATAAGTACCTTCCTCTGCATAAGTATGTGAAGGGTTTTCTTCAGCACTCGTAGCACCATCACCAAATTCCCATAAATAAGTTTCAGCATTTAAGGAAGTATTTGTGAATGTAGCTGTAAGTTCAGTGGTTTCTACCGTAAAACTTGCTGCAATAGGTGCATACCCTTTTCTAATTAATCTGTGAAACCATGATAAGTCAGGTGTGGAAGCATCATTGAAACGAATAAACATTTCATTTTCAGAAATAGATAGAATAGTATAAGTATTTACGCCAGTATTATACCCTATGAATCCATTGTTATTAAAGCTAATTACAGGATTACCTTCTTCATCTTCAGAAATAGAATAGTTAATGTTTTCTGGTGCTTCATAAGGTGCTGTTCTATCACCAACCTCTGGTTCAAATGCACCCGGAAAATTCCCTTCTTGTGCTGGGTTTAAATAAACATCACCGTTTGTTTCTTGAATGTATTGGTAATTATTTAAAATAAATGTATACTCATCATTATATAAACCACCACCAGCTTTTTCATTCGCTCCAGCAGCATAATAATCCGGTCCAGCAGCATTAGGAGGTCCTACTCCAAAATGACCAGAACGTTCAGCATCAATCACCCAAGTTTTACCCTCTGTTTGATCACAACCTCCAGTCAGTAATTCTAAAAATTCAACATTACATATCGTTGGGTCAGTATTAGCTATTGAGATTGTTTCAGATGAACTTACAGAACCTCCTTTTGAATAAACTGTGAGCGTAACTTCATATTCTCCTTCAAAAGGGAAATAAGCTTCTACTTCACTTCCTTCTGCGCTTGCTCCATTTCCAAAATCCCATTTTTTTATAAATCCATCAGATGGATTTGATAATACAACGTAATTTTCGCCCTTTGAAGATGGGTTTACTTCAAAATTCGCTTCTGCTGGTGCAGGTGCTTCTTCAAGCACAAACTCCTCATTACAGGAAGTAAAACCTATTAGTAATGAGAGTATGAATAAATTGAAAATATATTTTCTCATAATTGTTTAATTAAATCTTGATTAATAATTAGGATTCTGAGTCCAATTTCCACCTGCAAGATCAATCTCTATTTGAGGAATTGGGAATAATTCATTTTTATCAGGTGTAAAACCTTCTATTTCGTCAGAAGCTCTTCCAGTTCTCACTAAATCCCAGAATCTAAAACCTTCTCCTGAAAGCTCCAATCTTCTCTCATTCCAAATCGCTTCAGTTAATTGACCTCCTGATAAACTCAAAGCAGGCATACCTACTCTCTCTCTCACATCATTAAGATACCCCAATGCTTTTGCATCATTTGGACTCGCTTTTCTGTTAAATGCTTCAGCAGCCATTAAATAAACATCTGCAAGTCTGATTAATCGGTAATTAACTGGACTAGTCAAATCGTTATCTGGCAATCCTAATTCATCTAGTCTTTTGATATACTTATTATTATAAAAGCCAGTATGACCACCGCCACCAATTGCATAAGAAATATCAGCAGAATTTGGCTGAGCATCTATAAACGCATCTAAATTTAAAACTGATCCGTCTCTTCTTATATCACCCACAGCATAGGCATCATATAAATCCTGTGTAGGAAGATTGTAGCTATTACCATCTCCATATTCAGGGCCTTCATACTGTCTAATACCTTGAAACCCTACTGCTGCAAACCCCTCTAAGCAAACTAAACAACCATAGGCACCACCCTCTTGACCAGAGTATTGAATTTCAAAAACTGATTCAGAATTACCCTCTTGATTTACACTGAATAAATCTGCATATTCTTCGCTTGTAGTGGATTCAATCAAACTATATGGTCCTTCCATGATTATTTGATCTAATACTTCGGAAGCCTCTTCAAATTTATCTTGATATAAATATACTCTACCTAATAGACCTAAAGCTGCACCTTTGGTAACCTTCCCTTCAACTTCAACTGTCCATTCTAAACTTTCAGCAGCCTGTAATAAATCAGATTCAATTTGTGCATAAACTTCTTGAGCTGGTGTTCTACCAATTGAATTAACTTCATCTGCTCCTAAGAATTTATCGATAATTAAAGGAACATCTCCAAAATACTTCACCAACTGAAAGTAATAATAAGCTCTAAGGAAATGTGCTTCACCAAATAGAACTTCTTTACCAGGAAAATCAATATTATCTTGATTGATAAATAAATAATTTGTCCTTGTTATTCCTGCATAGTTAAACTGAAAAACACTTCTTAGTTCACTATTTACAGCATTATGATTCATAGATTCAATCTCATGTAATCCTTGAGTATCATTAACACTTTCACCGCCTGCAATAGCATTATCAGATGCAATTTCACCTATCCAAAGATTTAAGTATGAAGTTTGCATCAAATCATATGCTCCAATTAATGCACGCTGATAATCTTCCTGTGTATTAAAATAAGAATCAGCATCTTGTGCATACAAGGGATCCAATTCAAGCCTATCATCGCAAGAATTCAAGATTACACCGCCAGATAGCAGTATAAAAAAAGTAAATATTTTATTATATAATCTCATGGTATCGTTATTTAAAATTTAATATTAAAACCACCCATCAATGATTTTGCTTGAGGATATTGACCATAATCAACACCTCTTGCTAAAGGATTTGTAGAGCTAATGTCCGGGTCATATCCCATATACTTTGTCAGTGTGAAAGGATTAATAGATCCAATGTAAATACGCATACTAGTCATATTCATATTTTCACATATACTCTTTGGTAAATTGTACCCAATTTGAATATTTCTCACTCTAGCAAATGAGCCATCTTCCACGTAAAAATCTGAAAACTCAGTATTTCTTGTTGCTCCAGTAGTTAATCTTGGATACTCATTTGTAGATCCTTCACCAGTCCATCTGTTGATGTTATAAGCTAATTGATTAGCATAAGGTTGCTGTCTTTCATAATTTCTTATGATTTCATTTCCAATTAATGAGGTAATATTTGCAGTCAGATCAAATCCCTTATACTTAGCGTTCAAATTTAACCCCATAATGAAATCAGGATTAGGAGAACCAATGATTGTTCTATCTGTATCATCACCAAAACTAATCACTCCATCACCATTTTGGTCAACATATCTCAAATCTCCAGGCTGAGCATCAGGCTGAACAACGGAGCTAGAAGCAATTTCTTCTTCCGTTTGCCATATACCATCTGTCTCTAAACCGATGAAATAACCGACAGGATAACCTGCTTCAAATCTTGTAGCAGTATTACCACCAACACTAAATCCTACCCCTGGAATGAAATCAGTTCCCGCAGGAAGACTAGTCACTTCATTTTGAAGATATGTGAAATTGTAATTTATATTCAAGCTGAAGTCGTCTGAAGGTCTCAATTCATAATTGAAATCCAGCTCAACACCTTTGTTTTGGACAGTTCCAGCATTTACAAATGGAGGAAAACTTCCAGCTCCATAAGTTCCTAAAATTGCTGAAGCCTGCGCTTGAATTAAAAGATTGTCTGTGGTTTTAATGAAATAGTTAGCTCCAATATCTAGGCTTTTGAAAAGAGATAAATCTAAACCAATATTTGTTTGCTGAGTAGATTCCCATTGCAAACTTGGATTAGGTGCTATGCCAATTGCTACTCCATTAACAATTGTATTGTCAAAAACATATTGAGCTTCACCACCTAAATTTGCCCTATACACATAAGAATCAATTCTATCGTTTCCTGACCAGCCATGACTTAATCTTAATTTAGCAAATTCGATGGCATCTACATTAAAGAAGCTTTCATCAGATAAAACCCATGCTCCAGAAAGTGAACCGAAATAACCAAATCTATTATTAGCACCAAATCTGGTTGAACCATCTCGTCTAATAATACCTGAGAACAAATATCTTTTAGCATAATCATACTCACCCCTTAAGAAAAATGAGTTTAACCTATCAACATTTTGATCTGAATTAACTTGATTCAAATAACCTCCTACTGCTTGGTTAGTGGAAATATCAGCAAGATTCACAGCGTTGTTAGGAATATTAAATGCTGTTCCGGATAGAGACTGGAAAGAAGTTTCGTTCAATGATAAACCAGCTGTTGATTTAATATTATGAAGATCTCCAATTGTTGTCTTATAATTAACAAAGCCTTCAAAAAGATAGTCTAGATAAGAAGTTCTTTCCTCGTAAACATTTGCACCTCGCTCCACAATAATCCCACCTACTGGATCACCTATTGTGGTGGTAGTAGGATCTAAATCGGCATTTAATGCGCTGTTTTGACTTTTACCAGCTCCATACCATACTAACGGATTAAAGACTTTCGAGTCTACTAAAGCGTAAGTATAGGCAATTCTAGCATTAGCCGATAAGTTTTCAGTTATATCATAAGTAAGTTCTTGTTTTCCAACAAGTTTATTTACCATGGTTTCGTTATGTGTATTTTCTAATTGAGCTATAGGATTGATGATATCTGCCACATTATTCAAATAAGAATATCTTCCATCTGTTCTTAATGGTTCTGTTGGATAAGCATTTGTGGCATTATACAAAACTGAACCAATTCCCCCTTGAGGAATACTTTTACTAAATTCATTTGTGTATAATAAAACATTAGTCAATTTCAATTTAGGGAGTATTTCGGTAGTGAAATTTACTCTAGCATTATAACGCTCAAAGAAGGCTTTATCACCTCCCACTATTCCTTCCTGACCGAAATAAGAACCACCGATATTATAAGTGGTTTTCTCAGTACCCCCGCTCACACTTAAATTATAGTTCTGAATAGGAGCATCTTGAAAAACTAAATCTTGCCAATCGGTTCCCTCGCCCAAATTAGTATTGTTGAAAGGAGGTGTCTGGTTACCAGCTACGAAGGCTTCATTTTTAAGTGTAGCGTATTCCGTTGCATTCAATAAATCTAATTTCTTTGCTGTTCTTTGAACACCATAGTATCCACTAAAATTTAAAGAAGGTTTCGTATTCTTTTTCCCTTTTTTCGTTTCAATAATAACTACACCATTGGCAGCCCTTACACCATAAATTCCTGCTGTACCATCTTTTAAAACATTAATGGACTCTATATCGTTTGGATTTAAGGCATTCAAACCATCCGATTCGTAAATAATACCATCTACAATAATTAATGGTGAATTATTTCCATTAGTTGAAATCCCTCTAATATTAATGTTAGAGGAGCCTCCAGGTGCACCAGAATTGGTAGATACATTAACACCAGCTAACTGACCTTGTAATGCCTGATCAACTCTAGGTACATTTCTCTCTTCGATTTTATCACCATCAACTTGAGCGGTTGCACCTGTCAATTCCTTTTTGGTAGTACTTCCGTAACCAACAACCACAATCTCACTTAAAGCTTCGAAATTTGGCACCATTTGAATATCAATTACTGATCTCCCATTAACTTGTACTTCTTCTGGATTGTATCCAATAAAACTAAATCTTAAAACAGCGTCTTGATTAACGCTTAATTTAAAATTCCCATCAACGTCAGTAATTGTACCATCTGCTGTACCCATTATCATAATGTTTACCCCTGGTAAAGGCTGATCATTTTCATCAGTAACCGTACCGGATACTGTTCTGTCCTGTGCTATACTAATAAAACTGTATAGGACTAATAAAAATAAGGTTAAAATGTGCTTCATAGTCATTAGTTATTATTCAATTATTTTTTTTACCGCTTCCTTAACAAAAGCATAATCCAAATGACCATTATTTAAAAAAATATACAAATTCTAAGCATACATCATAAATACATCAACACCTTATAATCAATTTCTCAAAACCTCATCATTTAGATGAATAAAATAGCATTTAAGTAAAATAGAGGCTATTTATAGTTACTACATATGTCTGGTTTTTTTCTACACTATTTTCACCCGTATTACTACAATCTTACCATATTTTACTAAATTGTAACTAATTAACATCAAAGGAATGAAAAGGAGGATTAAGACACTATTTATAATAATCGGTCTATTTCTAGTGGGAAATATCAGTTATGGCCAGTTTATTGGTTACCCATTCTATAAATACTACTCCAGTCAGGATTATCATGGTGGAATTCAAAATTGGAAAATAACCCAAAGCCAAAATGGACTTCTGTATGTGGCCAATAATTTTGGACTACTAGAATTTGATGGGACTAATTGGAATAAATACTCTTTAGAAAGTGGTACCAAATGTAGAGATGTTTTCGTAGATACTGATGGCAAAATTTACATAGCAGCCCAAGGAGATTTTGGATATTATGTACCGAATGAATTAGGCAAATTAGCTTTTGTCAGTTTAGCCGACAGCATCCCTGGTGAAAATAGAAATTTTGATGAAGCATGGAGAGTTTTTAAAAAGAATGACAGACTATTATTCTGCACTTTTGACGATATTTTTATTTTCAATATATCAGGGGAATTATTAGATATAGTGGATCCGGAAACTGATCCTGATAACTTTTTCCTTGTCAATAATCAACTCTACCTAAACCAATCAGGGAGCGGATTATCTATAATGGAAAATGGCAATGTAAAACAAGCTGAGTTTGGTGATTTATTTAAAAACATGACCATTAGTGGCATTCTTGAAATTAACAATAATCAACTTTTAATCAGCACTTTAAAAAGTGGGATATATTTAAAAACTGGTAATACAATTTCAATTTGGAATACATCAAACCAGGATATCTTTCAAAGTTCTAATATTAATCAGATGATCAGATTAAAAAGTGGAGAAATAGCTATTGGAACGCAAAACGAAGGGCTCTTCTTACTTAATTCTAAAGGAAGTATTAAAATGCAACTCACCAAAGGTAGAGGAATTGAAAACCGCACTGTATTATCTCTGTATGAAGATATTCAAGGCAATTTATGGCTAGGGCATAACAATGGTATTTCTTCAGTGGCTCTAAATTCACCTTTTGAACATCTAAATGAACAAACTGGACTTCCTGGTACTGGATATGATGCCTTGTTATTAAGAGATACTTTATACTTGGGCACTAATAACGGACTCTATTTCAAAAACATTCTAAATAAAAACACCACTTTTCAAAAGGTGAAAAATACAACAGGCCAAGTATATAATATTGAACACTTACACAATTCAATTATAATGGGGCACCATTCAGGAACTTTTAACATTAATAACGGTGAGGCAAGTATTCTTTCAGAGACACCAGGAACTTGGACCTTTCTCGATCTAAAAAATCATCCTGAATATGTTTTACAAGGAAATTATAAGGGGATATGTCTTTTTAAAAAATCTGAAAACGGAATAAAATTCCATCATAAATTAGAAGGTTTTGAAGAATCTTCAAGGGTAATGGAGGAGGACGAAGATGGTAACATCTGGATGACACACGGATATAAAGGTGTTTTTAAACTTAATTTATCTGAAGATTTAAAATCAGTTCAATCAGAATACTATGGAGAAGAAAAAGGACTACCCTCTAAAGTTTTAATAAATGTATGGAGATTAAATAACAATTTGATTTTTTCCACAGAAAGTGGTTTATATGAATACAATAAAAAACAAGACCGCTTTATCAAATCATCATTTTTATCTGAGTATTTTCCAGAAAATGTACAGTTTGTGAGTTTTACTGAGGATGCACTAGGAAATATATATTTTGTTAGTACAACTGAAACAGGTGTATTAGAAAAAAGTACTAATGGCAATTACAATAAACATACTGCCGTCTTCAATCAATTAATAAATGCACTAAATGACGATCTTCATAATATTATTCCTTTAGAAGCGAATAAAGTATTATTTGCTGCCAAGGAAGGTTTCATTTTTTTTGATAATTCGGTTCAAAAACTACAGGACATAGATTATAATGTAATTTTTACAAAAATCAGTATCTCCAATTCAAAAGAAGACTCCATTATAACTTATGGAAGAGAAATGAGAGGTGATAAAGTTAGTTTTAAGCAAATTAATAAAGGAATTGAAATTCCATTTAAAGACAATTCAATCAGAATTGAATATAGCGCGCCCTATATGAATGGTCAATTTCAAAATGAATATCAATATTGGCTTGAAAACAATGAGGTAGGATATAGTGAATGGTCTGTGAGGACTGCTAAAGAATATACCAATTTAAAAGAGGGAGATTATACATTTCATGTTAGGGCTAAAAATATTCATGGCCAACTTAGCTCAGTTGCCACCTATGAATTCACTATATTACCCCCCTGGTATCGTACTAATTGGGCATATGGATTATACATTTTTCTTGGTCTAATTACTTCAGTTTTGGTTTTTGTGATTTTCGAATTGAGATACAAAAAGAAAACCGAAATCATCACAGAGGAAAAAGAAAAAGAAATCACTAGAATTGACAGTGAGTTGAAAACCTCTGAGCAGAAATTAGAACACCTAAAAAACGAAAAGCTTAAATCAGAAATAAAGCTGAAAAATAAGGAATTGGCTACCTCAACCATGCATCTTATTAACAAAAATAGTTTTATCAATAGCATAAAATCTAATTTGAATAATATTTCAAAACGCAGTAATAATCAGGAAGTAAAGCATGAAATCGGCAGGGTAATTCATAACATTGATAAAAACATCTCTGCAGACGAAGATTGGGAGCATTTCTCCATTCATTTTGACCAAGTGCATGGTGACTTCATAAAGAGATGGCAAAAGGATTACCCCAATTTAAGCCCACAGGAAATGAAATTAAGTGCTTATTTAAGGATGAACCTTAGCACAAAGGAAATAGCAAATTTATTAAATATTTCGGTACGTGGTGTGGAAATAGCTCGCTACAGATTAAGGAAAAAACTTGAATTAGAGCGGTCTGACAACTTACAGGAGTTCATTTTGAAATATTAAACAGTAAAGCTATAAAAAACCTGCATAACCAATCTTATGCAGGTTTTTCAAAAATCATCATTCTATTGTCCTAAAACAATTGCAAAAATCAGTGGTGCTACGATAGTAGCATCAGATTCAACAATGAATTTAGGCGTGTCTATATCTAATTTACCCCAAGTGATCTTCTCATTAGGCACTGCTCCTGAATAAGAACCATAACTAGTGGTGGAATCGGAAATTTGACAGAAGTAGCTCCAAAATGGAACATCAGTGTACTCCAAATCTTGATAAAGCATTGGAACAACACATATAGGGAAATCTCCTGCTATCCCCCCTCCTATTTGAAAGAATCCAACTCCTTCAGTTCCTGCATTTTGCTTATACCAGTCTGCCAAAAAAGTCATGTATTCAATTCCTGATTTCATAGTGGAAGGTTTCAACTCACCTTTTACGCAATAGCTTGCAAAGATATTACCCATTGTACTATCCTCCCATCCTGGAACAATGATTGGTAAATTCTTTTCAGCAGCTGCTAACATCCAGCTATTTTTAGGATCAATTTCATAGTATTGTTCTAATACACCTGATCTGATCAATTTATACATGAACTCATGTGGAAAATAACGCTCCCCCTTTTCTTCTGCATCCTTCCAAATTTCAAAAATATGTTGCTGTAGCCTTCTAAATGCTTCTTCTTCTGGAATACAAGTATCGGTTACTCTATTAAGTCCTTTCTCTAACAAATCCCACTCCTGCTGTGGCGTTAAATCTCTATAATTAGGAACCCTTTCATAATGGCTATGTGCCACTAAGTTCATTAAGTCCTCTTCAAGGTTAGCACCCGTGCAACTGATAATTTGCACTTTATCTTGGCGAATCATTTCGGCAAATGAAATCCCCAGTTCAGCTGTAGACATGGCTCCCGCAAGAGACACCAACATTTTCTTGCCTGATTCAACGTGATTTTTATAAGCATCAGCAGCATCAATAAGTGCAGCCGCATTAAAGTGACGGTAATTATGTTTTAAAAATTCTGTAATTTTCATAGATTAATTATTTGCAGTAAAAATAATCAAAAATAGCGAAGAGAAAGACAGGAAATAATATTATTCAGAAAGTTTCCAAAATTGAATTAATATTTTTCTTAAGAAGTGCTTTTACTGGTAATTGCTTCATCTTAGCTACCAAAATGGAACCATAAGTTGTGGTAAGAAGCATGCTTACCATATCATTTACATTAGAACTTTTAGTGATTTCTGTTTGAAATATGGCTTCCAATAAATATTTCTCTAGTAATTTGTCAAAAGCTAAGACTTCCATTTGTTGAACATCCTCAAAACTAGGGAATAAGAGGTGCTTTTCTGCTTTCTTTATGCTTATTGGTTTTAAGACTTTGGAAGAGGCTGCATGATACTTTATTAAATGTAAAATCATGGAATTATAACGTTCACACAGATCACCGTAACGATCATAAATATACTTTACAGCCTTGATCCCTTTCAAATCTTGCTTTTGCAGGCTTACACTAATTTCAAAAGACCAAACACGCATAAAATAAAGTAATAAATCTTCTTTCTGAGGGAAATATCGAAAGAAGGTAACTTTGGAAATATTAGCTTCCTTACAAAGATCAGTTACATGAATATCATTAAAATTCTTTTCAATGAGCATATTTTTAGCAAGATTTAAAATCAGCAATTTTAATTTTGCTGCCTTTCTTTCCCTCAAGCTAAGCCCATCTGTAAGCATGAAATTATTTAAATTTTGATGATAGTAAATTCAACTCTTCGGTTTAATTTTCTGGTTGCTTCGGATTTATTACTCGCAATTGGACGTGCACCGCCATACCCTTTGCTTTGTAATCGTTTGGAGTTTATCCCCTTCTCAACTAAATATTCTTTAATTCTGTCTGAGCGTTTTTGTGATAGCTCTATATTTAATTTAGCACTTCCAGTATTATCTGTATGCCCAGATAATTCAATTTCAATAGAAGGATTTTTCTTCAGCATTGTATAAACTCTATCTAATTCCTCAAAAGATCCATCTTTAATATCGGATGTACCTCTTTTGAACAAAACACTCTTCAACTGTATGGTGGTTCCCTCTTTTAAACTTAAGAGCTCAAGTCTAATTGTAGAATTATCCTCTATAGTATCAGTTTTGATAGTTTGCTTATCGTCTAAATAGCCTTCAACAGAAATGTCAATTGTATATACAGAGTCTTTATTTAATTTAGTCTGATATGAAGAAGTTGTTCCCATCACAATTTCAGAATAAGAACTTTTGCTCATCTCATTCACACCCTTTATAAGCAATTGAGGTTTTAATGGATTTCCTGTAAATCCATCTACTACATTAAACTTCACTTTTATCTTTTCACGAGTCTTATTATTGGTATTATTATTTTGAAATGGTAATACCGACTGCGAAGAAGCCGTCATGCTTTTCTCAATTTCAGGCTCAATCTCAACTTCAAGAGGAGTGCTAGTTTTTAAAATATTTCCTAAACCAATACTGTTTACTGTGTTGACCAGTAAAGCATTTTCTCCTTCATCAATTAATCTAAAATACCAATCAGCACCTTCTGAGTTAACATTGTCTAAGTTTTTCGGTTCCGACCAGGTAGTCCAAGTAGCATCTTGTCTTTTACTATAAAAAACATCCCTGCTCCCCATTCCGCCTCTGCCATTTGAGCTGAAAAACAAAGTTTTATTATCTTTAGCTAAAAAAGGAGTTAATTCCTGTGCCTCCGTATTGATATCAACACCTAAATTTCTTAATTCAGTCCATTCATCAATAGATTTCCGGAAGGTATAATAAATATCTTCATTTCCTCTGCTTCCAAAACTTTCAAGGCTTAAAACCATGATTTTCCCATCCTTACTTAAGCTACCAGATAAATGATCTGATTTGTTTTTAAAATAAGGTATATCTATTGGTTGAGGTTCGCTCCAGTTTTCACCAATTTTACGTGAAAATGAAACTCCACCCTTTCTTGGACTTTTGTAATTTCCAACAACATACATGATGTTACCATCAGGTGTAATACCAATAACTGCATTAAAATTTGTATTATTTATGGGGCCTTTTAAACGTTTTGCTGATTTCCAAACTCCGTTTTCAAACTCTGAAGACCAAATATCACCTAGGTCTCTCTCCCCACCTTTATTATCAGGATGATTCTTTTTAGTAAAGTATAAATTGTTTCCATCTGGAGTAATAATAGGCGCTATATCATCATATATGCTTTCAAGAGAATCGATAAGGATCGGTTTATCCTGAGAAACACCCTTCATGGCTAAAAAAAATGATATGAATATAAATATAAAGGCCTTCATTCTTAAAATATTATATACTTACAAGATATTGTAAAACATAAAACATTACAATCATCAATTTAAAAAAATATTACCTCTTCTCTTTAAATTATTTAATAAAAATAACAATAGTATTAAAATAATGAGATGCTAATCTAATACATTTTTCACTAAAATCAACTTAAAGCTATAAAATAATTACAAGCACCTTTTGAGTTGTTTTTCAGATACTTATGAAATAAAATTAAAAGTATGAAGTATTGTTAAGATTTCAAGCTTATCAATTAAGTCAAAAACTAAATTTATAATAAAACATCAATTAATATCAAAAATCATTACATGAAGGAAAGGATATTGATACTAAATTAAAATAAGGGAGGTATTTAATCATTTTCATGATAGATTAATAAAGGATGAGTACTTAGATAGGTAATTTCTGTAGATACGCTATTCCCCATAATTTTTTCAAAGAAGTTCCTTTTGCGTTTCAGCAAAACTAGCAAATCTCCCTGCTGTTCATTTACAAATTCCTCAATACCGCTGCTGATGTCTTTTTTATATTCTTTTAGGTAATAACTAATTTTATCATAGCCTAAAAAACTTGACAGTTCATCTTTAAATTCCTGATAACTTTTCTCACTCATCTTGTTTGTAGAATGGCTTACATGCACAAACCGAATTCTGCTTCGGAAACTATAAACAAAACTTACCAATTTTTGCATGATTATTTTATCATTTTCAGAATAATCAGATGCATATACCACAGAATTCCAGCCATTAAAATCAGCTTCAAGTGGAATCGTTAATACAGGTATATCGCTATTTTCTACTGTCCTTATCGTGCGACTGCCAATAATTGTTTTTCTACTGTAGCCATTTCCTTGAGTTCCCATTACGATTAAATCATAATCATTATCATTGGCATACTTACTAATAGAATTATTTACATCACCAATTGATAATACCACATCACATTCAAAACCATATTCCTTTTCAATTTCATCAGCCAAATTATAGAGTTTATCCTTTGCATGATCTTTTAGATCATTGAATTCAGACTTTTCTCCATCCAATGAGTGCAAAAATTCTTTCTCTGTAAATATATGGATAAGTGTTAGGCTCCCTTTCCTCACTTTTAATATTTTAGCGGCATATTCCAGTGCATTTAAGGAATAGGTTGAAAAATCTATTGGGCACAAAAATTTATCCATATCAAAATTATTTTATGTTCAATTTAAAAAAAAATAAATATTATATATACTTACTAACATACTTATTTCCTGAAATATAAAACCTCCACGGTAATAAAGCATCTTCTTCAGCGTAATCGATTCCTATTCGACAGCTTTTAACAAAATCTTCTACAACAAACCCTTTATCAATCAAATATATATGTTCATTATTTACGAGATCGACCCCATTTAAAGATTTATCAATACCTAATGCCTGAGATAACTTAGCAGGTCCAGCATAAACTTTCGGGGTACTTTTTTTGACATTTCTTCTTTCTAACATAATTTTAGTACCACTCAAGGGTTCAACCGAGCGAATCAAGATGGCATCTGCCTTTCCTTTTACATTTGATACGATATTAAAGAGATGATGTATACCATAACACAAATAAACATATGCATGCCCCCCTTCTTCGTACATAGTTGCTGTTCTTTTTGTAAATTTCCCCATATGAGCATGGCAGGCTTTATCGTTTTCACCAGAATATGCTTCCGTTTCTGTAATCATTGCTTCACAATAAAAACCATCTATATTGGTGCAAATAACTTTACCTAATAAGAGTTGAGCTAGTTCTACCACATCGGGGTTATGAAAAATTGATCGATCTAATCTTTTTTTTGCAACTTTCATTTAGAAAAGTAGTTTTAGTTGGCTAAATAGCAAATTAATTAAACTTAAACACAAATCATTATGAAAAAATCCATTTTACTATTTGGTTTATCTATTTTAATAATAGGTACGCTTGAGTTAAAAGCTCAAATAAACATACCACAACCGTCTGCTAAGGCAAAAGTAGAGACTACTGTGGGATTAACTGATGTGGCCATTAGTTATTTTAGACCTAGCGTGAAAGGACGTGAAATTTTTGGTGAAGGAGATGACTTTTTGCAACCTTACGGAGTATTGTGGAGAGCTGGAGCCAATAGTGGATCTGTATTAACACTTAGCACTGATGCGGTAATCGCAGGGAACAAAGTAGAGGCTGGAGAATATTTAATTTTCATGACGCCTGGCGAAAACGAATGGGAGTTTAAGTTGTACAGTGATTTATCTTTAGGTGGAAATGTTGGAAACTACGATGAATCTAAAGAGTTGATATCTGTTATTCAAGAAGTTGAAAAATTAGAGGAGCCTGTTGAAACTTTAACGTACCAAATTTCAGATATTAGTGCTGATAATAAATCGGCAAACATTCATTTCAGATGGGAAAATGTTAGTTTGAAAGTTCCTTTTGAGGTTTCTTATGATGAGCTAGTAATGGCTCAAATAGAGAAATATACAAAGGTGGATCCCGGAAATTTAATTACTGCAGCAAACTATTACTACACTAATGAAAGAGACTTAAAACAAGCTTTAGCATGGGTTAATTCCTATTTAGCAGAAGGTAATAATAGTGCCCAGTTTTGGAATTTGCATTTGAAAGCAAAAATTTTAGCCAAAATGGGAGATAAAAAAGAAGCAAAGAAAGTAGCAGAAAAATCAATCGAATTAGCTAAAAAGAATAGCTCTGGAGATTTTGGTTACGTGAAAAGAAATCAAGATTTAATAGATTCTTTGTAAAATTTTAAAATTTCAGTTTTAAGCCGGTTTTGATGATTTCATTACCGGCTTTTTTTATTCATCAAATTTCGAGAGATCTAATACTTTCACTTCTGCCTTTCTGGACTTATCTTCACTTCCTCCACTCAAAACACCAAACCCCCTAGCAGCCAAACGATCAGCTTCAATTCCATTTTCTTTAAAGAACTTCAAAACGGATTGAGCTCTTTTGTTCGATAATTCATAATTATATTTGGGATTACCATCAGCTGAAGCAAAAGCTGAAATTTGAACACCTAAATTTTGATGTGATTTCAAAAAGTTAGCCATATCGATTAACTTTTCTTCATGACGCTCAGCAACTTCACTAGAATTCACATCAAAATAGACTTGATAGGCCGAAATATTAAGAACCGAATCGATCAATTTTTTAACCTCCAATTCTTCATCCGTAATAAAATCGTTATCTCGCTCTTTTAATTTAGAAATTCTATCTTTAGCTGTTTTTTCTAAATCTCCAATATGCGTTACCATATAAATATCTGTAAATCCTAAGCCCTCTTCACGAACTGAAGCCAAATATCCCCTTTCTCCATCAGCTGTAGGATGAAAATAGACTTCATCATCAACTGTATTCACAGGATATCCTAAGTTTTCTGGTTTTTCCCATTTTTCTGAATCTCCATCATACTTGGTGGTAAAAACGTCAAAGCCACCAAACCCCTTATGTCCTTTACTACTAAAATAAACAGTCACTCCATCTTTTGCCATATAAGGCCCATCTTCATCTTCTTTGGTGTTAATCTCTGGCCCCATATTGAAAGGTCTTTTCCATTGGCCATCTTCTTTGTAACATCCATAAATATCAAAACCTCCATAACCTCCGGGTCTATTAGAAGCAAACATCATAAATTCACCATCATCGGAGACCCAAATTGATTGTTCTGCAAATCCTTGTGAATTGATTCTTCCTTCCAAGGGTTTAGGTTTAGTCCATTCATCATTCTCATTTTCAGTACTATATACAATATCACCATTTCCTTGATCAGAATAAATATACAATGTCTTACCATCACTGCTTAAGAAAAGATTAGAATCGTGGTATAAGGTATTTATATTTGGACCAATATTTTTAGCTTTACTCCAAGTCACGCCTTGTCTTTTTGAGATATAAATATCTTCAAAATAAAAGTTATCATTATCAACATTTTCATTCATATTACCTTCTTGCCTTCTTGAAGTAAAAATCATTACCGTTTCATCTTCATTTAAAACTGGAGCATAATCAGGCCATGTAGAATTTATATTTTCACTTACATTTTCTATTATATAGGAAGATGGCATTCCAATAATCTCTTTTGCATTTCTACATTCTTCAATTCTGTCATTTACTTCATAAACTGAAGTTTTATCCCTGCCTCTATAACTTCGATCTGACCTTAACTTTTCTTTATAAGCTAAAAAATAATCTAAAGCCTTTTCAAATTCCAATCCGTATTGATATCCTCTACCCAATAAATAATCGATATTAAATCGATATTTGGAATCTAATCTTTTTACTCTTTCAAAATATTTAGTGGAATAGTCTCGATTTACAGTTTCCAGATAAAGTTTCCCTGCCATGTAGTTGGCTCTCACATTCATGGTGTCTGCTTCAGCAGCTTGAATATAAATATCTTTCGCAATCTCAATAGCGTCTTTAGCTTCCGCATATACCTGATCTGCTTGTTCCATGTAAATTTTAGACAATTCAGGATCTTGAGCCATCAATTTGATGCTCATGAATAAAAGCAAAATGGAAAGAGTTATTTTACTGTAAAGCTTCATATAGATTAGAAAAATACAACTACCAAAGGAAACCTCCAAATTTATTCAAATAATAGATGGTCAAACGTATAATCACCTTAACATGGAATGAACTGGCCTGAATGAAGTTTAAAAGTATAAATTATTAATAATCAGCTTTTTATTATTTATTAAGTAACTAACTATGCGATTAGAAGTGATTGATAATCCTTAAGTAAGATTAATGTTACCTGCTTATTTGTTGTTTTTTAAATATTGATAAAGTAATCCTACCAAAATTACAATTCCGCAACCCAAGAGATTAAACCATAGATAGGCCATTTCACTAAAGAAATAAAAGTACAAAACTACCATTTGTGCAACTACTGCCCCAACAAATACGGCATTTCCTTTTATATACTTGATGAAGAATCCTGATAAGAAAATACCCAGTATGGTTCCATAAAATATTGACCCTAAAATATTTACGGCTTGAATTAAATTATCTAACAAACCAGCAAAAGTGGCAAAAAACACTGCGACTAATCCCCAGAAAAGCGTAAAAAGCTTAGAGGCTATTAAATAATGTTTTTCACTCCCCTTTTTATAAATATTTCGTTTATAAATATCTATAATACTAGTAGAGGCTAACGCATTCAATTCTGATGCAGTCGATGACATAGCAGCAGAAAAAATCACAGCCAACAAAAGTCCAATTATACCTTTAGGCAAGTTTTCCATTACAAAAGTGATAAAAACGTAATCAGTATCAGTGGTTTCTAAATCCTCATTTGTAGCTTTAATTATATCTTTAGCCTCATTTCGCAATTGGTCTTCCCTGTCGTGAATACCTGAAATTTTCTCTTTTAAAACCTCTACTTCATTGCCTTCTGCTTCTGACAATAAATGTACTTGTCTCCTTTTTTCTTCAAATAAATCAGCATATTCCTGCTCAACAGCCTGATACTTCTCTTTTTGTTCTTCATTTAAGTAGACTTCATCTTTAGCCGCCTCATTAAAAAAAACAGGTGCTTGGTTGAATTGATAAAAAACAAAAACCAATGCCCCGATAAAAAGAATAACAAACTGCATAGGTATTTTCAACAAACCGTTGAACATCAACCCTAATCTACTTTCTGTTAATGATTTGCCTGATAAATAACGTGCTACTTGTGATTGATCAGTACCAAAATATGATAAAGCGACAAACAGCCCACCTAACAAACCGGTCCATAAAGTGTATCGGTTTTCTAAGTCCACTTCAGTATTAATCAAATCAAGCTTTCCTAAATGGCCTGCTATTTTTGTTGCTCCAACAATTCCAATATCTTCAGGTAGCAATTTCACTACAAAAAGTCCGGCAACAATCATCCCTCCCATCATCACAATCATCTGAAGCTTTTGGGTTTGACTTACTGCTTTTGTACCTCCACTTACGGTATAAATGATAACCAACGAACCAATAATTACGGTGGTGTAAACCAATGGCCAACCTAATATAGAAGAAAGAATAATGGCGGGAGCATAAATAGTGATTCCTGCAGCTAATCCTCTTTGAATTAAGAAAAGAAATGCTCCTAAAATTCTGGTTTTTAAATCGAAACGTGATTCTAGATATTCGTAAGCGGTATAAACTTTTAGTTTGTAATAGATCGGTAAAACCCAAATACTCAGAATTATCATGGCTATAGGTAAACCAAAGTAAAACTGTATGAAACCCATACCGCTTTCGTAAGCTTGACCAGGAGTAGATAAAAAGGTGATAGCACTAGCTTGGGTTGCCATAATGGACAAACCTATGGTCCACCACTTCATGCTATTGTCTCCCTTTAAATAAGATTCAATGTTTTTGCTTCCTCTGGTTTTATAAACACCATAGCTTACAATCATTATAAGAGTTCCGAAAAGGACAATCCAATCTAAAGCGCTCATGCAAAATATCGGGTTATGGCATAAAAAATACTAATCAAACTGACTAATACGATAATCAATAACCAATAGAAATTCTTCCACTTCCCAAGTAAAGGTGGGTTATTATCTTCTAAATCTTTATCGTTTTCCATTTGTGGAAATTAGAGGGAATTTTTGAAAATAAAAAATTGGATTTGCTGAGTGGCATAAAATCATGTCGAATAATAAATTTTTATCTGAATGTCAAAATCAATATTACTAGACTCCTTAATCTATTGTTTTCATTAGCTCCAGTTAAATTATCTCTTTCCAAGCGAAAACAGCAATTCTATTTAAGTGCTAATTCTTCCTTCTCTTGTAGTATTTTTTTCATCGCCACGGCCACTCCATTGGTCCAACCAAAACCGTCTTGTAATGGATACTCCCCACCTCCTGCTTGCAGACTAGTATCTGCGACATTGTATTTTTCCATCATTTTACCGGTTTGTTGGTAAACCTTCTCATTTAAACTGAGCCATCTGTTCATCACATCCAAACCTGCTTCATGTTCACCATAGTTAAATAGTGCTTGAATTCCTATCCATTGCAGTGGTGCCCAGGCATTAGGATAATCCCATTGTTGCCCACTTTCTACGGTAGTACTCACAAAGCCTCCGTCTAATAGTAAACGATTTTTCATTTGCTTCATCACCATTCGAGCTTTGTCCTTAGGCGCAATTTTTGCAAATAGAGGATAGGCAGATGCCATACTTAAAATTTTAGTGTGTTCACTCTTCCTGAAATTATAATCAGCATAACGTTGATCTTTTTCATTCCAAAGTAAGCTATTGATGGCATTTTTTCGATTATTGGCTTTTTCTAAGTAAATATCCGCGCTATCGAGTTGTTCGTTCCAGTTATAAGCCTGTGCTATTTTAACTTCTAAAAAATATAAGAGTACATTCAAGTCAATAGGAATGATATCAGTAGTTTGAATTGTTTTCATTTCTTGAGGATCAGCAAACCATCTGCTACTATAATCCCATCCTGATTCAGCACCAGCTCTCAAATCTCTGAAAGTTTTATCTTCATCTAAATCATTTTCATGAACCAATTCATAATCTTCTTTAAATGATTCAGGCCTGGCTTTAGCATATTCATCAAAATATCGATTTAAGACGATATCACCCTCTAATAATACTACTCTATTGATAGCAGGATTAACTTCAGATAATTTTTCACTTCCCTTCATCCAAAACTCATATTCTTTCAATAGTTGAGGCTGATAAGAAATAAATTTAGAGCGATTGTTAGCCGTTAATTCATCCACCATAAGAGAGAAAAATGGTGGTTGACTTCTACCTGTATAGTAAGCCCTATTTCCATTTGGGATAAAGCCTAAACTATCAATCAGAAATGCAAAATTATCCAACATACTAATAGCTAGATCTTCCTTGCCCGATGCTTTAAGCCCGAGCATAGTAAAATATGAATCCCAATAATATATCTCTCTAAAACGACCGCCAGGAACAACATAAGGGTTAGGCAATGGAATTAAAGAAGAGTTTTGAATAGTGTCTTCAGTTCGAGTTAATACTGGCCACAAGCTTTCGATATGATCGTACATATCCATTAGCTGATCTGTTTCAAATTCTGTTTTAGGATCTTCTGGAAGCTCAAAATTATTATTTAAAAATTCTTTCAGATCAAAATTTTTTCTGTCCTTTTCTGCTAAATAACTAATTTGAATTTTCTTTAAACTGCTTTTAGGAATGCAATCGACAAATGTTTTTGAATCCTTAAAAACTCCTTTCAATTGCACAGCTTTGAATAATTCAGAATCATAAAATTCAAGAAAATCATTCAGTGAATTTTCTACTTTGTTATTCTTTTCCCTTTCAACAACTGCAGAACAAGAGGCTGAAAGTATAATTATTAATATTAAACAATAGTGTTTTGAATAATGATAAAATTCTTTCATTTCTGTTTACTTGCTATTGTGTTATTACTTTTAAAATCTAATTTTTCTCTAATCAAATCGCCAACTTTCTGTCCTTGCCATATTCCCTCTTCTATTGCTCGTCTGTAGTGAATACCACCATACAATCGGCTCATAGCAGCTTCCTGAGATGCTTCCATAAATGAATTAAATTTTCTGGAAGGAAGTCCGAATTTAACTTCGGTGCTATCAACAAAACTAAAATTATCACCATATACATCAGTTAAGGCATTAGCAGCCGCTGTAGAAATCACACTATGTCCGCTTGTATATTCAGGAAAAGGTGGTGTTTGTAATGTTGGAGACCAGTCATTATCAATTTTTCTATTAATGATAGTTTCTGGTCTGATTAAATTTGAACGATACTTTTCATCCCAGCATGCGATAAAACCATCTGCCAAAGCAATTGAAGTTTTGGTATAAGCATAACTGCTTTTCATTAAATCAGCCTCATCTAGCATAGATGCAATTTTGGCAATTCCCATCCAGTGACCTCCAGGCGTAATTTTCTTAGTTGCAAACATCACATGACCGGTTATATTCATCACATAAGGATTACAATCCCAAAATGAAGCAATCTCTTTCTTTTCCTTATCTACACCCTTAACCACATTATAAACTTCCATCATTTCTTTATAGAAAGGACTGCTTTCATCTAAACTAAATTCATAAGGAGGTTGAGGGATAAACTGATTAGCACTGTCCAATGCAAATGTTCTGATTTTATTCCAATGTGGTTCTATAGCTGCCATATACGCTGGAGGTGTAGGCTCCCAATGATGGGATTTATCACTTAAAGGATGTTTAGACATAGTCCTAGTTTCCTTATAATTATCTTCATTAGCCCATGCTACAATATGCTGATGAACTTTAGTGGCATAATTCACAGAAGACTCCCATTCATCATCATCCATTCCTCTATTTTCTAATTCAGTTTTCCAATCAGATAGCCATTCTTCCATTTTTTCTTCTGAGAAAATCAGCATTTTGGAAGTTAAGTAATTAGCATAAAGTGCAGCTAATTGGAGGTTTACATTTTCATTATCAGGATTTGGAATTGGTTGGAGACCATTAACTTGTCCTGCTAAAGATTTATAGGAAGAATCTTGCTTTGCTAAAACTTCATAAGTAGCAATGGAAGGATATACATATACCCTGCTTGCTACCGGTGGAGAAAAAATATCATGAACCGTCACATCTGTTACTCTTTGCATTAAAGAATGCAAGTCCTTTGCTTCCACAGGAGTCTTATGATTTTCAGACTGGGTACAAGAAAAAAAGAACCCAAAAAATGCTAAAAAATAGAATACTGTACTCTTCATTTATCAATTATTTATCTTATCGAATGTTATCAATTTCAAACTATTGTCATTTCTGCTAACCAGAAAATATTTTTCACCATTCACATCGATTGATCTTATGTTTCTCACTTGACCATCCAATTTCAAGGCTTTCACTTTCTTAATGTTAATGATAGAATCTTGTAATTGAAATACTGTTCCATATTGAGCATCATATTTACCCATTTCAATATTATTCTCATAAAAGTTTCCAGCCCCTAATAGTTCCCGATTATCGTCATCTATAAATTCTAGGGCATTAAGAGAAGATATTTGTAATTCCATCGGTAAGGCTATGGCTTCGAAAGCCCCATCGCCATTATTTTTATAAAAATAACTTGAAAAATCATTAGCTGATAACTTTTCAGCAGATTCTAAAGCATCTCGTCCAAAAACATCGCTTAAATCTGCCTTTGAAAAATCCTGCGCATATTTCCAATCTTTCTTGAGCATAGGCAATTGCTTTAAGATCTCCGAATGATTGGCAAACGGAATTTCCTTACCATCAAGATAATAGGTCAATAAAGGATCCGTTTGACCATTATCATCAAAATCTTTGATATATAAATTGACGGGTTCTTCCTCAGTTGGCTTAAACCTTGAGTTTTCGCCAATATTTCCAGCAATAATATCAATATGGCCATCACCATCGAAATCACCTGCTTTTATGTGTCTCCACCACCCTTTCTCATTTCCAACTTCATGAAGTACAAATTTATCACCTTCATTAATCATGAGTTTAATACTCTCCCATTCAATAGCTAAGATAATATCGGGTTTCCCATCTCCATTTAGGTCTGCTGATGAAGCATCAGTTATCATTCCCATTTCATCTAAAAATGGAGCCATCACATTATTTGCTAATTTAAAAGTTCCGTCTTGATTATTGAAGTAAAGTTTAGATCCTGGTGCTAATCCATATCCATAAGGAACCGCACGACCGCCAAAAAACACATCTTGAAAACCATCGCCATTGAAATCTGCAACGGCCACTGAAGAAGCCGTCATATGGCTGTTTTCAAATACATATTTATCATTATAATTACCTTTACCATCATTCAAATAAACTCTCTGTGTAATATATTCAGAATCTCCTCTGTATTCATTTCCTCCGGATGCAATAATTAAATCTTGGTCTCCATCATTATCTATATCGGCAAAAACAGCATTAACATCTTCAAAAGTATGATCGTTTTGGATTAATGGCTGTTCCATCAATTTAAATTTCCCCTCCTCAGTTTGTATCCAGAGCTGACTATCTTCACGCTTGGAAGATCCAATAAAAAAATCCTCTCTACCGTCTCCATTGATATCAGCTACAGCTAAAGCTGGCCCTTCAGAAGATACCATATGAGGCATTAAAGGTTCTCTGATAAATTCTACAAATTGATTCTCTTTATGTACTACATCTAAACCTAAAGAATCTTGCAACTCAATGGCTCTGTAATCAAAATTAGTTGGATGAAGTGATGCGAAATCAAAAGAGTCTAAACCATCTTGATATTTGACCTTGTGAACTTTATTATATTTAAGATTATTCAGATTTTGAGTGCTTCCATCTGGCCAAATCAATTGGATATTTTCAACCTGACTACTATCTCCTATTGCAATATGCAATTTATCTTGTGCAGAACTTTGAAAGCCTTTCACAGGGAAATATTCATAGCTCAAACTTTCATTATTTTTCTGTTTTACAATAACTCGGCTTCCGATGGCATTTCGGTTATTCTCACTGCCTACTAATTCTAATTGTAAATACTTCCCACTTCTATTATCTTCTACAGCAGTGTTTTTATAAATAAAAGGCTTGTCTTCTAAATTATTTACTACTATATCTAAATCACCATCATTGTCTAAATCCACATAAATGGCACCATTAGAATAAGAATTTTGATTATTGCTGATTTGAGAGCTTACATCATCAAAAGTCAGGTCTTTATTATTGGAAAAGAAGCGGTTAGGCAATTTGATTTTCGGCATTCGCTCCACTATTTCTAAATCCTCCTTATCTACTATGCCCATTTCAGTCTTTTTTCGCTGATTCTCATTTGAGCTCATATAATTGATATAGTCTATATCATTCATTCTGCGCGGAATCCCATTGGAAACGAATAAATCTTTTTGGCCATTATTATCAAAATCCATAAAAAGCGGTGCCCAAGACCAATCTGTAGCATAGATATCGGCATATAGCGCAATCTCACTAAAAGTGCCGTTTTGATTATTCAATTGCAAGTTGTTACGAGCAAATTGGTCGTTATAACCAAAATCCTTTTTAAAGCGATAAACATCAAAGGCTTCTTCTCCCAAACTACTCTTCAAAATCTGAGGATCGTATGGGAGCATATCTAAAGAAATGATATCGTTAAAGCCATCATTATTAATATCTGCCATATCTACACCCATTGAAAATCGGCTGGTATGTTGCATTTGCTCCGTCAGCATCTCTTTAAAAGTACCATCCTGCTGATTGATATAGAGATAATCATTTTCATGAAAATCATTGCCCACATAAATATCAGGATAGCCGTCATTATTAACATCACCGACCACTACACCCAAACCATAGCCAATAACAGTACTATTAATACCACTTTCTTCGGTTGCATTTATGAATGTGCCATTATCATTTCTGAAATATCGATCTCCGGAAACATTACTTGTTTCTTCCTCAAAAGATTCTCTTTTTCCGAAAGTCCCATTTTGATGTATACTGTGATTCAACTGGAACATATCCAAGTCACCATCTTTATCAAAATCAGCAAAAGCTGCTTGTGTACCAAAACCAGCCAAGTCTAAGTCATAAGCGATGGCTTCATCCTCAAAAACAGGAATTCCATTTTCTATTTTTTTGCAAACAAATAGCTGATTGGATCCTTTCAGGATTTCATGATCACCTACTACATTTACATAGATATCTAGCATTCCATCTTGATTAATATCTACCACCGAAGCTCCGGTTGACCAATAACCTTCCCCTACAATTCCTGCTTCTTTACTGACATCTTTAAACTTGAAGTCACCTTGATTTAGAAAAAGCTTATTTTCTCCCATATTGGAAGTGAAAAATAAATCGACCAAACCATCATTATTAAAATCTCCTGCAGCTACTCCTCCTCCATTGTAGAAATACATATAATCAAAAAAGGAGAATTCCGTGGTTTGCTCCAAGGTATTCTCGAAATCCAAACCAGTTTTTTCTGCCTTTAATAATTCAAAATATGATTCTTCTGAATCCTGACATGCTGAAAATAGACTTAAAACAATAAGCGAAAAACTGCTTATTAAGTATGAAGTATTATACTTGAAATTAATTCTCTTCACTATGCTAACTTTCATTTATTATTTCCTGATTTGTAGTAGAACAGCTTCTTTATTATTGATACCAAATAGTAAATAGTTTTGGTTTTGGATTTGAATAGAATTGATAGAGCGAACATTTCCTCTGATTCCTAAGCTTTTATGTTCATTCATTGAGTTGAAATTACCTTCACCATCTCCAAACAACACTAAACCATCATTGGCATCCAACTTACCATATTGCGGTTTAAAGCCTTCTTCATTACCAGCCAATATCAAATCCAAATTATCATCTTGATTAACATCCAGTATTTCTACTGAATGAACTGCTGATAATTGTGCTTGAATTGGCAGATTTGCTTTTTCAAATTCACCATTTCCTTTATTAAGCATAACCATTGTTTGGAAAGTATTAACTGTTTTATTGGATGCATCTTTAATTTTTTCAGCACCAAATAAATCTTCAATGGATTTAGTGCCATAATCTTTATATTTCAAATTTTGCTTTTTCAATATAGGGAGTTGACCAATCATTTCTCCTTTCTGTTGAATGGGCATATCTTTTCCATCGATTGTTCTAGTCAAAATCTTATCCTTATCACCATTAGAGTCAAAATCCTCAAGCCAAATCTTAACTGGCTTTTCATCAGTAGCTGAGAAATAGAAATTCTCGCCCCTATTACCTAATACCAAATCAGGCATACCATCATTATTCAAATCAGCTACTTCAACAGAATTCCACCAGCCTTTTAAATCCTTTAAAGGATTATACTCTATTCTTTTCAGCTGTTTACCTGCAATTTCAAATATTTCAATGCCCATCCATTCGCCTGAAATAATTAAATTTTGATTACCGTCTTGGTTGATATCTTCTATTTTCGCATCTGTGATCATTCCAAGCCCATCCAACTCTTTTGCTCTTCTGATAGTCATATCCTTGAAGTTTCCATTTCCATCATTTTCAAACAAAAAGCTTTTCGGGCTTTGACCATATTCCTGAGGAACTGATCGACTCCCCACAAATAAATCTAAATCACCATCTTCATCATAATCAAAACTTAAAACAACTGAAGTATTATATCCTATTTCTGGAATTGCATTTGATTGTTCTTCAAAATCACCTGAGGCAGTTTGTAGAAACAACTTATCATTAAAAACAGCTGAATTTGCAGAAGTATGGTTTCCACCATAACCAAAATATATATCCAATAAACCATCATCATTAGCATCAAAAGCATGGATAGCGGTCACTTCATTTTCCTGATCATTCAATTCTTTAGATTTGAATTGACCATTAGGTTGCTGATAATAAATACTACTTACTTGACCTACTGCACCGCCTATAATTACATCTTCTAATTCGTCATTATTCAAATCGACTACCTCTACTGAAGGTCCTTCCTTTGAGAGCATCCTCATAATCAGCCCCTCATAATAATAATCAACATGATTATCTTCTTCATGCTTTTTAAAATCATTATTTACCTGCTTAAAATACTGCTCTTTTGATTCTTTCAAAAATGGAGTCTTAACTGTCCCTTCTTTTTTAGATATATTTTTATAATCAACGGTGAGCAAAGTATCAATTGCAGGCTTTTCAATTATACTTATCATTTTATTAGGCCAGATGACTTTAATTGAGTCTAATTTTTGAATTTCACCTATTCCAAAATGAAGATTATAATCAACCGAAGATTGGAAACCTCTACTTGGCATCATTTGACGGTAGAATTGAGATCCTCCTCCAAATACATGGACTTTTGCCCCAATGGCATCACGATTAGGCTTTTCAAATTCTAATGCTACTTTTAAAAAGTGAGTGCTCTCTGTCTTAGCATTACTCTTATAAATTGTTGAAGGGTGATTGAGATTATTAACTATAATGTCTAGACTTCCATCATTATTCAAATCAGCATAAGCTGCACCATTTGAGAAAGTCTCCTGACCTAAGCCCATTTCTTTTTCCTTGCTGGCAAACTGTAAGTTACCTTGATTGATAAACATTTTATTTGCTTGAGGATTACTTGGCATCTTGGCAAGGATATCTTCCATTTTGTCTTTTTTGCCAGTCAGCACCATACGCTGAACCACATCATTTGCAAAGAAGTCCATAAAATCGGCATCCGTTACATCTTGATAAACACCATTACAAACAAATATGTCATTGTATCCATCCATATTTGCATCGAACATTAAAGCCCCCCAACTCCAGTCGGATTGTGCAACACCTGCATACCATGCTATTTCTTGAAAACTTCCATTTCCTGTATTCAATTGCAATGCATTGTGCATGTATTGATGGTAAAAATCTCTTCGGAGTTTGAGTTGGTAAGTATTATAATTTTCAAACTGTAATTTCTGTTTGATAAGTTGATCCGTTTCCGGTATCATTTCAGTGGTGAAAATTTCAGGATAACCATCATTATTGATGTCAGCCAAATCGGCTCCCATGGAAGCCAGACTCATATGATCCATCCATTTTTTACTGTCTTCAGAGAATGTCCCATCTCCTTGATTGATGTAGAGATAATCTCTTTCAAAGAAATCATTGGAAACGTAAATATCTTGTAAATGATCTCCATTTACATCCCCTACTGTTACTCCAAGCCCGAAACCAATTAAAGAACCGTAAATTCCTGCTTCTCTACTTACATCAACAAATTTGTCATTATCATTTCGTAACAATTTATCGCCACCGCCTTTTACAAAATCTTTTACATCCCAATCTTCGGCATATAAATCTCTTTTATTGCTATTATTGAGTGTGTTTACAGGGATGAATGAATTATTTAGAATATAAACATCTAAATCACCATCTCCATCATAATCAAAAAAGGCAGCATGCGTAGTATAACCTGATTCATCTAAGCCATAATCAGTGGCTTTTTCTGAAAAAGTGTTATCACCATTATTAATAAATAATTCATTTACAGGTTCACTGCCTTCTTGGTAACCTGCATTGCTAATGTAAATATCTTTAAAACCATCTTGGTTAAGATCAATTATGCTGACCCCCGTACTCCAGCCTCCGTATCCCTTCAATCCAGCGCTTTCAGTAATGTCCTCAAATTTGAAATTTCCTTTATTAAGGTAAAGTTTATTATTGACTTGGTTACCCGTAAAAATAATATCTTGTAGCCCATCATTATTAATATCAATGATGCCCACACCGCCCCCATTGTAGAAGTTACGGTAGGAAAAAATATTGAATTTATATTTATTTTCTACTTGATTAAGAAAGGTTATTCCTGTTTGAGTTGAATCAAGTAATTCAAAAGTATTTGTTTTTAAATCAGATGTCTTTTCACTTTCAGGATTGTTTTCACAAGCCATAAGCATAATAAAAATAAGACTCCAGTAATAAAAAAGTGATCTTCTATTAAACATCGAATATAGGTTTTAAAACCTTAAATGTATAAAAAAAGGATAATGGAAAATAATCCATTACCCTTTTTTTAACTGAGTAAATTAATTAATAACCAGGGTTTTGATCTAAATCAGGGTTAGTACTTACTGCTGTAATTGGGATTGGAAATAACAGTCTTGTTTCATCTGATTGTGGTTTATACAACCAAGGATCTAAGAATTTTCCAAATCGAATTAAATCCTGTCTTCTCCAGAATTCAATGTATAATTCACGACCTCTTTCATCAATGATATCATCATCAGTAAGACCTGCTAAAGGAGTTGCGCCACGTAAATCACGCAATTCATTAATCATTATAAGCGCTTGGCCCGTGTTACCTGATCTGTGTAAAGCTTCCGCTTTCATTAACCAAGCATCAGCATATCTAAAGAAAATTTGATTAGATGGACCAACACCAGGCTCTCCTCCTTCAGGAATAGGAGGATATTTTATCAATCTGATACCAGTAGCTTCACCATGTCCAGTCAGTTCTTCTGGCATCTCCCTTGTAAAGAACAATGGTTCTCCACCTCTAGTCTCCAAGGCATAAGCACTATCTTTATCAAGAGCGGTTCCATATTGCTGACCATATAACATACCTCTACCTAAACCATTATCTGGAACATAACCCCTTCTAATTTCTTGACCACTTTCTGGAGCGTTCGTATCTTCCGGTCCTTCAAATAAAGAATAGAATTCAGATGTTGTAGCAAAACCATTCCATCCACCACCACTTAGTATAAAACTATGGTTGTAATGAAGTGTATTCGCTATTCTTGGATTTGCACCATTTGACCCAGTTATCAAATAAATTGATTCTGAACTAGCTTCTGGTGTTTCAAACATCCCAAAAAAATCCTCTTGTAAAGAAAAACCTTCAGCTGTAATAGCATCAACATCTTCAATTACCTGTTGCATATCTGCAGCTTCTGGACTAGAATTTGCCGTAGCGCCATTCAAAAGTATATGTTTGTTTAAATAGAATTTTGCTCTTAAATGTAAAGCAGAAGCTTTTGAAGCTCTTCTTAATACATCTGCACCAGCACCTGGGCCAGTAGATGGAAGACTATTAATATAAGAATCAGATAAATCTTCTTCTATAAGACCTATTAATTCAGCAACAGTATGTTCAGCACCTTCATCTCTTTTATAAACTATTGGTGTTGCATCTACTGGTTCTGAAGGATCACGATCAGGTACCTTACCCCAAAAATCTAGAATCAAGAACCTAGCTAGAGCACGAAAATATCTTGCCTCAGCTTCCTCTTTAGCACTAGGGTTTGATAATAAGATTTGATTTGCTGCAAAAGTAAACTCATTTAATTGATTCCATGAATTTAAAATTTGAGGATGACTTGAATTCCAACTATGTTGATGTAGTTGTCTCCAAACTCCTCCATCTCCCCAGTCGGTTCCTCTTGTCGGAACTAGTTGAGCATCACCTGTTAATGCCATTAAAGCATAAGTATTTTCTTGAGAATGTAAATATTCGCCAAATTGATTATACATTCCAGAAAGCCTACTGCCGACATTCACATTACTGAAATCTTGTTCTACTATTTCAGAATCTATTTCTTCTACTTCTAAGTCGGTACAACTAAATGCAGTGACCGCCAAAGTTGTTAATAATATATTTTTAAAATTTTTCATTTTAATATCTTTTAAAATGTAACATTAAGACCAATTGTTAAAGTTCGTGGTCTAGGAAATGGAGTGTAATCAATTCCAAAAGAAGGAATTCCATTTCTAGCTGCTGTATTGGATACTTCAGGGTCTATCCCACTATAATTTGTGAAAACATGTAAATTTTGAGCATTTGCAGAAAGTCTCATAGATTTAATAAAGCTGTTTTCATCTAAATCAAAATTATATCCAACGGAAAGATTCTGAACTCTTAAAAAATCTGCTTTTTCTAAGAAATAAGTTGAAACGATAGGTGTATTACCTTGTGCCTCACCACTTTCCAATACATCTTCTGTAACATTTCTACCACTTCCTAAACTACCTGCAGTAAAGAATGCATTTGCAGTATTGTTATAAATGTGGTGGCCTCCTTGACCATTCAAGTATAATGCAAAGTCAAAATTCTTGTAGGCAACAGTAGTATTGAATCCATAATTCCATACAGGAATAGGGAATTTACCCACTAATTCTGGATTTTCACCTTCGATATCATTAAAACCTTGTGCATCAAACCCATTAGATTCAACCATATAATAAGAAAACAATGGCTGATTGTTGGCAATTCTTTGTGCAAAAGCACCAGAAAGTCCTTGTCCAAAAATATTCCCAGTATCAAAGAAAAATTCACCTAAGTTTTTAACTTCATTTTCGTTTCTTGATACATTAAACCCAACATTCCATGTCAAATTCTCATTATCAATAGCTACATAATCTAACATTAATTCGAATCCTTGATTCACAACATTTGCATCTAAATTAGTCCAAAAGAAAGGAGTAGCTGCTGGTTGAGGTGAAAATATTTGAATTAATAGGTCTTCAGTATTTTTGTAGTAATAATCAATACTACCTGTTAATCTGTTATTAATTATACCAAAATCAAACCCACCATTATACATTGAAGTCTGTTCCCATCTAAGTCCAGGATTTTCAAATGCCACTGGACTAGTTCCGGGCTGCTGAACAGTTCCATCATTATTTATGTCAATCCCACCATAAGAATCTCTTCTCTGATGAAGATTATGAGGAATTTCTTGATTACCTGTTACACCATAACCTAATCTTAATTTTAAGTTATCGAAAGTCTCAGCTGCCCAATCCTCATCAGAAATTCTCCAAGCAAAAGCTCCCGAAGGGAATATTCCATACTTGTTATCCCCTCCGAATCGAGTTGAACCATCCGTTCTGATTGTTGCAGTGAATAAAAACTTATCATACAAACTATAATTTATTCTACCAAAGAATGATTGTAACTCATTATAATTTCCATAGTTATTTTCTACCACTGCATCAACAGGCACACTACCAGGATTACCCAAAGAAGGAGCGTCACCAAACTGATTCGTAAAGAAGGTATCTCCACCTTCAGCATAACCAAATTGCTGATAATCTCCGGTGATAGCACCTCTCACAGCATTTCCTGCTTGAATGGTTTGGTCAACCATTGCATTCAAATCAGAAGTACCATAACCAAATCCACTAACAGATCTTCCTGTATAAAGAAAGTCTTGGTAAGAATAACCCGCTAGGATATCTAAATTGCCTTCTCCTACTTTTTTATTGTAATTCAACAACGCTTCAAATAATGTACTTCTATTTTCAATATTTACACTACTCCCTCTACCATTATTAGTGATACCTCTTGTATCAATAACCAAATCTTGTGAAGTAACTGTATTTCTTGTTGAATTTGAATAATCGAGACCTCCGTTCAATCTAATATTGAAATTTTCAGTTAAGTCATAATCAGCAGAAATGTTTATTAACGCACGATTTGTTTCGGCTAAGTCCTGATTATATTCTAATAATTTATTTGGATTTAAATAACCTAATGTTTCAAAATCGGGAGCAAGTGTTGGCGGTGCAACTAAAGCAGCACCTAGTAAATCACCTTGGAAACCAGCATTATTCGTGATTGGAGCAAAACTATCATTGACTCTTGAAAAATTAGTAGATGTATTAAAGGTTAATTTATCATCCAATAATTTTTGATTCCAATTAATACGAGCATTGAATCTTTCTAACGATGCACTTTCAATAATACCATTTTGCTTTTCATATCCAACAGATGCTCTATAACTACCAGTTGAATAAGAATCACCATAAGCTATATCATGCTTGGTTGATATAGCTGTTCTCATAATTTGATCTTGCCAATCAGTATCAGCATCATCAAATCTAACATCTTCCGGATTAGAACCTAAATCAGCAACACCTTGCAAATATTGATCTTTATTCAATAGATTATATCTATTTGCTGGAGCCGAAATACTTACATTAGCATCATAACTAATTGTTTTACCCATGCCTTTACCACTTTTGGTTGTGATTAACACAACTCCATTAGCACCTCTAGCACCATAAATAGCAGTTGCAGAAGCATCCTTTAGGATATCCATACTTGCTATATCATTCGGATTTAAGAAGTTTAAAGGGTTTCTTGGGGCAGAAGTTCCTAATCCGCCATCTGGTCCACCAGCTGTTACATCATTACCAGCCAAAGGAATACCATCTACTACGAATAATGGATTATTACCATTTCTTACAGATGAACTACCTCTCACACGAATACTTACTCCTGCGCCAGGTTCTCCAGAAGCAGATGTAATTTGAACACCGGCAGATTTACCTTGAATCAATTGTTCTGGAGATGAAATCACACCCCCATTGAATTCCTTAGAGGTAACACGCTCTACTGCACCCGTAGCATCTCTGGCTTCTACTTCGCCATAACCTACTACAACCACTTCTGATAGCTGTTCAACATCTTCTTGTAATTGTACATCGATTACACTTCTACTCCCAACTTCAATAGTTTGGGATTTGTAACCAATGTATGAGAATTTTAAGCTGACATCTCCCGATATACTCAACTTATATTTCCCATCAAAATCAGTAGTAGCACCCTCGGATGTTCCCACTACCAATACATTTACTCCGGGAAGACCTTCCCCGGTTTTAGAGTCAGTAACAGTCCCGCTGACTGTTCTGTCTTGTGCATAAAGGCTTCCCAAGGAAAACCAGCATACACTTGCAATAATTAGTAAAAAGTGTCTCATGAATTTTTGAATTTTAGCCGTTTAATAGTTCCATAATTTAATTTTGATTTTTCCTAGTTTACATTTGTTTTTACTCCATTCAATACATAACTGTTTATATTTTATTTGGTTTTAACAATAAATTAATAACAATGTAAAAATTCCAAAATATCTCTGCAAGGCTTTGTGTGTAAAAAGTACACTTAGTATCTTACGTAATCGTTTACGTAGCGAAAAACACTTACTATTTAGATTTTTTCTAAATTAAACTGAAACTTTTGGTTAAAATAATATTAATATGAGTAAACATAATATTAGGTTGAAAGATATTGCAGAAGAATTAGGTATAAGCATACCTTCAGTTTCAAGAGCTTTGAATAACAAACCAGATATCGGAAAAGAAACAAAGAAGAAGGTTTTTGAACTTGCTGAGAAATTACATTATCAAAGAAATCAGTTTGCAATTAATCTTAAAAACCAAAAATCGTTTATAATTGGGGTAATCATACCACAAATAGTTCATCATTTTTTTTCCAACGTAATCAGTGGGATAATTAACGAAGCTGAAAAACTTAGCTATAGTGTGATGCTTTATCAAAGTAATGAATCTTATGAATCTGAACTTAAAGGAGTAGATACATTTCAAAGGAGTATGATTGACGGCTTGATTATTTCTCTATCAGACAATACTATTAATGTAGATCACCTTAAAAATTTACAAGAACATAATGTTCCGGTCGTAATGATAGATAAGGTTAATCCTGAGATGGAATCTGCAAAAATAATTTGTGATGATTATAAAGGTGCCTATTACGCAACAGAACATTTAATTAGCCTAGGAAAAAAGAAAATAGCCCATATTACTGGCTTAGCAGACCCCTACACTATAAAAGAAAGATATAAGGGATTTGAATCTGCTTTAAGAGACTATAAATTAACCTTCTATCCTAACTTTATGAAAAAATGCAATTTGGTTTCAAGGGAAGATGGCTATACATCAACTTTAACCTTATTATCAGAAAATGAAATTCCAGATGCAATTTTTTGTGCAACAGACCCAACAGCAATAGGGGCTATTCAAGCTATAAAAGAAAAGGGATTAAGAATTCCGGAAGATATTGCCGTTATGGGATTTAGTGATTGGAAAATGGCATCAGTAGTAGATCCTCCCCTATCTTCTGTAGCTCAACCTGATTATGAAATGGGTAAGAAAGCAGTAGAACTAATCATTAATGAAATTCAACTTACCAGAGAAAATAAACCCATTAAATATGAAACCTATATTATGGAAACTTCCTTGATTTTAAGAGAATCTACTTTGGGAAAGTAAAAGTACTGAGGTGAATAGATATTGACCCGCTATTAAAAGTAAACATTTCCCTTCTAGCTAGTAAAAGGCAGGTTTACATGTAAGCAGATTTAGAAGAGATGAACATAATTAATACTTCACCAATTTTTCACCTACCCAATTATTCACCTCAAAACTTAAATTCTTTAACAGCTAAGCACTATTTTTAAGTAAACTTCAATTAATCAGGCACTTTAATCATTTTCAAATCGATCAATTTCGATTCCTCATATCCTATAGACATATACCCGAAAACACCACCAGCAGCTTCTGCAACCTTTTTAGCAATGTCTTTCATAGATTCAACAAACTGATTGGCCCAGTTTTTATCTACTTTCTTTAAAATGTCATTTAATCTTTCAATATCCTCAATTACTTGCTTACTCCTGACTTCCGCTTCCTTAGGGTAAGTATTCAGTAGTTCATTTAAACTTTTTTCAAAATCTGGTGCTATATCTTGATAATAACTAAGTAATTCCTTTCTAGCCTTACTTTGCTTTATCTTAGTCAAATTTATTGCTTCTTTTAATTCACCTTTACTGATCTGCTCATCAGCCCCTGCTATTAAAATAGTAACCATTGCAGGTATTTTTTTCAACAAGTCAATCTCTGATTCTGATAAATTTTCTAATTCGGGTATCATAGTTAATGGTTAAGTTAAATTTTTAGCAATATAAATAAAGAAGGAAATTATTGTCATTGAATGTTGAAGAAAAATTTAATTTTCGATTAACATGAACCTATACTCTACTAAATCAATAATTATTTTGGGAAATCTTTATGATGGTTGATAGACTCTATCTGATATTGATGATGTTTTAAATGTGATACAAAAAATTGCAAAGTTTGTAAAACATTCAATTTACCAACTGCCGGATGCACAAAAATAAAATGACCTATTTTCTCTTCAGGAAATTCACTTAAAAAATTAAACATATCATTTCTTAAATGTTCCCATTGATGAGAAAAATCATGAGCATCATGACTTATACTTAAACTATCTTTCTTTTCAGATAAAACCTTAGGGGCTTTATATTTCTTTTTAGAATTTAATCGATTAACCAACAATATCGTTTTGATTTCTGACTTCAATCCTACTTTTTCGTCTTTTCTATTAAAATCAAAATTTTGCATAAACTGCAAACTGATATTCTCAGAAGTATAAAGATGTTGCATAACATCTAGCATTGACCAAGAACCTTCTTCAGGATGAAAATTAAGTTGCTCATCATTGAAAACTTGTAAGAGTGCTTCGTAATAAGCTTTCCCTTCTTCTACTCTAGCCCAATGCTTTTGAATTTTTGGATTCATAATTATTAAAGAATTATATAAATCTGAAATTAAGAATAAATATTGAAATCGACATTAAAAATATAGATTCGAATTTTAATACCAGATGAAAATTAAATAAACACGAAACCCGCTAAGTACTCTAATTTTAAAAAGATACTTACAGCTGTAATGGTGAAACAAGAGAATACAAAAGGCAGCCAGATGTTGTAAAATATTAACTAATAGCTCTAGACTTCAATCACTATGAAATGTATAGTATCAATTAAAATTATTTCAACAAAGGCTGATCCTGACACAATGGATGAAACAGATGAAACCACTTATTCAATTAAGGTGAAAGCCATCCAAACAGGAAGGTGATCTGATATATCTTTAGCTTCTCTTAGTACATCCGAATCAATTTTTTGAATCTTATTATTATTATAAAATATATAGTCCAATCTTTCGTAAGGTTCAGCAGTATCAAAAGTAAAATATCGAGATTCATTTTGAAGGTATCTATCTTTAGAGATTGCCTCACTAATAAGTGGACTATTTAAAAATATTTCAATTGTTTTCTCCTGTTCTATGATGTCACTAGCAAAGGGCGGACAACTATTAAAATCACCCATCAAAATAACTGGATAATCTTTTGACCACCTATTAAATTCTGTTAAAACCTTTTCTGCTTGAAGTTCTCTAGTTTCTTTATCAAATGCTTCTAAATGAACATTCATAATAATAAGTGTATCTAAACCAATTTGTATTTTATTTATTTGTAAAATTCGGTCCAGATAAAATGCATTATAATAAAATGGGGCACTAATTGGTTTACTTAAAACCACCAAATCATTAGTAATAATTTGTGTTTTACTAAGAACACCCTGCCCAGAATAGATCTTACCAAAATGATTTTTAATAGGAAAATAAGGAAAAGGAACATAGGACTTATCCCAGTTAACTGCATATGCTCCTTGATGAAATCCTAAGTGAATACCTAGACTATCAAATTGATTATAATTAAAACTTCTCGAGGCTCCAAAGTCAACTTCTTGTAAACCGATAAAGTCAAAATTATACTCTCTTAATAAGCTGGTCGATTTTGATAAATTAGCAGAAAACAAAGACTCCTTTCTATCAACGGGAAGATTGTTAGTCATGCCTGATAGGTAACCAATATTGTAAGTAAGAACTGACAAAGTATCTGAATTAATTTTATACTCACTTGCATAACTAACTACCTTATTATAATTCTCTGAATTATGGAAACTTGAACTTGCCCAAAAATAGAAAATGATAAAACTTGAGACTATAATAATTCCTGTAATTAAAAATACCTTCTTCATAAAGCGATAATAGTAAAAATAGTTAATAAGTAGAAATCTATATTGCAAAACTAGATAAAACTTAAATTATAATATTCTAATACAAGCCCTTACTATATATTATAATAAAATCATTAACCTTTATTTAAAAAATTAGAACACATCAAAACACATTATCATGAATCAAAATAGTATATAATTAAAACACAATTCTATAGATTGATAATAATTGTCAAAATAAATACTAAATCATACAATTGGTATTCTATTAGGGGTAAACAAACCGTATCCATTTTACAGAATAAAATTCTGCGCATGAAAAAAAACGAAAAATGAACTCAAGTAATTTATTGAAGTTATACTTTATTAAAAATTTATTAATAATTCATTTATAGTATTTTAAAACTTATTAACAAAGCATTACATTAAGTGGAGAATTCGAACCAAATAATCTACTGTTATTAAAATAGACTCAAAAACTAAGGGATATCTACGAAAATCATCAAAACACATTAAGTTTTGGGATATTATAATAATAATACAATATCAAAAACAGCATGTAGAAAATTTGGAAAGGCTAATTCGAATAGGCTATCGAACAAATAAAAACATATATTCAAACTTAATAAAAACTGAAATTGTATTTTACTAATCTCCCCTACTAGCTATGAATAAGTTCTTGAAACTATCAGCTTTTACTTAAGTTTGTGTTGCCAATAATATCAATTAATGAAATGAAGAGATTTACCGATATTAATCAGTACAAGAATTTTTTTGAGAGCTTAATTCAAAAAGAAAGAAAAGCCGAAATGGAATTTCATCTCAATGAGATCTCGCTTCTATCTGCTCGCCAAAGAGAGGCTAAAGGACGAGCAATTCTAAACCTAATTGGCAAGGATGCTGGCACCGGAATTGGCGGAGTGTTTTTAGTAAAATTAGTGAGAGGTTCTGGCCTACCAGATAATGAAATTTCCAATGGAGATGTAGTCATCATTTCAAAGGATAAACCTACAGGAAAAGAAGAGCAAGCAACCGTTGTAAGTAAGACCAAAAGAAGCATCACTATAGCCTATAATAAGATCCCACCCTATTTAGTTTTCGGAAGAAATTTGAGGCTTGATCTTTATTCAAATGATATAACTTTTCAAAGAATGCTGGATGCCATTGACAGCCTAGAAAAGCTACCAAATTTACAAGAATATGTTAAATCAAATATTGTACTATTACATGAATCAGAAAATTTGAATATTCAAAAATTCAGTAGTGATATTTTGAATTCAAAACAGCAAGAAATAATAAATCAAGCTTTAGATATAAATGATATTTTTTTAATACACGGGCCTCCAGGAACAGGCAAGACCACTACCCTATCTTACCTTATAAAATCTTTATTTCAAGAACAAGAAAAAGTATTGGTCACTGCTCCCTCCAATACTGCTGTAGATAATATTTTAGAGAAACTTCAAACCTTGGAAATCCCTGCTACCCGAATTGGAAATCCGATTCGGATGGATGAAAATCTACTCAATTTAAGTTTAGATGTTCAGCTACAAGACCATCCAGAATACCAACAAGCCAATGGAATTTGGAATAAAATTCAAGTATTAAAAAAGGAACAAGACGATTACGTTCCAGCTTCAGGGCAAAACAGAAGAGGGTTAAGTGATAGTAAAATAATACAATTGGCAAGTTCTAAAAAACCTTACCGAGGCATACAATCTGCCAAGCTTAGAAAGATGGCAAAGTGGATAAAAATACAACAAGAAATAAATAAGAATTACGAGGAAGCACAGGCTTTACAAACAAGTGCAATTGAAAGTATTTTAGAAAAAAGTCCTGTGATTTGCACAACCAATTCTTCCGCTGGAAGTGATCTTTTAAAGGATATTATCTTTGATGTGGTCTGTATAGACGAAGCAACCCAATCGACAGAACCAGAAGCTTTAATCCCGCTAGTAAAAGGAAGAAAATGGGTATTGGCTGGTGATCACCAACAGCTGCCTCCTACCGTAAAGGCAAAAGAAGCAAGCGATTTAAGCATCAGTTTGTTCGAAAGATTTCAATCTGAATTACCAGAAAACAGGATTGATATCTTAACTATTCAATATAGAATGCATAAAGAGATCATGCAGTTTTCAAATGAAAATTTTTATGACAATCAGTTAAAAGCACACCCAACGGTCTCTAATCATAGCTTACATGATTTACCGGGGTTTGAGCCATTCCCCTATGTTAATCCTGCTATAGAAAAGGTTGTTAAAGCTTCTGAACCCATAGTTTTTATAAATTGTGATAATGGTAAAGAACAACAGTTAGCCGATAGCCATTCTTGGTTTAATTTGGAAGAAATAGCCTTAACAAAAGAAATAACTGATGCTCTATTGTCTTCCAGACTGTTTCCAGAAGATATCGGGATCATTTCACCA
Source organism: Marivirga salinae (assembly GCF_030503855.1). NCBI lineage: Bacteria > Pseudomonadati > Bacteroidota > Cytophagia > Cytophagales > Marivirgaceae > Marivirga > Marivirga salinarum. Next base: position 2,678,659 of record NZ_CP129971.1, on the reverse strand, counting down.
TATGATCAGCAAGTAAGTCGTTTAAAGTCTGCTTTAAGGGATTATCATGTTGAAATCAAATCAATTGACGGATTTCAAGGACGAGAGAAAGAAGTAATTATTATCAGTTTGGTTCGCTCCAACCCAGATGGAAATATTGGTTTTCTGCGTGACTATAGGCGTTTAAATGTTGCACTAACCAGAGCTAAAAGAAAATTAATTATAATAGGGAACCCTTCTACACTGCAATCTAACCCTATTTATAAGACTTTAATCGAAAATATTTTTAATCAATAGCCAGTAAATATTTATAGTGTAATTTAGAGTCTTATCAATCTAAATCCTGGCAGTTGATGAATGCAGCTTTTATAATTTGCTTGATATTTTCAGTTACTCTGAATTCTTTTGTTTATGCTCAACAATTAACAAAAGAACAAGATAGTATCATAAATAGGCTAAACGAATTGCGTTATAATTCCCCTGACTCAACATTAAAACTTGTCGAGCAGAAAATGAAAACGACTAAAAACCAAAAAAGTATCTTCTATACAGAATTACTTTTTATAAAATCTGCTATTCAATACGTACAAAGTGATTATTTAGAATCAAGAAACAGCTACGAAGAGCTTTTTAATATATCAAAAGAGATCCACAATGAAGTTGGTATTGCCAGAGCACTAAATGGTAGAGGCTTAATACACTTAGGTCGTGAGCTTTTTAATGAAGCCCTAATAGAGATAAAAAAAGCATTAGTGATAAATAGAAAAATAGCCCATCAAAAGAGTATAGCTGCTAATCTTCTCAATATTGGAATTTGTTATCAAGAACTCGGGGAATGGGAAGATGCCTACACAGCTTATCACGAATCTTATAAAATCTCTATAAGGAATGATCTTGAAATATATGCATTAATGGACATGAACCGATTAGGGTCATTATTTTTAGAAAAAAATCAATTGGATTCTGCAGAATATTATCTATTAAAAGTTTATGATAGCAAGTCAAATCAGTGGGAAAAAAGCTATAACCTAAGCGGATTAACAGAATTGGAATTCAAAAAAGAGAATTATACTAAAGCTATTGAATATGGTTTAAAATCCTTCGAAATAGCTAAAGAAATCGGTGCCAAATGGGATGCTTCTGAAGTGGCATTAAAATTAAGTAAAACTTATGAAAAAATAAATTTACTCCAAAAGGCATTAGAATATCATAAAATACATAAGGCATATAGCGATAGCCTTTTGAACGAAGAAATGAATCATGAAATCAATTGGGCAGAATTACAGCAATCTAAGGCAGAAAACGAACAACTTAAAGTGCAAAAGAATTTGCTTTCGTCTGATAAAGACCGAAACCAATTGATCATTGCCTTGCTAGCCTCACTAGTATTATTTCTGGTAATTTTAGCTTTGCTATACAGAAGACATATTAGACAAAAGGAAAAATACAATCAGAATTTAGGAGCTATTAATAGGCAATTAGCGGATAAAAAATTGCAAATTGAAAAGCAGAATGAAGAATTAAAGCAAATAAACAATGCTAAAAACCGCTTATTCTCCATTCTTTCGCATGATTTAAGATCTCCTATTAATTCAGTGAAACAATTACTGGAAATTAGAGGAAGTATTTCAGAAGATGACAATGAAAAATTCATGAACAGATTAACCCAAGAAGTGGGAAATGTAAATCAGCAAATCAATAGATTGTTAAAATGGGCAAATACCCAAATGGATGGCTTCAAGACAAATCCTAAAGTAGTTCAATTAGAAAAAACGGTAGATGAAAATTTAAATTCCATAAAGTATATAGCTCAAGAAAAAGGCATTGAATTAAAGCATAATATAGCAAAAAGCTTTGTTTACATGGATCCTGAACAACTCAATATAATAATTAATAATTTGCTTAATAATTCTATCAAATTTACTCCAACAGGAGGATTTATTGAAGTTAATTACTCTCAAAATGATACTTCTATCTTTTTAAGTATAGAAGATAACGGAATTGGAATGGACCAAAATACTTTAGCCAGCTTAAAAGGAGAATTAAACGAACGATCATTCTCTAGAAAAGGAACAGCTAAGGAAATAGGCACTGGCTTAGGAATGCTTTTAGTTAAGCAGTTTTTAACATTCAATAATGCCTTTATAGAAATTGAGAGTGAAGAAGGAAAAGGAACACGCTTTATTTTAACATTCCCTAAAGCAACTGAAGGAATCTGATGATGACAACTATTATACATTATAGCTTACATTTTATTGCACCATTAGGGATTGCTTATTTGTATAGTCCTAAAAATTGGAAGAATGCCTATTTCGTTTTATTAGGCACAATGTTGGTTGATTTAGACCACCTTTTAGCAAGTCCTATATTCGATCCTGATCGATGCAGCGTTGGGTTTCACCCTCTTCACTCTTACTATGCCATTCTTATTTATTTCTTTCTACTATTCCCGAAAAGAAGCCGCCTAGTAGCCATCGGACTCCTTTTTCATATGTTTACCGATGGTTTAGATTGCTGGTTTCAGGGTACGTTTTAAAGCGATTGAAAAGGGAAAATCATAGGCAAGAAAATGGTTGCCAAAATCCAGAATAGCAAATTTAAACTCACTCCCACTTTGGTAAAATCAGTGAATTTATAACTTCCGGCCGTATACACCATAGTGTTGGTTTGATAACCAATAGGAGTCATAAAACTAGCAGAAGCAGCAAAAGTAACCGCCATTAAAAATGGAGTAGGTACTAATCCCAGTTGCGTACTTATTGCAATAGCAATGGGTGCCATCAAGGCTGCTGTAGCATTATTAGACATTAATTCAGTTAAGAAAGAAGTAACTAAATACAAACCACTTAGTACTATCACGGGTCCAAATGCTCCTAACTGATTTAAAAGTCCACTGGCTATTTTTTGATCTAACCCTGTATTACTTAAAGCCACTCCAAAGCTTAAAACTCCTGCAAGCAAGAATACAATCTTCCAGTTGATGGCTTTATACACTTCACGCATATTCAAAATATTAAGTAATACCAAAGCTACAACTCCAGCCATTACAGAAATAACAATATCTAAAACTTCGAATGTAGCCAACGCAATAACTGTTGCTAAAATACTTGTTACAATTAAGAATTGCTTTTTATTAAAATCGATCACAATATCTGACGAAAGCAAGGCAAAAGGAGCATTCTGGCTCATTTCCTTTTTGCGGAGTTCTTTCACATAGTGAGATTTTACCTCCGCTAGCAATACGTCTCCAGCTTTCAATTTGATATCATACAAATCTTCGTGCAAAACCTCTTCTCTATGACGAATAGCTAAAGGAGAAGCTCTATATCGTCTTCTAAAGTCAAGTTCTTGTAAATTTTTTCCATCAAATTCAGAATTTGAACTGATGACCATTTCTACTAAAGAAGTGCCAGTTCCTTGCAAATTATCTCCAGCCATTTTCAAAGAAGACCCCTCCAAAACCTTTGCTCTACTTTTCAGCTCTTTAATATTGGATAAATTGCAACGGACTTTTAAAATATCTCCAGAATGTAAAATAAAATCTCCTTGCGGTAAATTATAACGTGTCCCCTGTCGATTAATTTCCAGAATATCTATTTTCAAATCATTCACCAATGAACTTTGCATGATAGTTTTCCCAATAGAGTCTGTACTATCTTGTAGTTCTATTTCGGTAAGGTATTCACGCATACCAAATTTCTCTTCTAGATCTTCATCATTTTTTCGTCTTTTAGGCAAAAGCCTAGAACCTACCAACATCATATAGAGTGTACCCACCAAAACCAATATTATACCAAAAGGCATTAATTGAAACATCGAGAATCCTTCAAAACCAAAATCTTGGGCAATACCGCTTACCAACACATTAGTGGAAGTACCAATATACGTACAGGTTCCTCCGAAAATTGAAGCAAATGAAAGTGGGATTAGTAATTGTGACGGACTTTTGCCTGTACTTTTGGCAATCTGGATTACCACAGGAATAAAAACAGCCACCACTGGTGTATTATTAATAAAGGCAGAAATTAAGGCTATCAAAAGCATCATCATGACCAATCCTAACCTAAAATTCTTTTTAAAAATATCTGATAACTTATAAGCTACAAACTGCAAGGCACCAGTTTTTAAGAGGGCAGCACTCATCACAAACATAAAAGCTACGGTAATGGTGGCCGTATTGCTAAAACCCTTAATTCCTTCAACAGGACTTATCACCCCAGTTATCACCAAAGCACATATTATCACTAAGCCTATTAAGTCAACTGAAAGCTTTTCAGTTACAAATAGTATGATAGCCAATAAAATGACCGCTAAGGTCGCAATAGTTTGAAAATCCATATAGTTGGTTTACTTGCCGCAAATATAGGATGGAAAATCCACATAAATCTACTAAATCTATAGAGAATTAGAAAATAGGGAATTGAGAAGTTAGAAGTGGGAAGTAAAAAGTGTACAATAGCGCTGGATTGAGGAAAGAGAAAGGAAATAATAAGAAAATATTTTGAAACAAATCCTTAAATGATGGAAGTTAAATGTTGAAAATAGAAGTTTGAATTTGGATATTAGCGTAATATACTTTTGCCAATAATTGATATAAATTTATTAAATTGATATAAATTTTACATTTTGGACAAAATATATAAATATAATCCATTATTTCTGTGGTTTAAAAATCCTGAAACTGAGAAAAAGTTTAATCTTAGTAGCTTTAAAGAAGATTTATACGCACTTCGTTTTGTCATTATTTTAGGCACGACCCTAAGTATTATTTTCATTTTTGTAGATGTAATTCGATATAAACCTGATTTAATATCCATAATATTCCGTGGTGGAATGGCTCTTATTCTGATGATATTAGGCGGGTTGACTTTTCTTTTCAAACAGGAAAAATATCAATCCACACAATATATGGGGATATTAATAGCATTATTCGTATCCACTGTTTTCTTTTTACATTATCATTTTAATAATGATCCAGCTTTTAATATATTCTTATCAAATATATTGATGGTAATAATCTTTATTACTTCTACCATTATGGGTATGAGATTCCGATATGCACTCATGGTAAATACTATCAATTTTGTAGGCTATATTTTATATGTGGAAAATATCAAGTATTCAGCTATAGCCGAAAGACAAATATCTCAGCTTTTTGTAATTTATTTGGTGGGGATTTTAGCTTCCTACTTACTTGACAGACAAAAGATGACTTCTTTCATTAATAAAAATGAGCTGGGTTTAGAAGTACAAAAGGTAGATGAGTTGAATAAAGTCAAAAACAAACTCTTTTCTATAATTTCACATGATCTCAGAGGCCCCATTGTTTCTCTAAAAGGAATATTAAGTTTATATAAAAAGGGGGGGATTAGTGAGGAAGAATTCAAGCAATTAACTAATAATTTGGAAAATGAATTTGATAGTTCTTCCTATTTATTGGATAATCTACTTGCATGGTCAAAAACTCAATTACAGGGATTAGAAATAAAAAAGACAACTATCAATCTACATGAAGAATTATTGATCATAAAAAAGTTATTTGAGTCGCAGCTAAAAGCCAAAAAGATTGACCTCGTGATTTCGATAACAGATAATGAAAACGTTCTGGTAGATAAAGAAAGTATTCAAATTGTATTCCGAAATATTATTTCAAATGCGATTAAATTCACGCCATTTGGAGGAAAAATATCAATTTCATCAAAGATCCACAATGACGAAATGATTAAACTTGAAGTTTCTGATTCAGGTATAGGAATACCCCCCGAAAAATTGCAACAGTTGTTCGAAATCAGTAAAGACACATTAATTGGAACTTCCTCCTCTAATGGAGCAGGCATAGGCCTATTGTTGGTAAAAGAGTTTGTAGAACTTAATGATGGTCAAGTTACCGTAGATAGTATTCTTGGAAAAGGTACTTCATTCCGAATTTTGTTGCCAACTAAATAAGTTAGGGAACTTTTTCACTTAAAAATGTTTTCTAAGAAATCATTTCAAATCTATTGAGGCAAATCCATCAATTAAATTTAATTTTGCAATATGATATTAGTAGGCAATGCAGTCATCACCGATGACATTAAGGATAAAAATTTTGTTTGTAACATTGAAAAATGCAAAGGCGCATGTTGTGTGGAAGGCGATTTGGGTGCTCCATTAACAGATGAGGAACTGCCCATCATGAAGGAAATTTATCCAAAAGTGAAGCCTTATTTATCAGCAGAAGGCATAAAAGCCATAGAGGAACAAGGAGAATACATTGAAGATTGGGAAGGCGATTATAGCACCACCACCATCAATGAAAAAGAATGCGCCTATGCTATATACGATGATAAAGGAATTTTAAAATGTGGTATTGAACAAGCCCATAATGACGGGAAAATTGATTTCTTAAAACCTATTTCTTGCCATTTATACCCAATTAGAATTACAAAATATGATGAATACGATGCCTTAAATTACGATAGATGGGAAATTTGTAATCCTGCTTGTGATTTTGGTGAAAAACTGGGTGTTCCTTTATATAAATTCTTGAAAGATGCCTTGATAAGAAATTATAGTAAAGAATGGTATGAAGAGTTAGTAAAGGAAATTGAACCTGGCAATTCAGAAAGCTAAGCATTCAGATTCGGGATGGTAACCGTAAAAGTAGTACCTTTTTCAATTTCTGACTCTACTTTTATTTCTCCATTCACCTTTTGAATGGTTTCTTTAACAATATACAAACCAATACCAGTGCCTTTGCTATTGTTAGAAGCTCTAAAGAACATATCAAATATCTTCTCAAGATATTGATTTTCAATTCCTAATCCATTATCTAAAATTTTTATCACAGATTTTTCTTTATCCGTTTTAATAGAAATTTTAACATAAGGATTATCAATATACGGATTGAAATATCGAATTGAATTGGAAATTAGGTTATTGAATATAACTTTCAATCTTCTTTTATCAGAATAAAAATCTACATCCGAATCAATTTCAATCTGCTTTTCGATTTTATCATAATTCTGTAAATATTGATAATTTTCGAGTGTATCCTTCACTATTTGTTGAAAATCTATAGGTTCTGACTTTACGTCTTGTCTTGAATTTCTTGAAAGATCTACTATATCTTTTATAAAATCATCGAGCTTATTTATGCTTTGATCCACTAAATCCAAATAATTGGCAAGTTGTTCTTTATCATTTTCATTCTTAGCTAAATTGATCAAGCCTTTGATAGAGCTAAGTGGAGCTTTCAGATCATGGGATGCGCTATAGACAAAGCTATCCAACTCAGTATTCAATTTCTTTAATTCCCTATTTTGCTTTTTTAATTTTTCCTGTGCGCTTTTAATTGCGGTGACATCGCGTATTGCCCCATCAAAATAGGTGGCGGCTCCCTCCTCTTCTTCACTGACCATACTACTAATCAATCCAGTAAAAGTCTCTCCATTTTTCTTTCGAAACTGGACTTCCACATTAGTCACTTCTTTCTTTTTGATAAGTAAATTCCCCAAGCGTTCTCTGTCATCTGGATTTGCATATAGGCTGTTCAATTTAGCATGATGATATAGTTCATCTTTAGATTCAAAACCAAACATTTTAACAAAAGCCTCATTTACGAAAATCAAGCCTTTATCATGGGTACTTCTATAAATCGCTTCAGAAATATTCTTATTTACTGATGCAATGATTCTTTCGTTATTCTTAATTCTCTCTTTGGCTTCAAAATTTTGAGTGATGTCATCAGTAATGCAAACAATTCCGTTTATATATTTATTTACTAAAACAGGAAAGATTTTAGAGTCTACTACTTTAATAACTATTCCATTCTCCCTATAAAAATCTCTATATCTTTCTTCCTTACCGTTCAGCGCTAAATCAATACGCTTAATTGTATTGTCATATTGGGAAGCTAATTCACTTTGCTCCAACAGATTCATTCCTACCTCGGGAGAAATTCCATAATGACTTTTTACATGTTGATGAAACTTATTATTAAATGCCAAAATATTATACTCAGCATCCACCATCCAAACAATGGATTCAAGATTATCAAAAATAGCCCTTAAAGTAGCTTCCTGATGCAAAACTTCACCAACTTGAAATTGGAGCTTATCATAAAACTCATCTCTCAAGTCATCAAGCTCCTGATTTAACGCCTTAAAATCAGTGATAATCGTATTTAACAAGCCGTGCACTGGAATTAAATTTCCTACGTTTTCTTCTTTTATTAAATTAGTATCCTTTCCCTTCCAGCTTAAATTATTTAAAATATCAATTAATTGATTTTCGTCTTTTTTCACATCCTCATTCTGCACATTAACCTTTGCTTTCAGTTCCTTAATCTCCTTTATCAGTTCCTGACGTGAAAGAGAATTTAAATAATCATCAGAGGATGGATCAGGCTTTTTACTATTTATTGCATAATCAATAGCTAATTTAGGCTTACTTACTTTCTCAACACCTATTAAATGCTCTGGTTTATGAATCTCATACAAGTCTATGATTACTTTGCCAATACCATCATAAATAAATAAAAATTTAGACCAATATTTTCTGAAGGATAAATCAAAAAAATGTATTTCCTCTCTGGCTGAGGCAGGAATACTCTCCAAATGAGAAGTATCCATTATAAAAGTTAATTTTTGCTCCTGATTTAATTGTGCTGCTTCTTGTAGATTCTTAAAAAAGAATTGAGATTTTTTACCATTTACTTGGCCGATCGTAATAGCATAAAGAATACAGTTTTCTATTAATATATAATGACAATTAAAATTATTGAAATCAACGATATTCAAACTATCCAAAAGCTCATAATTAAGATTTTGGTTGTCTAATAGAGTAGTTATTTCTTCTAAATATGCTGTATTCAATTCAATAATGAATTATAAGGTTTTGTATAATTTTACACAACCTAAAAATATACAAAATTACAATCAGAAAATTGACTGAACACTTCAATTATAGTTAATGTAGTATATAATGAAAATTAAATAAAAAATAAGTTAAATTTTAAATACGAATTATTCTAAATTAAATAAAAATACAAAAAAAAAGCCCGAATTAAATTAATAATTCAGGCTTTTATACACTTTAAGTCTTTAAATTACCTTTGAAAACCTCTTAATTTAATCTCTGTTAACTTTCTTTTTGTGTCCATTGGAAAGTCACCTTTCATCATCCAGTCATAATAGCCAGATTCTCTTTTCAAAACATCTTCAACGGCTTGTCCTTTGTGTTTTCCAAAATTGAATACCTCAATCCCATCATCATTAAAAACAAATCTACCCGCTAAATCTACCATATTATCATTGGTGATTTGATGTAAGATTTCTACATCATTTTCAATTGTGCCTATCACCTTACCCTTTAAGTCCTTTAAACTTTCACCTTCATATCTTTTGATCTGAGCATCCAATACCTCAAGAGTTGCTAATGTATCAGCTTCAGCTGAATGAGCATCAACTAAATCTTTATCACAATAAAATTTATAAGCTGCTGTTAAAGTTCTCTTTTCCATCATATGGAAAATCTTTTGGGCATCTAACAATTTTCTCTTAGAGATGTCGAAATCAACATCTGCTCTTAGAAATTCTTCTACCAATACAGGTACATCAAATTTAAGGATGTTGAAACCTGCTAAGTCGCATCCATGCAAAAAGGCAGACAGCTCCTTTGCTAGCGATTTGAATGCTGGCTTATCTTTTACATCTTTATCATAAATTCCGTGAATCAAACTGGTTTCAATGGGAATGGGTCTTTCTGGATTTACCCTTTCAGTATTCTTAATGACTTCTCCATCAGGCATTACTTTCACGAAAGAATATTCTACTATCCTATCACTTACAACATTGGTTCCAGTTGTTTCCAGGTCAAAAATGACTAATGGATTTTTGAGTTTTAAAAACATATATTATTTAACTAAATTTTGAGCGGTTTCATTAAGGTTTAAGTTTCCAAAATGACCTGAACTTAAAAATGCAAAGGTAGATACCTTTCCTTTTTGTCCTTCCAATGCGTTTTTTAATTCATTTTCATCATCAAAAAACTGCAAATCAGATTTATTGAAAGCTTTTTTAAGATCATCTTCACTATATTGATCACCCTTTTCTATTTTAAGATTATCAGGGTTGATATATAAAAATGCTAGGTCAGCATACTTTAAAGTATCCTTATATTCATTTAAAAATTCACGATCTAAACTGCTAAAAGTGTGTAATTCATAAGCCACACAAATTTTACCATGTTTGAATTGATGATGCAATGCATTGACGGTAGCTTTTAGCTTAGATGGCGCGTGGGCATAATCTTTATAAACCCTTACATCATTATTTTCCGCCAATAATTCCAATCTGTTTTTAGCTCCTTTAAATGAGGTGATTGCTGCATAGAACTTATCCGCAGGAACTCCCAAAAGATCACATACTTCTTGAGCTGCTTTAATATTTTGTAGGTTATGCTTCCCAAAAACGTTGATTTTTACATTTCCATGATCTTTGGTTTTCAGATAAGTTTTGCCATCCTTAATTTCAGCCTCATGGGCAGAATAAGCAATTTTACGCACATCTTCACGTTCTTTAGCTCCTACAATGTTAGCAAGATTATCTTCTTCGCAATAAATTAATGATCCCGCTTTAGGTGTTTTGTCTGCAAACAAATCAAACTGTTTGGTATAATCCTCAAAAGTGGGGAACACATTTTTATGATCCCATTTGATTCCTGAAATCACCCCAATATGATGGTCATATTTCAAAAACTTAGGTTGAGGATCTAATTTTGAGGCTAAATATTCATCTCCTTCAATGATGATGATAGCAGCATCTGATATTTGAACTGTTAAATCAAAGCCTTCAATTTCAGCCCCCACTAAATAATCAAATGTTTTACCAGCAGATTTTAAGACATGCATGATCATGGTCGTGATGGAGCTTTTTCCATGGCTTCCTCCTACTACGATTCTTTGTTTATTGGCAGACACTTCTCTGATAAATTCAGGAAAGGAAAAAATTCGCAAGCCTAATTCTTGTGCTTTTTTCAATTCAGGATTATCTTCCTTGGCGTGCATGCCTAAAATGACTGCATCCAACTCTTTATGAAGCTGATCAGGATTCCATCCTACAGAAGCATTTAATCCAGCTGCTTTTAATTTTCCTGCTGCAGGCTCATATATTTCATCATCCGAACCTGAAACTTTAATATTTCTTTTGTGAAGGGCTAAAGCGAGATTATGCATCACGCTGCCGCCTATTGCTATAAAATGTACTTGTTTAATATGATTTAAATCCATTGAGTTTGTATTAGATTATCCAAAAATAGAATAAAGTTTATGCTGTGGCAAATTATCTTAAGTTTTTAGATGTTGATAAGCTGTGGATAAGTTGTCGGAAACTTGGTCGGTTTTCGCTAAAGATAAAGAAAATAATAATTTAGATTTGTTAGCTTTTGAAAATCACAAATTAAGTAGGGGAACAAATGGAGTCAAAAAAATCATCCGCATTGAGAATTGGTCAAAAAAACAAAAAGCTTGATATAAGCGATAACATGGGGAAAATGCCCCCTCAGGCGGTAGAATTAGAAGAGGTTGTGTTGGGTGCATTAATGCTAGAAAAAGATGCTTTGACCAATGTTATTGACATCTTAAAACCTGAAAGTTTCTACCGAGAAGCCCACGAAGAAATTTATAAAGCCATTGTTCAACTTTTCAACAATTCGGAACCCGTTGACTTGATGACAGTTACGAATCAGTTAAGAAAAAATGGAAAATTAGACCTAATAGGTGGAGCTTATTATATTACATCCCTTACTTCTAGAGTAAACTCAGCCGCCAATATTGAGTATCATGCTCGTATAATTGCTGAACAGGCCATCAAAAGGCAACTCATTAAAATATCCCGCGAAATTCAGCAAGATGCTTATGAAGATACCACTGATGTTTTCGATTTGTTAGATAAAACCGAGCAAGAATTATTTGATGTAACCAACTCCAACATCAAAAAGAATTATGCGGATATGTCTTCCTTAATGAAGCAAGCATTTGTGGAATTAGAGGAAAGAAGGAATCATACCGATGGTTTAACCGGTGTACCTACAGGTTTCTCAGCATTAGATCGAGTAACTTCCGGATGGCAAAAATCTGATATGGTGATTATAGCCGCTAGGCCGGGTATGGGGAAAACAGCCTTTATAGTTTCCGCACTAAGAAATGCTGCTGTGGACTTTAAACAGCCTGTAGCCATCTTCTCTTTGGAGATGTCATCCGTGCAGTTAGTTAACAGATTGATTTCATCTGAAGCGGAACTAGATTCGGAAAAAATCAAAAAGGGAGATTTAAAAGATTACGAATGGCAGCAGTTGGTGCATAAAACGGCCGCTTTAACAGAAGCCCCGATTTTTATAGATGATACCCCTGCCCTATCCATTTTGGAATTGAGAGCAAAATGTAGAAGACTGAAACAGCAACATGATATTCAACTGATTGTAATTGACTACTTACAATTGATGTCAGGCGATACTTCTAAATCGGGTGGTGCAGGAGGAAACCGAGAGCAGGAAATTGCTTCGATTTCTCGATCTTTAAAAAATATAGCGAAAGAGCTAAATGTACCTGTTATTGCACTTTCACAGTTAAGTCGTGCGGTTGAAACCCGTGGTGGAGATAAAAGGCCACAACTATCAGATTTGAGGGAATCAGGATCAATCGAGCAGGATGCCGATATGGTAATGTTCTTGTACAGACCAGAATATTATGGCATAACAGAAGATGAAAATGGAATGTCCACTACAAATGTTGGGGAGGTAATTATAGCCAAACATAGAAATGGTTCATTGGATACAGTTCCATTGAAATTTATTGGTCGATTCACTAAATTTTCAGATCTTGATGCACCAGGAAGTGATAGTGGCGTTCCGGGCTATGGCACTACATTTCCATCACAAGCAGGAGTACCTTCTGATTTTGATGCGCCTAGTGCCGTTACTTTACCTAGCAAAGCAACAGGAAAGGATAATCCTCAGGATTCAGATGAAGCTCCTTTTTGATTCTAATTTAACCTTATTAACGAAGTTCTTAAAAGAAATGAAAGCTGTTGAATTTGTATTACATGATGAAATTTTTCAGCTGCTATATAAACAAAACTTGTACGCAGTCGTCCTTGACGATTAATAGGTCTTGCAGAGACGCAAAGTTTTCGCAAAGGAAAATTTTTATCCTCATTACTGAAGTTAAATTAAAAAAATGTAAATACTTAAAATGACCTGACAGGTTTATTAAAAGTTAATTAGCTAGTAATAGCAGATATCTAACCAAAAACAATAAAAATGAAGGCACTGATTATAGCAGATAATAATCAATTAGAATTTATAAATAAGGAGACTCCAAAACCCAAAGACCATGAAGTTTTGGTAAAAATTAATGCAGTAGCCCTAAACCACCGAGACCAATTCATAAGAGAAGGAAAATATCCTGGAATTAGACATGGAACCATTTTAGGTTCAGATGCCTGCGGTATTGTTATAGAAACTGGGGCGCAAGTGGATTCTGTTTGGAAGGATAAAGAAGTCCTCATCAATCCCAATATAGATTGGGGCGATGATCCTAAAGTTCAGTCAACCAACTATCATATATTAGGAACGCCTTCTGACGGATTGTTTTGCGAATATGTGACCATAGAGGCTAACAAAATTGCCGAAAAACCTGCTCATTTAAGTTCCGAAGCTGGGGCTGCCCTCCCATTAGGTGGAATGACTGCCTATAGAGCCTTATTTCATCATGGAAACTGTGAAAAAGCTGAAAATGTATTGATTTCAGGCGTTGGAGGTGGTGTGGCGCAATTTGCCTTTCAATTTGCCTTAGCCAAGGGTGCCAATGTTTATGTTACCTCTAGCGATGAAACAAAAAGAACCAAGTCCATTGAATTGGGAGCAAAAGATGCTTTTAATTATAAAAATGAAGATTGGGTTAAACAGGCAAAAGAAGTATCGGGTGGTTTTGATCTGGTGATCGATAGTGCTGGAGGAGACGGTATCAATGACCTTATCAAACTAATGAAACCGGCAGGAAGAATTGTTTTTTATGGTGCTACACAAGGCAAACCTCAAAATCTGGACGTGCACCGCATGTTTTGGAACCAAATCACCCTTCAAGGTAGCACCATGGCCAATGATGATGAATTTAAAGCCATGATTGCCTATGTAAAGAAAAACAGAATTGAGCCCATTATAGATTCTGTTCGCCCTTTTGATGAAATTGTGGATGCATTTGATAAAATGAAGGATGGGAAACAGTTTGGGAAGTTGGTGGCTAGGGTTTAGGGGAAGACTTGATTAGGGGTGTTGGGTGAAGGATGATAGATAAAGGGTATTGGTGAATATCTCCGAATATAGTTCAAGAACCCAACTGAAATGAGGAAAAAAAACAGAGCATATAAAAGAGTCATTTCTAGTTTTCCATATGCTGCTGCCATGTAATTAAAATGTATTTTCTGGTTCCTTTAGCATCCGTGAAAGATAAAAAGCCATATTCATAGCAAAAGAGATAGACCTCCCCTTTCTTGCTCTTCCAATAGTGTGTGAAATTGTTAGGATTAAAACCATGACTATTTAATACTTCTTCCCTAACCGTAGCTTTTCCAGCACGGTTGTAATTTTTCAATATTCTTCTGTTGAGCTTAAGCTGTTTATCTATTTTCTTAAATAGACTGCTCTGCTTTTCTTTACGTCTCTCGTAATGAAAGTTCGACTTACAATAAGTACTACAAAACTTCTTTCCTTCTCTCCCAATTACTTCTTCACCACAATTTGGACAAGCCTTCATAACCGTAGATTTAAACGTTTAATAAACGTTTAAATCTACGGTTATGTTTTTTACTGACGAAATTTTTAGCGGTGTTTGTAAAAAAAAAGGCTATGAAAAATCTTGATAAGATGATCAGCTTACGTCATTTGGAGATTGAGGGCAAGCGAATGATTGGTATAAAATTTTATCCAGACAAAGTATTGCAGGCTTTAGTAAAAACTCTCCCCTTTCCTAAATGGCATAAAAAGTCACAGATGGTTTGTATTGAAAATACCAAAGAGAATTATTATATGCTTTTGGAAAAATTTAAAGGAATCGCCTGGATCGATTTCCGTTATTTCTCCAAAAAAGGCTGGCAAGGCAGCGATGACCCGACCTTAATTATAAAAGCCTATAAAAAGCGAGTACTACCTTCTGGTGCCAAACGCTGCCCTGAAAATTTTCTAAACGAACTAAATCAAAGGAGATATGCCTGCAGTACGGTCAGAAGTTACATAGGCTGCTTTGAACGCTTCATCAACCATTACAATAAGAAAAAGCTAACTGAATTAGGAGAAGAAGAGATAAAAACGTTCATTCAAAATTTGATCAATCAAAAGTATAGTGATAGTAGCGTGAATATGCACATCAATGCCATTAAATTCTATTACGAAGTAGTAGAGAAGATGCCAAACCGGTTTTACGATTTTGCCAGACCTGCAAAGGAGGACCGCCTTCCAGAAGTATTAAGCAAGCAGGAGGTTATAAATATGATCGGTAAATGTTATAATTTAAAGCATAAATGTATAGTAAGCCTACTATACTCCGCTGGGTTACGAAGGAGTGAGTTATTAAATTTGAAAATTACGGATATTGATAGCGGAAGAATGTCTATTTTGATTAGGCAATCAAAAGGGAAAAAGGATCGAATATCAATATTAGGAAATAGCGTATTAAAAGACCTAAGAGCCTATTTTCAATCATACAGACCTAAAGTATTTTTGTTTGAAGGTGCTCAAGGCCAGCAATATTCTAGTACTAGTGTTTCAAAGATTGTAAAAAAAGCCGCTATGCGATCAGCAATAAAAAAGCACGTAACACCTCATATGCTACGCCATAGCTTTGCGACTCATTTACTGGAGGCAGGTACTGATTTACGCTACATTCAGTCTCTATTAGGCCATAATAGTAGCAATACAACAGAGATTTACACACATGTTGCAGTAAATGCTTTTAAAAACATTACAAATCCATTAGATTGCCTGACATAAGGTATATATAGTCACCGGGGGGTGACTATATTCACTTGTTGTGTGGCATAAAATAAAACAAAATGGATAGATTATTAAAAACAGGTGGACTTCAAACATTTCTAATATTATTCTCACCTTTTCTCTTTATTGTAATTCTAATGTTTGGAATGACTGGTTCTGGGATTTTTAATAATAACCTATTCATGTTTGCTGGATTTTTTTACGTTTATCCTCAGATGTTCATTTTAACATATTGGCCTTATTATGTTTCTAATAAGATAAACGACCAACTGGACGAAAAAGAAAACTTAAAAGGATTAAACACCAGATTTAAGATAGCTAAGATTATTATAATAGGTTGCCTAATTGCTGGACTTGTAAATATAGTAGCAATGTATTCCGGAGCATCAGAATCAATAATGCAAGCACTGATGATAGTTTCACTCCCTTTTAATATTGGACAAATATTCATATTGATTAATCTGTTAATAGGGTTCTATACCTTATCTAAAATGATTGAATTAAAAATATCTGGCACAAATAGTTCAGGTAACACATTTGTATTATTCTTCTTCATGCCGTTTACAATAGGTATAATTCAAAGGAAAATACGAACCATTTTTGATGAAAATTATAAAACGACCACACAACAAGGTGTATGATGCATACCCTTCGGGATACGCACCATACACAGAACGTTATGGAGCATAGTTTTTAGCTAAGTCCTTGTACCCAAGCTAACGAAAGCATCCAGAAATTAAGAACATGTATCAAAACAAGAATAATTTCAAATTTCTCATTTTAAGAAATTTAGTCAACATTAAACTAGAATTCAAAGAGTAACTATGAGACAAATAACAGGAATATTTTGGGGTTTGACTTTACTTATTTTCACTTCTTGCGGACAAGACCAAGTAAAAACACCTGAGAACGCACTGACAGAATTTGAAGAGTTTAAACTTAAGGAGAAGTTTATAGAAGACAATAGATTAAATTATCCAGGAATTGCGGATCCGAAACTAAAACCTATCTTAACAAAAAAAATTAATCTTTCAGCAAACGACTTTAAGAAACTTGCTGACAAAGGAACTGCAACAGAAAAACAATATCAGGATGCTATTAAAAAAGGACTTGATCGTTTTGCTGAAATTTACCTTGAAATCGATACAGAAGATAGAGAAAGAGTCTGTATTTATTATGAAGAATTAATGAATATTGTTCGGCTTGAAAGTTCAGACGGACATTTGAATAATTTTATGTATGGCTTTGACCCAACAACCAAATAAAAGACTGAAAAAAATCGGAGATAATCTAGCCAAAGTTTTTTTCTTCATATTCGGTATATGTTTGATTTCTTTGTTTCTATATCTTCATAACTCTCAAGAAGTAATAGAATATTTAAATAAGATCAGCAATAATAACCCAACCGCAGGACTTAGATTAACTGTGTTTTATGGAATAGTGAAATTACTTTCAATCATTGCAGGAAGCGTGATCATTATTGGTGTGACATATAATCTTATAAAGGGCTTGAGAAAGAACAGTAAAGCTCCATAACACTACATATAGCTTATGGCGGGTGAAGCGGTAAAGGAAAATTTTGTACATTTAACTAAGTATGGTGCGGACAGACAAGAAAGCACTTCGAAAACCGCCACTAAGCCATATGCTTAACGTTGTGCCTCATTAGAAAGCCCACCAGGTCAAATACACTTAGGGTTTTATGCCATCGTACAAAGCCAAAATGAATAACAATTGTAATTGCTTACATAACCTAAATGTCAAAATAATTCCATATAGTTGATAGTAAAATCGCATAACATTTTTATATTTGCTAATAATGAATCAAATATAGATTTCGAATGACAAGCTTTGGCAACTTTATAAAAAAAGAGAGAGAATTGCGAGATTGGACGCAAACAGATTTTGGAGCAAAAATTGGAGTTAATTCAAGTGCAGTAAGTCGCATTGAAAACGGTACACAAACTTTTAGTAAAAATAAACTGGAACTTTTAGCTCAACTATTTCAACTCGAAATACAAAAAGTCATTGACTTATACTTTGCTGATAAATTCGCAAGAGAAGCAAACAAGTACAAATGTTCAGAAACTATTTTTACTGCTGCTGAAAAGACATCAAATTATTTGAAAATTAAAAAATCCAAACAAGGTGAATTCAAATTTTAATATGGAAGTTAAAGAACCACAATTACGAATTTATACGCCAAATAACCACAATAATGAAATCCTTAAGAGTAAAGAAAAAATAGATGTTATTTCCCTTTTTTCGGGTTGTGGTGGTATGGATTTAGGATTCCATCAAGCAGGTTTCAATATTAAGTGGGCAAATGATATTGAAAAAAGAGCTTGTGAGACGTATGCTAAAAATCTTGGAAACCATATAGTTTGTGATGATATAACCAAGATAGACTACTCAACAATTCCCGATGCGGATTTAATTCTTGGAGGATTTCCATGTCAGGATTTTTCGATGATTTGGAAACGAGGTGGAATAAGTACTGATAGGGGGAATCTTTATAGAAATTTCGTAGAAATTGTTTCTCAAAAGCAACCGCTAATGTTTGTTGCTGAGAACGTAAAAGGGATTCTTACTGCAAATAAAAAACAGGCAATAAAGCAAATAATTAAGGATTTTTCAGAGACTGGAGATTATGGTTATAATACAACTGCACATTTAATAAATTTTGCAGAGTATGGAGTAGCCCAATTACGTCAAAGAGTCTTAATTATTGGAGTAAGAAAAGATTTAGATACATTTTTCGACATACCAGCTCCTATAAGAAGTGCCGACAATTATCTGTCTTCAAAAGAAGCTTTGGAAGGTGTGGAAAAAGTAATGCATAATAATGAACATCAAAACATTCAATCTAATACAATAGAAAAGCTTAAATTAATTCCCCCAGGAGGAAATTTCACTGATATTCCAAAAAACTCACCGCATTATGTTAAGGGGATGATTTCTCACGTTTATAGAAGACTTCATCCAAGCAAACCATCAACGACCATAATAGCAGCTGGCGGTGGCGGTACTTGGGGGTATCATTATGATGAACCTAGACCATTAACAAACCGAGAAAGAGCAAGACTTTTTGGCTATCCTGACGATTTTGTATTTGAAGGTACAATAACAGAAGTCAGAAAGCAAATTGGAAACTCTGTTCCACCATCAGGAATCTTACCCTTTGCAAAGCATATCAAAATATTTTTAGAAAGTATAAAGGCTAATGTACACTAATCTCCAAAAACACGGTGGAGAATTTCGAAATATATTAGATAAGGAATTTACCACCTCAAATAATGTAACTATAGCTTCAGGTTATGCATCACTTGATGTCATAAGTGCATTTGAAAAACCATTCATTGAAATTGCTAAAAAAGGTGGTACTTCTCGATTGCTTTTAGGCATGGCTTTTTACGAAGGCTTAAGTCAGAAAAAATTAGATGCCGTTACAAAACTGCATAATGAGTTAAAGCCCTACGGTAATAATTCAGGTGTTTTCGTAACGAATGGCAGAAGATATCATGGAAAGGTTTATCAATTTGACAAAGAAAACGTTTCAAATATATACGTTGGTTCTTCTAATTTCTCTTCAAGTGGAACGAAGGGAAATATTGAATGTACAGTTCCAATATTAAATGATAATCAGAAAGTTGATTTAGTTGCCTTTTTAAATGATTTGTATTCGCCATCATACTCAATTTCGATAGATAAGGCTGAAATTACTGTTCCTGGTAAAAAGAAAATTGTATTAGACAAGGTTAAAAGACTTTGGTCAAATTTAAAAAGTTATGATACTAGTAAAGTTTCATTGGTTGGGCTTCCGAAATTTATATTTCCGCTAAAAAGAGTTGCCGAAAAAGAAAAATCAAATCTAAATGTATATTTTGGAAAAGGTAGGTGGAGCCGTTCTACTGGTAAAATAAAGCCAAGACCGTGGTATGAAATAGAGTTAATAGCAAGTAATGACTTGAATTCACAAGCCTTCTATCCAAAAGGTGATTTTTTAGCGTATACGGATGACGGTCTAATAATCCCAATGAGAACGCAAGGTGATTATTATAAAAATATTCGTTCTAAAGATAGCTTGCAAATTTTTGGTATCTGGTTAAAAGGAAAATTAGAAAAAAGCGGAGTACTAAAAAAATACGAACCTGTAACGTTGGAAACACTTCAAGAATATGGAAATGATAAACTTACTTTCTACAAATTCGAAGAAGGAAAATATTATTTGGAATTTTAAGTATATGCTTGGAACCGAAATTTTATAAAATTCTCCCTGAAATGGAAATATTATAAAAATGTTTATCTTTCTTATCAATGAAAGTCATGTTGAACTAAAAATAACGAAGGCACAACATCACCTAAGAAAACATGGGGCGGTAGTGGTTTTTTGCGGTTTCGCCTTCTATGTTACTTCTTTTCATCATGAATGAAAAGCACTTCGACAGGCCCCACGTTTCTTAGCCTAATCGTTAGGGTTAACTAATTTCAACCTTTAATCTCATTTTACAAATGTCAGATTTTTCAATTGCACTTGTAAGACAAAAAGAAAAGAACGAAAAATTAGGTAGGTTAAGCTCTGTAATCACTGTGATATCTATCCTTCTTTTAATCATTCTATTACTAAGAGTATTACCAGCAGAAGGTGATTGGGAATATGATGGTATGGGATTTTTACAAAAGTGGAAATGGGAATCACTTATAATTTTTCTTGTAGCAATTAGCGGAATCCTTATATCAAAAATCAATAAGAAAAAAGAATTTGGGAAGTTGATATTTATGAATGATAGGATTTTAGAAAATTGGAATAATAGATCTATAATAATAGAAGTCAAAGACATTAAGTCTATAAATTATAGGTTTATCGATATCTCTGTGGATGATGAAGATGAATCAAGAGAGAAGCATTGGATAACCATTAAATTGGATAGCCAATCAAAAGAAATATATGAGGAAATATTAATAAGTGACGACCAGATTGAATTCATAAAAGAATTAAACAAATATAAAAATCATGGAGTCGAAGTTGAAATAGAACCGATTTAGTAAACAGATACTAACCCTAACATTTGCTAAAAATGCATTTGCTTACTGCTTCTAGCAAAGTAAAGAGGTACATTGCCACAAAGCCAAACCGGTGTTTTTATTTAGATTTTTAAAAAGCACTCAGTATCTTTCTCTTCATTTCTCTTTCAATAATTGTGGTTATGGTTTGGCTTCGCTACTTTAGTATTTCATCAGCGAAGTGTAGCAAACGCATTTTAGCTTCACGTTGTCAATAATAATCATTCTATTACGTAAATCATGAATGGAAAAAACTTGGGCTTCTGGAGCAATTGAACTTTTAAAGCATGCAGATGATCATATTTCGAAAGGTGAGGCTTTTGACCAAAGAATAGCTTTTATCAGTATTGATAATTCGGTTGAAACTGCAATTCGAACTTTCATAAATATACCCTTTAGCTTATCTGGTGTTAAATTTTCTTTTAAAGAAAAAGAGGATGCTGGGAACTCCTTTCCAAGAATGCTAAACCTTGTAATAGATAAAGCAAGCGATAAGGTATCTAATATCGAATTATCTGATGTCGAGTTTTACCATAGACTTAGAAATCAATTATACCACGATGGAACTGGTTTGAGTGTTGATAAAAATCACCTTGAAGCGTATCGAACTATCGCAGAATTATTACTCAGAAATTTATTCCAAATCGAAATTAGCTATTCAACTTCTGACAACTCTCTTTCAACACTTATCCTTTCTTGGGAAGAAATTAATAAACTAATAAGGCAATTATTAGAGGCTAATGACATAGATTTTAGCGCTACTTTTAAATGGGAAGAAGCTTTTAAAAGAGGTGTACTTACAAAACATCAATTCTCTTTATACCAAAAACTTAGTGTGATCCGAAATGAACAAGTTCATGCAACATCAGGCGAAATAGAGTCTAATAGAATTAAATATGGAATCGAAATTGCGTCCGAACTAAGAAAACTCCTTGAGCCAGACACCAAAAAAATTATTTATAGTTATTTTTTAGAGCACCCTACTCAGGCTTTTTCAGCACGAGGAATAGGTTATATCTTCCAGATATCTAAAAAATACGCTATTGATATTTTGGAATCACTCGAAAATGATGAGAAAATCAATTCTGGTACTGAAGAAGACACAGGGTTGAAGCTATTTCAGGTTAAACATTCAAATACATAAAATACTATTGACAACATTCTGTCATAAATCATGGCTGTTAGCAGGTTATTGTTCCTTCAGCTCTTTGTAGACAGCCCGTCAATCCGCACGATTGACTTATTGGTGTGAAGATAATTTAATAAGCCAATCCTGCGGATTGCCTCGGTAGTTAATTGAAATTTTTATACTTTTAATCAGCCACGAATTTATACAGTGGCGTTGGCAGTAATTTAAATAATGGCACCAGTTACAATACTAATCACTTTTATCCTTTTCGGCTTATCTGCTCTTTGCTTTTGGCTACCTTTTAAGAATGGCCATAAAAAATTAGGGTCAGTGGTAGGCATACTTTTAAGTCTGATAATTATTTGGAGCTTTATTGAGCATTTGGACTTTCTTGTTCTTTTCATTTGGCCACTAATAATTGCATTTCAAATTATTTTCCTAACCTATTGGACATTTAGAAACTTTGGGAAACATAAGACTGGAGTAATCTTAGCTGTAGCTTTATTAGTTGTTCTAATCCTAACCATATTGCAACCTTGGATAGTGGACTGGACATTCAGTAAAAAAGAGGCGAAGGAAATGCTATCATGGCATGGAATAGAACTTCAAGACGATTTTGAAATAATTGAAAATGAAAGCGGTGGCTTTACAGATTATGTGCAAACTTTCACATTAGAATTATCTAAATCTGATTTCACTCGAATTGCAGAGGATATTAGGACTTCCAAAAACTTTAAAGGATTTATTTCAAATTCAGCAAAAGAATGGCCTTCTGCTGATTACAGATTAAATGACACCGTTGACTACGAGACTTCAGGTTTTGTCAAAAGAGAATATTATACCAATGTGAAAAAAGAAGATGGGACATTTCATTTTTATATAGACCTTATAAAAAGCGAAAGCGAATTAAGGTATTTTGCGATAAATGAATAAACACTACTGCCAACATTCTGTATAAATCATGGCTGTTCAGTAGGTTATTGGTCCTTTGGCTCTTCGTAGATAGTCCGTCAATCCGCACCTTAGATTTACGATATTGTATTATAATAAGAAAGGAGGTAGAATAGTAAACCAGTCAATCCGCTAGATAAAATCTAGAATCCTTATAGGTACTATTCTATTTTTTAAGTACTCAAAACCTCAATAAGAATATTAGTCTCGACTATTAAGGTCATTAGGAGTGTACTTAATCCCTTTATGTTTCATCCTTAAAAGTAAATCTATGAATTATTCTAATTTTATTGGTATTGATATTAGCAAAGCTAAAATTGACATTACTACTTTAAACACAGATGGTGAACTCAATCACTCAGTTTGTAAAAACAACTCTAAAAGTATTATTGTACATTTAAAGTCACTTAAAAGAAATGGCTTTGATATTGAAAACAGCTTGGTTTGTGCAGAGTTTACCGGACTTTATATTTTCTCCTTAGTTGAAGCTTGTAAAGCTATGGCTATTGATCTGTGGATTGAAAATGCTGCTCAGATCAAACACCGTTCGGGTATCTCTAGATCTAAAAATGATAAAATTGATTCTGAAAAAATAGCCATTTATGCTTTCCGATTTAAAGACTTAGTGAAATTATATAATAGAGATGATGAAGTTATTGAAGAACTCAAATTTTTATTAAATGAAAGAGATTTAATCTTAACAGACAAAACTAAATACACTGCTCAAATCAAAGATCAAAAAGGACATGTCCCTGACTCTTTCTACAAAAACAAAGTCAAACGATATAAGGCTATTATTAAAACGCTGGTCTTGCAGCTTAAATCCATACAGGATCAGATTGATCACCTCATAACTGACGATGATAATCTAAAGCATCAGTTTAATCTATCTACCTCAATAACTGGAATAGGAACACAAGCAGCAATACAAACTATTGTGGCTACCAGAGGATTTAAAGACTTTTCAGACCCAAGAAAGTTCGCTTGTCACGCTGGTGTAGCTCCTTTTCAATTTATGTCTGGTAGCAGTTTAAAAACCAAAGCAAGAGTTTCTAAACGTGCTAATAAAAAATTAAAGCAAGTCTTTCATATGGCAGCCCTTTCAGCCATCCAGGTTGATGGGGAATTAAGAGATTACTACACTAGAAAAGTGGAAGAGGGAAAAAATAAAATGCTAGTTTTAAATGCGGTTCGGTCTAAACTCATTCATCGATTATTTGCGGTTATTCGTAACAATAAAAAATATGACAAAAACTACCTGAACTCTCTTGCTTTATCCATAAGATAAGGATTGACTTATTGGTGAAAAGTAATTTAATAAGCCAATCCTTCGGATTGCCTCGGTAGTTTATTGAAATTTTTATACTTTTAATCAGCCACGAATTTATACAGTGGCGTTGGGCGTCATTTTGAGGTGCAACTAAATTCACAGAAGTAATAAAAATGGAAAGGTTTTCAATGAAAAATATTTTAATAATTTTAGTATCAATACTTGTTGTTTCTTGTCAAAATACAAAGCCAAAAGAAAACATAGAATATTCTGACCTAATCAAAAAAATTGATTCAATTTCTGTAAACAATGGTTTTAATGGAGTTATACTTGTTACAAAAGACACAACTACGATTTATTCAAAAGCTTTTGGTTATTCTGATTTAGAAAACAAGACTCCTATGAATATGGAGAACCAGTTTGTAATAGGTTCAATAAGTAAACAGATAACAGCAGTTTTAGTATTGAGAGAATACGAAAAAGGAAATTTAAAACTAGATGATAAAATCATTCAGTACTTACCTGATATAAAACAGTCTTGGGCTAATGAAGTAACAATCCATCATTTATTAGTTCATACACACGGAATTGTAGACTTGAATAAACCGTTGGAATTTGAATTAGGTTCT
Source organism: Marivirga salinae (assembly GCF_030503855.1). NCBI lineage: Bacteria > Pseudomonadati > Bacteroidota > Cytophagia > Cytophagales > Marivirgaceae > Marivirga > Marivirga salinarum. The sequence continues at coordinate 2,653,608 of NZ_CP129971.1, read as the reverse complement.
CAGTTTCATTATTCTCAGTTTGGATATGAATTATTGTCTCAAATATTAGAAAAAATTACAGGAAAAACATTTAATGAATTATCAACCGAATGTTTTGCTGAATATGGATTGAAAAACACTTATCATCCTGATAATAAAAATTATAAAAGTCTTGTAAAAGGATACGAAGAAACGGAGAATGGAAAATTGGAGTTTGTGACAAATAGTTTAGAAAATTATGTAGCAGCAGGTGCTTTTATCTCAAATGCAAAAGATTTGAGCAAATGGAATAAGATGCTTTATTCTGGAAAACTGATAAATGAAAAGACTTTGATATTAATGGAAACAAGATATGCCACGAGACTTCATCCGATATTTGACAAAATAGAATATGGATATGGATTGCTTTTCAAAGACGGTGAAAATAATACACAAATAGGAGCGTTTGGATATGCACCAGGTTTTGTGTCAGCTTGTTATCATTATCCGCAGACCAATATGAATCTAATTGTACTTGAAAATACTGCAAGAAAATTGGATAATTTTAAAGAAACATTTCATGTACACACAGAATTGATGGAATTAATAAAAAAACGAACGCCCAACAATGTATATACAAAATAGGCGAAATAGTAGTAATTTCAAGGGTTGTAGCCCGCTTCAACTTCTCAACGGGTTGATAGGTTTGAAGCACGCAATCGCCTACTTTGCATATACTTACCGTTGTGCGGCATTTAGGTACGTTAAAGGGACATGCTTTACAAAGTTAAAGGGACATAGTTTACACTTTTAAGAATAGTAAATTGAGTAAAAACTCAAATTGCTATGCCTTGGAAGAACACAACAACTATGGAACAGAAAATTGAATTTATCTGCGAATGGCGTACTAATAAGTACACCATTACCGAACTTTGCAAAGCTTTTGAAATATCCAGGCCAACAGCCTACAAGCTGATTGACCGCTATGAAAAGCAAGGCATTGAAGGACTTAGAGAACGGGCTAAGAAGCCGATTAATCACCCCAACAGAACCAAAGAAAAAGTCGAGCAATACATACTCGATTTAAAAAAAAGGCATTCAAAATGGGGCGCTAAGAAAATACATCGATTGTTGTTTAACCACTGTAGCCCAGAGGACATTCCATCAGTGGTTACCGTACACAACATCCTCTCTAAAAACGGCTTGGTTTGTCCTCAAAAAAGGCTGCGAAGAGTAAAGCCTATCTATCCTATTTTTGACCCTAAATCCTGCAACGAAGTATGGTCGGCTGACTACAAAGGGAAGTTCGTCATGGGCAACAGAAAGTACTGTCATCCACTCACCATTGCAGACTCAAAAAGTCGCTTTGTCTTCACTGCTAAAGCACACTACCGAGAGACCTTTAAAGACGCTAAATTGGAGTTTACAAGGGTTTTTAACAAATATGGACTGCCTAGGCAAATCCATACTGATAACGGTGGGCCCTTCGGATCAGTCAGTGCTATCCAACGCTTTACAAGACTCTCCTACTGGTTCATTGAGCTGGGTATTTTACCAGTGTTTTCAGATCCGGCTCACCCTGAACAAAACGGACGACATGAACGCATGCACAGAGACTTAAAGGCAGCTTGTGCACTTCCTTCTGCCTACGATCTAAAGTCTCAACAGAGGAGTCTAAACAAGTTTGTCGAGGAATATAATTATGTGAGGCCACATGAAGCACTGGGTATGGAAACACCTGCTAGTATGCATCAATTTTCATCCAGAGAATATCCCAGTAGAATCCCCAGATATGACTATCCAACACATATGAAAGTCATGAATGTATACACCAATGGATATGTCAGATGGAGGTCTAACTACTGGGTTTTTATATCACGCGGAGCTGAGAGAAAACAAGTAGCCGCTGAAGAACAAGGAAATGGTATTTGGAAGGTATTCTATAGAAACGTATTTTTAGGATACTTTAATGAAAATGATCTAAGAAAGAAGAAAACACAAACAAGGTTAAGCGCTATTTTAGTGTAAAGGATGTCCCTTTAACTTTGTAAACTATCTGCCTTAACGAACAAACTTCTTGCAATTGATTCGTATTTGGTGTATATTTACATCAAATTATTAATTATGGCACGTCAAAGTATATCATTTACCAAACCAAATGACGAGTGGCTAAAATCACAAGTCGACAGTCAAGAGTATTCTAGTAAAAGCGAATTAGTGAATGACTTAATCCGACAAGCAAGAAACCAACAGAAGGAAATTGACTGGATTAAAGCAAAACTCGAGAAAGCTGAGAAAAGTGGTTTTACAAATGCTACTAAAGAGCAGATTTTAGCACAATCAAAGTCTGATTTACATGGCTGAATATAGACTGAGCAACGAAGCCAAAAATGACCTTATCAGAATACATCAATATGGAGTTGAAAAATTTGGAGACATACAAGCTGATAACTATTTCTATACCTTTTTTGAATACTTTGAAATGATAGCCGAGAGACCTTTTTCATACCAGTCGGTCGACTACATAAAAGAAGGATATAGACGTTGTGTTTGCGGGGCTGATAGCATCTACTTTAGAGTCAATGACAAGGTTGTAGAGATTATGGCAATCGTTGGTCGACAGGATATTACTGGAGCAATAAAATAAAGTTGCCAACATTTGCTAAAAACGCATTTGCTTACTGCTTCTAGCAAATTGAAGTGGTAGAATCGCCACAAAGCCAAACTGATGATTTCATTTAGATTTAAAAAAAGCACTCAGTATGTTTTTCTTCATTTCTCTTTCAATAATTGTGGTTATGGTTTGGCTTCGCTACTTTAGTATTTCATCAGCGAAGTGCAGCAAACGCATTTTAGCTTCGCGTTGTATGCAATTCCTTATATAGCTAACTCATTGCCATATTAATTAATATCGAATTAGTGGAATTTAAAGGAATAATTGAAGAAGATCATATCAAGATGATAATTCTATTATTATTTACTATAATTTTGATCAAAAATTAGTCATAATATAAATAAGCCTAAGTAGTAATGATTATTGCGATAATAAGTGGACTAATTTTAATTGTCATAATTACAATAATTCTTTTTAAGAACAGACCGCTTAAAGGAATATTAATATCAGTTAGTTTAATCGTTATTCTAACCGCAGGTGGTTTGTATTTTTTAAAATACTTTATTAGTTCGTTTGCTCCACCCAAAGTGACAATTAGTAAAAATGATATAGTCACAAATAGAGAATTTAATAATGGAGTAACAATAGAAAAGATTAATGTCGATTCAATCGGGGACGAAGGCTACCCAATTAAATACACCACCATCCATACAGTTTCTTGCAATATTCGAAACCCTTCAAATAAACCTCCAAACCCTCCATCAAAAATTGAATTTTATGAACCTGGTAATTACTCTTGGGATGAAGACACCATCAAAGTAAAACATATTCACAAAGGTTTTTCAAGGCAGTCAGAGAGTTCCTCTGATAAATTGTGGTGGCTAAATAAATATGGGAAGTATCCTATTTGCCCATTAAAATTTGAATCTGAACAATGGTACTTTTTTAGTATTGGAGACCGAAGAGTTACTGGTATTTTTTTTTATATTGACAAAAAGGGGATAGAACATCAATATTTTCTTGAAAGTGGTGTATCACCAATTTGAAAAACAGTATAGACTATAGGCATAATAATATTAAAAGTATCATGAGAAATCAATCTTTGAAGACCTGATATGACCAAAATGCACACAACACTAGCTATGAATGAATGGGGTTTCATCAGTCAGGAAAGTTTGGTGATACTTGGAAAGTCCGCCACAATTAGTAAATTTATTAAAAAACAATAGGCTATTGTGGCTTGGACTAATTAGCAAACAGAGTGCTTTCTATGCCCCACTCATCATAGCCTAAGCGTTGTTAAGCATGGGCGAACGAAGAAATAAGAAATTTCGTACCTTTGAATATGGAATGGAGAAAACACATAATAGCTGATGAAACTGTACTACTTGGGAAGCCTACAGTAAAAGGAACTCGCGTATCTGTTGAGCATATCATTGGACTCCTTGCTCAAGGATGGACAGAAAAACAAATTCTTGAAAATTATCCTCGAATGAATCAGGAATCACTTCAAGCTGTTTTTTCTTACATCCAAGAATGCTTAAAGGACGGACTTTTATACACTAATCCTTAAATTCACCCAACTTGAAGTATCTAGCTAATGAGAATGTGCCATTCTCCAGTATCACCTATCTCAAATCAAAAGGTTACGACATTATGGCGATTGGAGTTGACGACCCTAGTATTACGGATGAACAGGTTATGCAGATTGCTATTGATGAGAACAGGACTATTATTACTTATGACAGCGATTATGGTGAATTAATATTCAAGCATGGATACAAACCGCAGGCAGGCGTCATTTTCATCAGGACTCAGCCAACTGAACCATTAGAGACAGCAAAGATTTTAGAAGAGCTCCTTACTAAAAAAGCTATTTCATTTGAACACAATTTGACTGTTATCGATTCCAACACGATTAGACAGAAAAAATATTAACGCTTACCAACAATTGCTCAAAATGCATTTGCTTACTGCTTCTAGCAAAGAGAAGAGGTGCAATCGCCACAAAGCCAAACTGATGATTTTATTTAGATTTAGGACAGGCATTCAGCATGTTTGTTTTCTTTTTTCTTTCAATAATTGTGGTTATGGTTTGGCTTCGCTACTTTAGTATTTCATCAGCCAAGTGTAGCAAACGCATTTTAGCTTGGCGTTATGTGTAAACACTCTACCATGAAAATTTTATTTTTAATTCAAATCTTATCATTAATAACTGTTTCTTCGATATATAGTCAAGACTATTATCCTCTTGAAGTAGGAAATAATTGGAATTTCAAAATACCAGGAGGAGATTCCTACAGTACACAAGTTCTTGAGGATTTTTACAATTATCATGGTAGGAAATACTATCAAGTTGAAGTTAAATACTCTTGGGGAACAACGGAAATTAATTACAAAAGGAAAGATAAGGATGGAAATGAAGTATACTTAAACACTAAAACCGGAACCGAATCTATTAATATCCCTTCAAAGTTGGTAGAAGATTACTCATGGTTTAGCAAAGACAAAAGTTGGAAATATAAGATTATTGAACTAAATCAAATATTGAAAACTCCTGTCAAAACTTATGAAAATTGCTTGGTTATAAAAGCAGAACAAATTAATTATCAAGACCTGAATAAATTTCAAGTTTATTATAATTACTATGTGGCAGGGATTGGTTTTGTAGGAAGCAAGGATGAATATGGGCTCATTTCATATCTTTCAAGTTATGAATTAAACTAAAACACATAACAATATATAAAAACCCATTTGCTCACCACCTTGTAGATAACTGATTGCTAAATAGCCCGTAATTTATGCTAGCTTTTCATAGCTGGCAACCAAGGATAATGCTTTGGCAAACTCTGAAGCCTAATTATTCTAAGTTTTTGCAATTAATGAAATGTATCAGTTTGTGGAGAAAGCATAAATTACTACTTTCAGTATTTCATAGCCTAGTATAGCAAACGGGTATACAGGCGTTACCAGCAATATGTCCGCAATAATCATATGAAGAAATACTTTTTTATTGTCTTAATCATTCCATTCATCTCCTGTCAGCCAAGAGGAAATGATCAAAAAGAGGTGACTCTAAATGATTCCTTAACCAATCAATTTCAAAATATCTACGACAACGGAAACTTGCATGGATTTTCCATTTCACTAATGAATGAAAAGGAAGCGATCTATCAGCAGGCGTTTGGTTATTCCGATGTAGCAAATGGAAAAAAATATAAACTAACCACAAGACAACCAATTGCCTCTATTTCCAAAACTTTAGTTGGGATTTCTTTATTAAAAGCCCAAGAGCTGGGGAAACTAAATTTGGATGATCCAATTAATAAATATCTTCCTTTTTCAATTAACAATCCATTTTATCCTGACATAGAAATAACCATTAGACAATTAGCTAATCACACCTCAACTATTTTGGATACTGACCTTTACGATGAATCCAGCTATTTTTTGAAGAATGATAAGCATTTGAAATCATCCTCTCCAATAAAAATATATGAATACTTCAATTCACCAAGAGAAGCAGTACCCATTAAAGATTTCATAAAAAACATGCTCTATACGGAGAAAGACAATTGTTGCCGTGATGTTTTTTTAAATGAAAAACCTGGAACTACTTATCAATACTCAAATGGAGCAACAGTTCTAGCTGCAGTAATTTTGGAAATAGCTACGAATCAGTCTTTTCAAGAATTCACAGCTAAGTATATTTTCAAGCCGCTGGAAATGAACCAATCATCTTGGAATACAGATAGTACTAACACAAAGTTATATCATGATGGTGACACAATATATGCTGATTACTTAGGTCTCGATTATCCAGCTGGGGGCTTAGTGACTAATTCAAAAGACCTGTCAAAGTATCTGCAGGAACTGATTAATGGATACTCAGGAAATGGCAACGTACTTTCTAATAGAAGCTACTTAGAATTATTTAATAAAAGCTTTGCTGATAAGTTTTCTAAAGAGTCTTTTCCAGAAGATGAAAATGTGTTTATGAATATAAAATATGATAAGGGTGTTTATATGGGAATAGCACCACAAGGCTATATAGGTCATACAGGGTCTGACCCTGGGACAACCACCTTTATGTTCTTTAATAAGAATACAAATAAGGGTTTTGCGTTAATTATCAACAGAACCATTTGGTGGCAATATGAAGAAGCTCTCAAAGACCTCTGGACAATAATGGATATCTTAGAACATCAAACCTCCTTAGTAAAATAGAAAGCTGGTAACATTCTGTATAAATCATGGCTGTCAGTAGGTTATTGTTCCTTTGGCTCTTTGTAGATAACCTGCCAATCCGCAGATTTGACTTATTAGTAAGAGTTAATTTAATAAGCTTATCCTGCGGATTGCCTCGGTAGTTAACTGAAATTTTTATACTTTTAATCAGCCACGAATTTATACAGTGGCGTTAGCTGTAATTATGACAGAAGCTAGTCTTCAATAAAAACATTACAATGAAAGAATATAAATTTTGCCAAAGCTGTGGTTTCCCACTTAAAAAAGACAAAAAAGGTGGTGGAACGGAAAAAGATGGTTCCATCAGTAAAAAATATTGTTCCATGTGCTATGAAAATGGAGTGTTTTTAACTCCCCCTGAAATAGACACCGCCAAAAAAATGCAAAAGTTTTGTATACAAGAAATGAAGAAAGACGGAATGAATGGTTTCTTTGCTTGGTTGGCTACAAGGTCAATTCCAAATCTCGAAAGATGGAAACAGTAATGTATACCACATCTCTTCCTAAGAAGTATATTCAAAATTAAATCTCAAAAAATAAATGAACAATCAACAAATCATAGACTGGTTATTGGAAGGAGATATATCCATACAATATCAGGCATGGCGTGATTTGTTGGGAAGTGATAACAAGAAACTTCAAGACAGGATCGCTATTGAAGGATGGGGCTCAAAATTTCTATCAAAGCAGCATTCAAATGGACATTGGGGTGATAGATTTTATCAACCAAAATGGATTTCTACCCACTACACTTTACTTGACCTTCGCAATTTAAATCTACCCACTAATAATGAAGTTGTGAAACAGACTATTGATTTGGTTCTACAAAATGATAAAGCAGAAGATGGTGGTATTTGTTTAGGACCAAGCACGATTCAACGTAGTGATGTATGTGTAAATGGCATGTTCTTGAATTATGCTTCATACTTTATGACGTCTGAAATGAAACTTCATTCCATTGTTGACAGTATTCTGGCTGAGATAATGCCTGATGGAGGTTTTAATTGTCGAACAACAAGAAGTGGGGCCAGACACAGCTCACTACATTCCACTATCTCTGTTCTCGAAGGGTTCACAGAATTTCAGAAAGCAGGCTATAACTATAGAAAGAAAGAAATATCTGATGCCATAAAAACAGGTATTGAATTTATCCTGATGCACCGACTTTTTTTATCAGACAGAACCGGTCAAATAATTGACAAAAAGTTTCTTAGGTTGACTTATCCCTGTAGGTGGCGGTATGACATTCTTCGAGCTATGGATTATTTTCAATATGCGGAAGTAGAATGGGACAACAGGATGACAGAAGCAATCACTTATTTGAATAAAAAGCAAAATAAAGACGGAACATGGAATGTGCAAGCTGCTCATTCTGGACAAATTCATTTTATAATGGAAAAAGCGGGCAAACCAAGCAGATGGAACACACTAAGAATGTTACGAATAAAAAAATACTTAGGAATTGAATAACTACAGCTAACAGGCATTTGGCTCCATTACATTAACAGCCTTTTTATATGCAAATAAAAGAAGAACTTAGAAGAATTATAGTAGCTGCACCTAATCTTCCGTTTCAAATGATGGGAACAATCGCTTTGCTAGTTGGTGTCGTGATCTTTACGTTTAAAGGAATAGAGGGACTTAATGCGCAGTGGGAAAAGGGAACCGCAACACCAAAAAAACATTCGCAAATTCAAGAACGAATCCGGGAAAAAGAGCCTGATTATTTTTTTAAAATTTACTATCTCTTTACGGTGGCTAATCAAAAATATGAAGCTAAGCAAGAGTTTAGTGCCAGAGATCATATGGAAGCACAAAGAATATTGGATCAAAAAATGTCCGAAAAAAATTTAAGCATATGGTATTCACCCCATAATCCAAATAAGACAACATTCTCTGAGGAACAGACAAACTATATACTGCATTTCATTTTTATTGGTTTTTTCATATTAATTCTAGCTTATTTTAGATGGTTGTTTCTTAAATATTATGAATTAGAAATTGAAAAATGACGTAGCCTAACAATTGCTAAAAATGCATTTGCTAACTGCTTCTAGCTAAGAGAAGAGGTATATCGCCACAAAGCCAAACTGAAGATTTCATTTAGATTTAGGACAAGCATTCAGCATGATTCACTTCTTTTCTCTTTCAATAATTGTGGATATGGTTTGGCTTCGCTACTTTAGTATTTCATCAGCGAAGTGTAGCAAATGCATTTTAGGTTCGCGTTTTACACAATAGCCAAGAAAGCACTCCATATTAAAAATTAATGACAGCATGAAAATATTTCTGATTACAGTGCTTTTATTGAGTTCATCTATACAACTAGTTGCACAGGAAAATAAATTTGTCCCCAGTAGAAAATATTCACCTGACAGTTTAAAGAGTTGGACAACAAGTACAATGGATGGAATCAGTGAAAAACATCCTGGATTCTATAGATACACAACCAAAGAAAGGTTTGACTTCTTAATAGATTCAACAAAACAAAGTATAAATGATTCACTGACAGAGTTACAGTACTATAGAAAACTGAAACCATTGTTTGCTCAAATAGGGTGTTTACATACTGGAATTTCACTCTCAAAAGAATATCAAGTCTATTTGGACAAAACAAACACACTCCTACCCCTTGAAGTATTTATTGATTTGCAGAATAGTAAAGTCTTAATTTCAAAGAACTACTCAGCGAATGAACATATACCAATTGGCGGAGAAATCACATCAATTAATGAAGTTTCAATTTCTAGTATTTTAAAAAAAATACTAAGTTCAATTCCATCAGATGGCTATAATCAAACTGAAAAAAATCTGCTGCTCAATCATAGGTTTTCGTTTTGGTATCAGTCCATAATTGATGCCTCAACTGTATTTAATGTTGGCATTAAAACAAACGGAAATAACAATATTTATGAACTGAAAGGCATTTCTAAAGATAAATTTCCTTCATTCGAATCATTAGAAAAAAACTACAAAAAACCGTTAGAATTTGAGATTACAAATGGAGTTGGTTTACTAAAAATTCATACTTTTTCAAAATCATCGATCAAAGAAGCTGGACAAAACTTTCAAAAAGTTACTAAAGATGTTTTTGAAACGCTTAAGCAGCAAAATGTTGAAAATTTAGTAGTTGATTTAAGATATAATACTGGGGGAACTGATGGAAATGCTGCTTTACTTGCATCTTATTTCTTTGATCAGCCATTTAGATATTGGGATAAAATTGAAGTAACAGAGGCAGTAGCAAAAGAGATTAAAGGAATGAACAGGCTTTTTTATAATAAGACTGTAGAGGTTAATGGCTCTTTTCATTGGAGAAAAACTTGGTTCACCAAAGAGTTTGACTATTATGAAACTCAACAATCAGCAAGTAATAATTTTAAAGGAAAGACTTATATAATTACAAACGGCCTATGTATGTCTTCTTGTTCAGATTTTGTAGCGATACTGTCACATAATAACAAAGCAATTATTGTAGGACAAGAGACAGGTGGTGGTTATCAAGGCAATACAAGTGGTATGATGCCAGAAGCGACAATACCAACTGGACTTATTGTTACTATTCCTTTGCAGAAGTACACAAATGCAGTTGATTTAACAAAAAACTTTGGACACGGAACTATCCCTGATTATGAAATAGTGCAGACATTTGACAATTGGGTTCACAAGAAAGATGTGGAGTTAGATTTTACATTTGACTTAATTAAACGAAAGTAAAATAAACCAAATGTACATAACATTGTATATGCATCATTCGGTTTTAAGTGCTAAAAATGTTGTTTTGCTTCTAAGAAACTTTGCGATTGCGGAAAGTAAATCGCTCCGAAATCCCACACTATGATTAAACCTAACGTTAATATCAAGTAATCGAACCTATGAGAAAACTATTTTTATATTCAATTATTTTCAATCTCTTTAGTATTTCAATTTATAGCCAGAGCCAACCAGAGAATCTCTATAAATGCACGCCTTGCAATTTAAGGTGTGATACTCTTAGATATGAAAAAGCAGGCATATGCACTTATTGTAAAATGGATCTTATTCTTGATAAGGAAATATCTCCACAAACAACCTTTCAAAACTTACAGGATTACGAAGGGAAATATGAATATCACGAGAATACAAGCTTGTCCTTTATAGCTTCAGAAATGGATACTACACTATATGCAATAATAGATCAAGCCAAGTATCCATTAAAATACATAGCAGTAGATACCTTTGCCAACAACCAAAATATTCCTGTTACTTTTCAGCGAGACAAAACTGGAAAGATAAAAAGTTATAGAGTGGAAGGAGATCGCTTCTCTTATATTAGCTCCGACTTTGAAAGAATGGAAATGTATCCCCGAAAGGAATTGTGGAATAACTCAAAAGCATATGTATATAGTATTCCTGACAGGAATATTGACGGACTCGAAGTTGGTGATTTAAAAGATGTGTTTAAAAATACTCAACCTATTATTGATATGGTAAAGGAAACAATAAAGGGAAGTTATCCTGATGTGCATAGTATTTTGATTTATAAAGAAGAAAAATTAGTGCTTGAGGAATATTTTTACGGATACGCAAAAGACAAACCTCATCAACTAAGGTCAGCCACTAAGCCTTTTATTGGCTCACTTTTGGGCATAGCGATAGAAAAAGGTATGATAGGAAGCGAGCAAGACAACCTTTTACCTTACTTTAATAAGCAGTATGATTCTATTGCAAATCTTGACAACAGAAAAAGAGAGATCACAATTGAAAACTTCCTGACTTACCGCCACGGGATGGATTGCGAAAACAACAATCCAGAAAGTAGAGGAAGTGAGCAAAGAATGATGGAAAGTAAAGATTGGGTAAAATATACTCTTGATTTACCGATGGTTCAATCTCCAGGTGAAACATCCTCCTACTGCACTGGCTGTCCTCTTACTCTTGGTCGTGTAGTTGAAATTGCCTCGAACGAAAAATTGGAAAACTTTGCTGAAAAGCATCTCTTTTCTCCTTTAGGAATTACTAATTACAAGTGGCGGTTTGCCCCTGACCCATCAAGTAAAACCAATTTCAGCCAGATGTATATCACTCCCAGAGATCTTTTAAAGCTAGCGAAGGTCTATAAGGACAAAGGGCTTTGGCGAGGCCAACAAATTCTTCCAGAAAAATGGATAGAAAAATCATTTGATACCGAAGACGGAGATTACGGATATTTGTGGGAGCATAAATATTTCGTAATAGATGGTCATCGTTATGACTCCTATATGGCTTCAGGAAACGGAGGACAAAAGATTAATATCTGGCCTGAATTAAATATGATTACAGTTTTTACAGGGGGAAATTATAATTCATATGCTTTGTATGGGAAAAGCACTCCACCTAATGAAATGATTCCAAAATATATATTGAAAGCATTGGAGTAAAGTTGTTCAAAGTACTTACTTTATATGTGAATAATCTTTTTTACATTTTTCATCATCTATTAAATGAAAGGTTTATGTTAGGTGGTGTTAATACTGGTTTCTTGTTCCTAATAAATTTATTGCGAGCATAATGGTAGTATTAAAAGGTTGACATTAAAGGTTTTAATAATTCTAAAAAAATACAATGTGGTTCTTCGATACATTACGGCTACAATCAACACCAATTGTTATATTGCTTAAACAATTGAGGTTATTAATAAATGTAACCAGTTAAATAAGTCAAGGTAAAATACCCATTATATGGACAGAATGATTACATGGCTGTTTATTAAATTCCACACAGAGCTTCTGTTTTTAATTACATTTTTTCTCATAAAAATTTGCTTAAATGCTGGCAACTTTAAACAGTTTGTATTGCGGCAGATAACTGTACGACTATGGTTTTGTATAATTATTTCGGTGATAGGTAGTTCGACTGTTACTTTTGCCCAGACAGATTCCACAGGAGCAAAAGGAAGTATTGCTAAGCAGAAACCATTCTTCTCAATTGGCATAGGCATGCAGCATGGTTTTATTTTCGCACATTCTGTAGATGTGCAAAATACAAGTGGGGCGCGTCCAACCGGAATAGAAACCATATTTAGTTGGCAGCGCAACGATTCTACCTCCTTTGCCCTTTGCCACTGCTACCCTAGGCAGGGACTGTTGCTGTCTTATTACGATTATGATGTTGAATTATTGGGCAAGAGTGTCACTGCAGCTTATTTTCTGGAACCTACATACAAGATAAGTAAGCGATTGCTTTTCTCCATGAAAGGCGCTGCAGGACTATCCTACTTAAACAATCCTTTTGACAGCATCGACAATCCTGGAAACCAATCATATAGTACTAATATGAGCGCTTATTTATCAATTGGCGTGGGTATTTGGATAAAATTATCGGAAAAGTGGTGGCTAAACCCCAGTGTAAACTACCAACACATTTCTAATGGAGGCATTCGTCAACCAAATAAAGGGATTAACTGGCCTACTGCTGGCATTTCAATTAATTATCAACCTAATACTCGCCCTTGGTATACCGGAACACAAACCAATGAAAAATACTGGAGAAATTACACTGCCCGATATGATATAACTTTATTAACCTCCATGAGTCGCGGTTACAACCAAGCTGGTAATCGCCAAAGATACTTGGCTGGTGGACTTGCTATTCAAGCTGGGAAACAAGTGGGTAGGCTGAGCATGCTTACTATGGGAGCTGAATTCTATTACGATGATAAACTGCAATACAGACTTCGCAAAGAAGAGCTTGACGCCAGCCCTGTGAAAGCAGGACTACTGCTGGGGCATGAGTTTTTACTAGGCCGGTTTCAGTTTAGTCAGCGCTTGGGCGTGTATGTATTTGACCAAACCCCTTATTACGACCGCATATTCCATAGATGGGGAATTAAATATCGGATAAACCGTCACTTTAGTACGGGTATTAATCTGCTAGCTCACCGTCAAGTAGCAGAATTTGTGGATTTTCGACTGACTTATACCTTTCAAAAGCAGTATGAATAGGATAGATTAGAATGCATTATTTTAGTATTTCCCTATCACAAGCATTATATCATATCTCCTAAAAAGTGGGAATAATATAAAACTTAATGAAAATGATGTAAGATTTTAGTTACTAATGAATTATATCTTTGATTATTTAATAGCTGTACCTAAATATTTATTTAATACTGGTCAGTAAAAGATATGATTATGAGTGAGAAAGTAGCGGTAGAGAAAAAGAAGATAAAGAAACTTGTTGAGCTAAACGAAGAGTTAGAAAACTACTTTAGGAACACGATCATTCCGCAATTATTTGTGGATGCTGATTTAATTCTAAGGAAGTTCAGTCCGCCAGCAAACACGCACTTTAAGTTAGCAGAAAATCATATTGGAATATCGATAATTGATATCCCAGCGTTGTCACAACTTGACGGATTAATAGAGGTCATAAAGGAAGTAATAGCCACAAACATTGACTTTGAAGATGAAATTCAAACACCGGACAAACGTTGGTTTCAGATGAATATACTTCCATACATCATTAAGAAAAAAGATGTCACTAATGGTGTTGTTATCACTTTTGTTGATATCACTGGCCGGATAAATGATAAGAAAATTATTGAAAGGATTAATGCTGACCATGAAACTTTCATCTATTCGGTTACTCATGATTTAAAAGGCCCTGTGTCAAATGTGATCTCTCTGGTTGACTTATTAAACCATTCGCATGGTGATGAACTTACAGAAGAGATCCAGGAATATTTGAAAATGATTAAAAATTCAGCCTATTCTTTAAAAGAGATCATCAGTGAATTAACCCATATTGCTAAAGTTGGAACTGAGATGAGCGATCAGGCTGCCACTGTTAATATTGAACAAATTTTGGAGGATGTAAAGCTAACTTTGAAAAATCAGATATATCAATCGCATGCTAAGATTACTACCAATATTATTGTTCCCGAAATTCAGTTTTCAAAAAAGAACCTAAGAAGCATTCTCTATAATTTAATCTTCAATGCCATCAAATTTTCTAAAAATGGCACTACCCCTGAAATATTCATCAAAACTGAAGAATCCGGAGAGTATAGCCTACTTTCTGTTAAGGATAATGGAGTAGGTATTGAGCCAGAAAAGAAAGAAGAAATATTCTCAAAGTTTACCCGCTTGAAACCACATATAGAAGGAACTGGCTTGGGTTTATTTATTATTAACAAAATGGTGACTAACCAAGGTGGAAAAATAGAAGTAGAAAGCGAGGTAGACAACTATACTACTTTTAACATTTATTTAAAGCAAGGTTGATAGTCCTTTTAAAAAATTATTAACCACAGCAAACATATCAAATTTCAATAATCCGTCTATCCCCTACTCTACTTAATCACATTTGATATTACCCCCAGATAATAATGTGTGAATCATATAAATCTCTATAACAATCATGTAAGGTTTTCTTTGTGATTCAACTGTAAATTAGATTCTTAATTAATAAGCACTATCAGTTTTAAAAATTTCCCAAAATCTAATATCAGAAAAATGCAAAATCAAAAAATAAAAGCCGCACCCGTTAAATCATCTCAACTATTAAAATTATTTGAAGATCAATTAAAAGACATTTATTGGGCTGAAAAAGCATTAACCAAAGCTATTCCCAAGATGGTGGATAATGCAACTTCAAAAGATTTGAAAGAAGCACTTAAAAGCCATCTGGAAGAAACGGAAAACCAAATCAACAGATTAGAGCAGGTTTTTGAATCTATTGATAAAAAAGCTACTGCCAAAAAATGTGATGCAATGGAAGGTTTAATTAAAGAAGCGGATGAAATAATGGAATCATGTGACGAAGGATCAATGTGTGATGCTGGAATAATTATAGCAGGACAAAAAGTAGAGCATTACGAAATAGCTACATATGGAACTCTTCGCCAATTTGCTGAAATTTTAGGCTTAACTGAGGCAGTTTCTTTACTTGAAGCTACACTTACTGCGGATGAACATCTATCGGTAATTGCTGAAGCAATAAATATTGAAGCAGCAATAGGAGAAGATTAATCCCCTAATAAATCAATACAAATACACATGAAGTATATTCTTTATATCGTGGCAGTAGTGATGATCATTATTTGGGTAATAGGTTTTTTTGTGTATAGCATTGGAGCAATTATTCACTTACTGCTAGTAGTAGCATTAGTATCACTCCTGATAAAGGTTTTTTCAGGAAACAAATCAATATAATTTAATTAAGAACCAGTAAATCAGCTTCATTAGCTTTCATTTTATAGCTTAATGAGGCCTAAACAAAATCAATTATGAGCAAAGGTAGAGCAGTATTAGGAATGTTAGTAGGTGTTGCCGCTGGCACAATAGTCGGTATTTTATTAGCACCAGAAAAAGGAGCCATAACCCGAAAACAAATCAAAGGCAAAAGCGATGATTATTTAGACGAATTAAAATCAAAATTTGATGAATTCTCTGATCTAGTTTCCAAAAAAATTGACACCACTAAAAATGATGTCCAATATTTAGCGGGAAAAGGAAAAGCGAAAGCAGATAACTTCAAAAAAGATTTGAAAAATGCAGCAGCAGATGTTGAACATTCTGGATATTAATTTTTGATTTATCCATTTTATAATACTTAAAAATTAGATTATGAACGACAATGCAACACCCCTAGAAACACTTCTAAAGCAGGCGGAAGACTACAGTAAAACATCAATCGAATTTTTTAAATTATCAGCAATTGATAAATCGGCTGATATGGCTTCAACCTTGGTTTCTAGAATTGTAGTTTTTATAATAGTTGCATTGTCGCTTGTAATCTTAAATATTGGCTTGGCTTTATGGATCGGTAAACAATTGGGCGAAACATTCTATGGCTTTTTTGTTATGGGGGCTTTCTATGCAGTGCTTGCAGTACCCATTCATATATTTCGAAACGAGCTAATTAAAATTCCAATCAGTAACACCTTGATTAAGCAATTGCTAAAGAAAAGAAGAATCAAGTAAAATACATAAGGCTCAAAACCATCTCAGTGTATTCAACTTTCTTATAGTTAGCTCCTTCAGTAAAAACATTTCTTACAATTAATCACATTTAAATATAATTAAGATGAAAAATGAAACAGATGCGTTAACTGTAAGAATCAGCCAATTAGAAGAAAAACGTGCTGAAGAATTAAGTATACTGAAGGCACAATTTCAAACTACAAAAGAAAGTTTAGAACCCTTCAATCTTATTAAAAGTACTATAGATAAAGTATCCTCCTCTTCTGAAATTAAAAATAACATTATTGGTAGTGCAATCGGGATTGGAACAGCTGTATTCTCTAAAAAAATATTGATGGGTGGATCTCATAATCCCATCAAAAATATACTTGGCACATTAATTCAATTTGCTATTGGAAATGTTGTTTCTAAAAATGCAAACGAAATGAAATCTAAAGTTGGAAGATTTATACATTTCTTCATGAAACGTAGAAGAAAAGCCGTAATTGAGGTACAAGAGGCCAATGTTCAAAATATGGATGAATTAACCGAATACGGTAACGAGAAAAAAATCTTCCGAAATTAAAATTCAGTTTTGAAAAATTTGCTAAATCATAGCTAGGCATATGCGGACATTCACTTTAATATTATGCATCATTTTACTTATAGCTACAGGCTTGCCCATGATCAACACCGATGAATGGTGGATTAGAATATTTGATTTCCCAAGAATCCAGATTGCTGTTTTAATTATAATAGCTATAATTCTGGCCTATTTTTTTGTAGATTTTAAATGGATTTACAAATTACCACTATTAATTATCCTTATAATTACCCTAATCTATCAGTTACAGTTTATAATCATATATACTCCTCTTTACAAATCTCAAGC
Source organism: Marivirga salinae (assembly GCF_030503855.1). Taxonomy (NCBI): domain Bacteria; kingdom Pseudomonadati; phylum Bacteroidota; class Cytophagia; order Cytophagales; family Marivirgaceae; genus Marivirga; species Marivirga salinarum. The sequence goes on along the minus strand of NZ_CP129971.1, from coordinate 2,635,973 downwards.
AAAGAACAGTAACCAACCAATTTCTGAATGCAGCCTTACATTAATGGTTTCAAATGTATTGATGAACAATAAAGAAAAAGAGCGTTTCCATTCGCTAGTAAATAAAGTTAATCCTGATATTCTTTTAATAAATGAACCCAACCAAGAGTGGGCAAATTCTATCAAAAAACTTGAAGATGATTTTCCGTATTCCATTAAATGCCCCCAAGAAAATACTTATGGAATGATACTGCTATCAAAACTTCAGCTGACTGAAAGCTCCGTAAATTTTTTGGTTCAAAAAGATATCCCTTCAATTTTCACAAAAATCACCTTAGCATCAGGAATCATTATAGATTTTTATGGCGTTCACCCAGAACCCCCAAAACCAGGATCTGACACTTATGAAAGAGATACTGAATTACTAATTATTGGTAAAAGAATACAAAAATCAAATAATCCCACCATAGTGGCAGGTGATCTAAATGATGTAGGCTGGTCTGATACTTCAGAGCTCTTTAGGGAATATAGTGGGTTAGTTGATCCTCGGGAAGGCAGAGGATTATACAGTACATTTAGCGTTCATTTACCATTACTGAGGTATCCAATAGATCATATTTTCTATACAAATGATTTTGGATTAATATCCTTACAAAAACTTGAAGATATAGGATCAGACCATTTTCCAATTTCGATAACTTTAAATTACGAGCCAAAAACTGATAATAACGCAATGGGAGCAAATAGCTTCTATGAAAAAGCTTTTGTTGGGGAGAAATTAGAACTGTGATTAAGAGATTAAAAAAACAAGAGCTAGGAATGAAAATAGCTTTAAATCACACATCATTAATATAATGAGATGGAAAATATTTGGTTTAACAGTTGGGATAATATATTAAGTGTAATTTATGTAACTCCATTAGCCTATTTTGCTATGGTGATTTCATTAAGAATTTCCGGTAAAAGAACCTTATCAAAAATGAATGCTTTTGATTTTGTGGTAACCATTGCTTTAGGCTCAATTCTCGCTAGCGTTACACTTAATCAAAAAATACCACTTGCCGATGGGATCACCGCTGTCATAGTTTTTATTGGACTTCAGTTTTTATTCACCTGGCTGTCTGTTAGGGTGAAAGCTTTTAAAACCTTAATCACCAGTAAGCCCTCTCTTATTTTCTATAATGGCGATTTTCATTATAGTGCAATGAAAAAAGAAAGAATAACTGTTGAGGAAGTTTATAGCGCTGCTCGACAAAAAGGCTATTCAACATTAGATGAAATCGATATTATGATTTTAGAAACAACTGGTGATATATCAATTATTAAAAAAATAAAAAAACAAAAAGAAACTACTTTTAGGGATGTTGATATGGAGCCATAAAAGAATTAAATCACAAAATTGAGTACTTTATAAATTTTCAACCTTCATGCTTGAGCTGGCTTAAATAACATTTATATCCCAATAGCCTTTCTCCTCCCCTATTCATACACTAAAAATTTTAAAACGCTTCAATACATCTTAAAAAAACATAAAATCTAAGCCTTTTGTCATTTTATAATTCATCACAAATCGCAATGTGTGAATCATATAAAGCATTTACAGAATAGTGTAACATAATTTATTCTTTGATCATGATCTTTATAGAACAATTATCAAGCTTAAAATAAACAGTGCACATTTTAAATGAAATCAAAATGGCTGAAAATCAAAATCAAAAGACTGTTAACATGACAAAGGACCTAGACATGTTAACAGGGATGTTTCAAGATCGAGATAGTACAGAAAATGCGTACAAGACATTACAAAAAAAGGGTTATAAAAAAGATCAAATTAATGTCGTGATGTTAGGTGAAACGCTCAAAAAACATTTCATAAGTGATATCAAACACACTAAATATGGAGCCTATACAACTGAAAATGCTATAGTTGATCCAACTATTGAAAACAATGAAAGTGTGATTTCAGAAGTAATAGGTGCAAATGGAAGAAGTGTTGTAGTTCGCGGACTCATAATCATTTTGGCAGGCCCCATTGCTTCAGGGATTTCTGGTTCAGGAGCAAGCGGAATTCCAGGCGGAATAATGGGGGCACTCGAAAACTTAGGGTTCTCTAAGGAAAGCGCCAATTTATATGAAGAAGGAATCAAAAAAGGCAAAATCGTAATTGGAGTTCAACTTTTAAATGAGGAGGATGACCAACAAATTGAAAATAGTCTAAATACTAAAAAAGAAGAAATTCACTATTAGAATTCCTCTTGTAAAACAAATGTAGAATGACCTTAAACGTCATTCTACTTTAAATATAAACTATCAATAAACCACCTAAATAAATGAAAATGAACCAATATATAAAAGGAGCAATGCTTCAATTAACTTTAATTTCCGCATTCTTGGTTTTTGTTTCTTGCGAAAATGAAGAAAATCAAAAGGGAAGTAAAGTGATTGCTGAAGAGCGAAATGACCGAAAATTTGATACAAGCGAAGAGAATCAAAAAAATGCGCAGTTCCTTGTAAACGCTGCTGAAATTAACTTAAAAGAAATTCAGTTAGGACAACTGGCACAGCAAAATGGGCAAACATTGCATGTGAAGGAACTAGGGAAAATGATGGAAGAGGCACACGCAAAATCTCAAAAAGATTTAATGGCGCTTGCAAAAAGTAAAACGATTACCATTCCCAGCACACCAACAGAAGATTCTAAGGAAACTTACCTTAAATTAAATGATAAATCAGGAAATGATTTTGACAAAGTTTACATCGATAAAATGGTAAGTTCTCATAAGGATGCAATTGATCTATTTGAAAAAAAATCCCAAGATATTAATGATAGTGAAATTAAGACTTGGGCAAAAGTTACTTTAAAAGAACTACGCAAACATCTTGACCAATCAATTGAATATCAAGAAAAATATAAAAACAATAATTAAAAATCAATTCACAATTTAACGAACCTTAAAAAACAAAAAGATGAAAAAAATCTTCTTATCAATCGCAATAATTATAATCACCTTTGGTGCTTATGCTCAATCTGAATCTGAATCCTCATTTAATAAAGAGAATAAATTAGATAATAAATATTACTCTGGTTCGGAAAATCGGAATCCTCCAGACGGCTATATGATTCAGAATGGAAAAATGGTAATGGTGAAAAATGGAGAAATCACTGCAGTAGAAACAAATACCATCCTTGATAATGGAACCGTCATCATGAGTGATGGGCATTATATGAAAAAGGATGAACCAAAAGTAATGCTCAAAGAAGGAGAACATATGGATATGTCAGGTAAGATAACTTCTATCAGTAGATCTGAATACACACATGGCTCAGATGATGAAAACTATCCTAACGGCTACATATTCATAAATGGAAAAGTAATGAAAGTGAAAAATGGAAATATGACACCTTTGGATGTTGATATAAAGCTAATAAATGGAACAGCTGTTATGAAAAATGGCTACTATATGAAAAATGGTGAACCCAAAAAGAAGTTTAAAGAAGGAGATCATATAGATATGTCAGGTGAGATAACACAACCTAATAAAGATAAAAATACTGAGGAGTATAATAAACAACAGAATAAAGAACACCCAATGCCTGACAGCACCAAAAACAACGATTACTAAATAAATCTTATCACCAAAAAAAGAACCAAAATGGAAAATAAAAAAGCAATTGACGCGCTAAACTCGCTGATTACTATCAACAATGATAGAATAGAAGGATATGAAAATGCATCAGAAGTAACTGAGGAAAAGGATTTAAAAACCTTGTTTGCAAAATTTATTGCAACTAGTCAAAAGTGTAAACAAGAATTAATCAGAGAAGTGGAAACAATGGGTGGCGAAATAGCCGATGGCACTAAGGTCACGGGGAAATTCTTTCGAGCATGGATGGATGTGAAAGCAGCAATTACCGGCAAGGACCGTAAAGCAATTCTCAACTCTTGTGACAATGGCGATGATAAAGCCATTGAAACTTATAATGATGTAATAGAGGATGAAACAGAACATTTAAACACAGAACAAAAAAACATGATCATTGCACATAAATCTTTAATAAAAAGCGATCAAGACCATGTAAAATCATTGCGTGATGCTTTGGTGGATGCTTAAATCAATCTTTAAATAGTTTATGGTTTATTTAAAGTAAAAAAGTCGGGGAAAATCTTTTAATAAGGCCTAGATTGGCGAAACAGGACTCAAACAAAATCTTTTTCGTCCATCTAATTTTTTGGCTTAGGAAAAGGAAAATTAGGCTATTCTTCCTTAACCGAGAATCGATTTTTCCTGACTTTTTATTTTAAACTGAAACACTAGTAGAAAACAATATGAACCTATAATTTAAAACTACTGCAACTGGAAAAAAAATAGATTTAAAATAATTAAGCTACTCAAGTGAACCAGATTCAACTCCAAAAATCTTTCCATTACTAAATCTTGATCAATGGATTTAAGTATATTTCTTTTAACAATTCTATCCGGATTTGTTGGAACACTTGCCATGACGCTAGCGATATATTTATATGCTAGCCTGACCAATAATAATACAAAAGTTGTGCACCTTTTAGGGTCGATGCTAACAGAGAAGATCTAGAATTTATCCTAGAAAGAAAAACTAAAACATTATTGACTGGTTCAATTGCTCATTTATCGGCCGGAGTATTATTTAGTTTTAGTTATTTTCTATTGTGGAACTGGGGTATATTTAATATTTCAATCACCCACTCCCTAATGGTTGGTGCAATAAGTGGCATCTAAGCAATTACTGTTTGGAAATCATATTTTGTGGTATTTCATAACCTTCCTGAAGTATCCTTAACCCATTATTTTACTGCCTTATTTATTGCACACATAGTTTTTGGGCTAGTTACTGTAAATGTTTTCAGGCTGATTACTGAAGATCCTCCATTTTGGTATCAGCTTCAAAATGATCTTTATGATCATTAGCTCCATGATTTCGCTGACAATTGGCTTACTTTATTTAAAAGGCTTATCCCTAATAAAAAGAAATAAACTCGAAAAAACTTAAACATTTTATAATAAAATAATTAGGTAATATTATTTTATTTTTATACTTTGAATTACAAAGTACTTTTATTTAAATATTAAGTGAATTCTAAAGACAAAAACAAATGCAACAAATCATAAAAAAGGAACTAAGCCAAACCCTAAAAACTCAAAGAATACTGTCCAGCACATTCTTACTAATTGGAGTTATATTATTAACATACATGATAAAGGTAGAGGGTGAACCCGGTGTCCTACCCCTATTACTAATTTTAGTTGGGACTGTCTGCTTAATAGTTAGTCAGATAAAAATCAAAAAACTCAACAATTAATTTTTACAATTATGGAAAACAAAAGATTATTCCTGATTCTGTTATCAGCAGTAATATTGCTGCTTATACCACTAATAGCCATGCAATTCACCAATGAAGTTGACTGGGATTTTACAGACTTCATGATTATGGGGATTCTATTATTTGGAACAGGCTTATGGTGTGAACTTGTCATGAGAGAAGTGAAGCCTATAAAAACAAGACTTATCATCTGTGGAGCGATTTTATTTGCTCTGTTTCTCATCTGGGCAGAACTTGCTGTTGGAATATTTGGATCACCATTTGCTGGATCTTAAGAACAAATAATAAATAACTCAATACCCAATCTCATACCCCACTGGTCCAGGTTATGCTTGGACCAAAATAGCCTTCAAAAAAATTTACTAATTTCCCCAATAAATATGTGTATAGAATTATAGAATAAATCCAGAACCAATGATTAATAAAGTAAAGAGGTTAATTAACAAGCATTCAACAGGGAGGCAAGTTCTATGGTTTTTTATCTTAAGCAACCTCATATATTTTTCGATGCTATTGATAACCATCCCAAAAACAATGCATTTTTCAAATGGGATGAATTTATTGGATATGATGCCTCTGGGTTATAATTCAGATTATATCAACTCACTTTTTGAGGCTTTAGGAAAAGAAGGGCAAGATGCTTATTTATATTACCAACTTCCACTTGATATGTTTTATCCGCTTTTCTATACTATCAGTTTTAGTTTATTAATTGCTTACTTTTTAAAAAAAATAAAGCAATTTAATTCAGCCTTTTTCTTTTTATGCCTGATACCCATTATTGCTGGAATAACTGATTATTTTGAGAATATTGGAATTATTACAATGCTGAGTACTTATCCCAATATGTCGGAAACTCTAATGGCTACCACCAATGTTTTTACAATTATAAAAAGTATGACTGTTTCAGTCACTTTTATAACAATGATTATCCTTTTTATAATTTTTGGAAAAAATATCCTAAACCAAAGGAAAACAATAGGCAAGTAAGCGTAAAATTAGTCAAACCGTTACAAATAATATTTTGGGATTCAATGAATCTACATATTGTTAATTTTTGATAGAATTATCTTGTATCTGTCTTTTTAGCTATAATAATCCACAGTACCATTGCACTCAAAATTGCTGCGAAAAAACACCATACTGAAACCACATATTGCGTAAAGAATATTTCAGTAAAAATATAGGCCAAAAGAATTGAACCACCTAGAATCCACATTTTTCTATTTGTAGAAATAAATGGAGGTATAGCTGTGGCAGCCAAGTACAAAGCTCCACCAATTATACCAAATTGCTGAAGATAAGCTTGATTATATGAAATATGATGTCCAAGGATTTCGGCTTCTATAGGATTTGTAAAAAGATAATAGGCCATTATAGAAGCCACAAGTGCTCCTATTCCAATTAATGTTTTACCTACAATATTTCTAATTCCCTCCTGTTTTTGAAATTTATAAATAGAAAAAGGTACCCAAATCGGCCAAAGCACTTGTGCAAAGAAAATAAATGCCTTTGCAGCTATACCATCCAAAAATGTAAAATCAGGGTTGGTAAGTGATAGCCAAACAAAGCCTTCTGCAACTTGCTGTAAGCCGAAAAAAAGTGGAATACTTGCAAAAGGGATCTCTGAAGTTTTTTTAGATTTTTTTAAAGATACAACCCCAGTAGCAGTCAATACTGCTCCGGCTGCAAAACTCGCACTAGCTGAAAAACACATACACTAAGGTCTAAATTACGAAAAAGAAATATCACTTTTACACTCATAAAATTTTCATTGAAAATTGACGCTTTTCAGAGTTTTAACAAGAAAATGAATTATTTAAAGATAGTAAAAAATTATCAAGATGTTAATCCTTCATCAAGATGATTGATATCGATCAATATTAATGAAATTTAAAGCCAATAGCTTTTGAATCTATTTTTACGTATATTAAGCTATCACCAGATTAATTAGGACAATTTTTTCATTAAGTGTCTTGAAATTTCAAAAAGCATTTAAGCTATTAAGCTTTTCACCCAACAATTTTTTAAACACATGCAACTCAATCCAATTCATATAGCTCTTCTATCTCCGATAGCCAAAGAAAAACTTTATATAAAATATATGGTTAGCCTTAGGTGCAAATTAATGGTTCAGGAAGAGCTCAAAAAATTAAATGTCAAACATTTAGTAGTTGAATTAGGCGCTGTTGAGCTTCTTCAGGATATTACTCAAGAGCAACGAGAAGCCCTAAAACATAACTTACTTAAATCAGGCCTGGAATTACTGGACAACAAAAAAAGCATTCTTGTTGAGAAAATAAAGAACTCTATTATAGAGATGATTCATTTCACGGATGATGAACCCAAGGCAAACTACTCTGAATACTTAAGTAAAAAACTTGAATATGATTATACATACCTCTCTAATCTTTTTTCTGAAGTAAAAGGAATCACCATACAGCAATTTATAATCATTCATAAAATAGAAAAAGCGAAAGAATTGATACTTTATGAAGAACTTAACACCTCAGAAATTGCCTATAGACTGCATTATAGTAGTGTTGCACACTTTTCAAATCAATTCAAGAAAATCACTGGCCTTACCCCTTCCTTCTACAGAAAGTTGAAACAAAAGAGATTAGGAAACCTCGAGGATGTTTAATCTTTTCTATCAATATCATCCTTAAGCTTTATACCTAAATTTCAAAAGAGTAAAGATTAATTTTCAACATAAATATCAGTGATTTATGTAAATCTCTTGGTTTATTATGTAATACTATCCGAAGATTAACCACCTAATTTTGTATCACCATAATAACAAGTGGTGACCTGACTAACGCAGGGATAAAAAGTTGGGGCGTTTCCGAAAAGCCATACGAGTAAGATAAAAGTAACAATACACTGATGAAAAAAATTGCCATTACGATTCTCATAACATTTTTAGCATTTGCATACGGCCATGCACAAGATTACAACACAGGTATAGGTCTTAGAGGCGGATTTGCGAATGGAATTACAATTAAGCACTTTGTTTCTGATAAAGCTGCTATTGAAGGAATCATTGCTAGTCGTTGGAGAGGAGTTGAACTTACAGGACTTTACGAAATCCACGGGAGAGCTTTTGATACTAACAGACTGAACTGGTACGCTGGTTTTGGTGCTCACATTGGATTTTGGGATGGAAATAATACAAGATGGGGTGAAGATAGATCTTATACTGTTGTTGGTTTAGATGGAATTTTAGGTATGGAATATAATTTTACTGAAATCCCTATAAACCTAAGTGTTGACTGGAAACCTTCATTTAATTTCTATGGCTACTCTGGCTTCTGGGGTGACGGTGGAGCACTTTCAATTCGTTATATTTTTTAATTCACTACGAATTCATAACGAATCATAAATATTGAATACACTTTTTAAATATAAAAACATGAAATTAATTAAAACAATGCCAATTTTAGCAATGATGTTTATCATGCTAATGGTAAGTTGCAAGGATAAAGACAATAATGATGATGACCCTACACCTACTGAAGATGTAGCTCCTACAGTATTATCAACTTTGCCTGAGAACAATGAAATGAATATTGCTCGTAACCACAATGTTGTGATTACATTTAGTGAAGAAATGGATCCGTCCACAATCAATAATTCAACATTTACGGTTGAGCAAGGTACTGCAGATATAAGCGGAGACGTTGAATATTCTGGTGTAGAAGCAACTTTCACTCCTACAGAAGCATTTGATGCCTCTACTGAATATACCGCAACAATTAGCACTGAAGCGAAAAGTCAAAAGGGAATGAACTTTGAAGAAAATTATGAGTGGAATTTCACAACGGGTGGATCTGAAGCCAGTATTGAAGGAATTGATCTTGGAGCTTCAGGAAATTACGTAATACTTGCAAAAACTGCTATTAATAACAGTGGCACATCAGCTTTAACCGGTGATTTAGCTCTTAGCCCTGCTGCAACATCTTACATAACAGGATTAGCATTAACTGATAATACAGGTTATGCAACTTCTGCACAGGTTACAGGACAGGTATTTGCCTCAGATATGGCTGACCCAACTCCAATGAATCTTACAACTGCAGTAGAGAATATGATGACTGCTTATAATAATGCTGCTGGGAGATCAGAAACTGATTTCTTAGAATTAGGAGCTGGTAATATTGGAGGAAAAACATTAACATCAGGTGTTTATAAATGGACTAATACGGTTACAATTCCTAATGATGTCACCATCTCTGGAAGTTCAACTGATGTTTGGATCTTTCAAATTGCTGAAGATCTTACGATGAGTTCTGCAACTAATATTATCTTAACAGGAGGAGCACAAGCGAAAAACATTTATTGGCAAGTTGCTGGTCATGCAACCTTAGGAACCACTTCCCATTTTGAAGGAATCATTCTATCAATGACTGGCATTACTTTTCAAACAGGTGCTTCAATTAACGGTCGTGCTTTAGCACAAACTGCTGTTGTACTTGATGGAAATGCGGTAACCCAACCAGCTGAATAAAAATCATAAATAATTAAAACCCTTAATAAAATAGAAGTTGTCTAAAACAACTTCTATTTTTTTTGATCATTCAAATTAAGTCTAAAATTAATTTCTTCCTTCATATAATAACAACTTAAACTTTAAGAAATTAAAATTTAAGTTAATCCTCATAATCATCCCATTCTTTTGAATTAGAATGAAATTGGTATCCACGGGCAAAAGCCTTTTCTTAATGATTATTTTATATAAATACAAATTAATATATTCATATTTATTACTTCTTAAAAACTAAAAGAAATACGAATCAATCCACCTATATCTTAAGCTATTTTAGTGAAGTTTATGTTGATATATTCAATCATCATCCCGTATTATTGTTTTAAAATTACCTATTAAGCTTTATTTAAAGATATTTTTTCACCCCCAAAACCGCTTCAAGTATTTCAAATAAGCATTTTCTCTACCCCACGACTCTTCCATTTAAAAATAAATCAAATAAAGTCATTTTTTCATAAAAATCTTACGTATACAAACACGAACCTATAATAGGCTAAAGTTTAAAACTAAATTAAACATTAGTGTCATGAAAAAACTACATATCAAATACATGGTCAGCTTGCGATGCAAAATGATGGTGAAAGAAGAATTGAAAAAACTAGGATTACATTGTATAAATTTAAACTTAGGTATGGTAAAAATTCGAGAAGATATTACGGAAATTCAAAGAGAACAATTAAGAGAAAATTTATCGAAATCTGGCTTAGAATTAATGGATGATAAAAAAAGCATTCTGGTTGAAAAAATCAAGAGTGTTATTATTGAAATGATTCATTATACAGAAGAAATGCCAAAAGAAAACTACTCCTGTTACATTAGTGAAAAATTAGGTTATGACTATACCTATCTGGCTAATGTATTTTCAGAAGTAAAAGGAACAACTATTCAACAATATATAATAGACAACAAGATTGAAAAAGTAAAAGAGCTTTTGCTGTATGATGAACTTAGTCTTTCAGAAATTTCTTTTCAAATGCATTATAGCAGCGTGGCACATCTTTCTAACCAATTCAAGAAAAACACTGGACTCTGCCCTTCTTTCTATAAAAATTTGAGACAAAAGAGAAGTGTAACACTTGAAAAACTATGATTTATATACCATTTACATTTAATTATGTAACAGCTTACATCATAAGAGTCTTGATCTTTGTAAGGTAATAACTCAGTTACGAATTAAATTGTAAAGCTTATGAACACAAATGAAAGTAAATCAAAGGATAATTTTCAAATTAGTGGGGATTGGGATGCTCAGTCACAACAATTAAAATCAGAGTATCCACAATTAACTGATTCAGATTTGAAATATGAAAAAGGTAAAGAAAATGAAATAATAGATAGAATGGAGAACAGATTGAACAAAGATCGTAATACTGTTTTGGGTATTATTAATGATAATCAAAAAGAGGATCAAAAAAGAAATCAAAAAAGCTACCAGAATGAAAATCATCAGGATGAAACCAGCCAAGAGCGGAAATAGTGACTCATAACATTGAATCACTTGGGACAGGAATTCAAAAGCTTGTCCCTTTTTTTTGGTTATATACTACATAGGCAGGATATCAATGTGCGAATCATGTAATTATCCTCTGTAAATATGTAACAAATTTTCGAACTGCGGTCCGCATCTTTACATAAACAAAATCTTAAAACCGCAAAAACATGAAAAACCTTAAAATTTTAGCCACAGCAGTTGTGATGACTATTTCCAGTCTTGCAACGGCACAAAATGAAAATCTTGATGATCAAGACAACTTAAAACTTGGAATAAAAGCTGGACTAAATTTTTCAAATGTTTATGATGAAAATGAAAATTCATTTGCTGCAGACGGGAAATTTGGTTTTGTTGGTGGTTTGCTATTACATGTTCCAATCAGTGAATATCTAGGCTTTCAACCAGAGGTCTTATATTCTCAAAAAGGATTTAAGGGGAATGGAACACTGTTTGGAAGCAATTATAGTTTTACAAGAACCACTTCATACATTGAATTTCCACTCCAACTTGCCATTAGGCCAACAGAATATCTTACTATTCTAGCAGGTCCTCAATATTCTTTTCTCATCAATCAAAAGGATGAATTCAATAGCAATTTTGGAACAGCAACGCAAGAAGAAGAAATTAAAAACGATAATATCAGAAAAAACATCCTTGGTTTCACTACCGGACTTGACGTTAATTTAGATGATGTCATTATAGGATTAAGAATGGGCTGGGATTTTCAAAATAATAATGGGAATGGAACTTCCGATACACCCAGGTATAAAAACGTTTGGGTTCAAACAACAATAGGATACACTTTATTTAACTAAATAACTTATGAATAATATTCTTTACATTGTCGCAGTAGTTCTAATTATTTTATGGTTAATAGGATACCTAGGATTCAATGCAGGCGGGTTAATTCACGTTCTCATTGTCATTGCGGTTATCGCAGTGCTGTTGAGAGTAATTGGTGGAGGTAGACTTTTTAAATAAATAGCCTCAACTATTTCGCGAGTATGACCTGAGCTACGCATAAAAGCTTTAATAGGGTAGTAATATACTATAGCACTGAGAAAATTCTTAGTGCTATTTTTATTATAATAAGCTTTAGTAAGGATTTTTGATTACTAATGAATTCACTGAAAAATTCATTCTATCTTCCAGAGCTCACCTACTCAATTCTTCTATCTCTAGCCTACTTTCCTCACCTATAAATGAATAAAAATGGGGAATCAGATTAACATTCATTATTATTAAATGTGATTATGAATGAAAACACTTAATATCCAGCCCTATTCTATTCCAGCAAATAAATTTTCAATATTGTAATGATAGGTTATTTACATTTTATAATTTTCCGTAACTTTTTAGTGGCCAGGTTTATGCATTAAATCTTACGCCACAATCACAAAATAATAGTTAGAAGATGAAAATAGCTTTTTTGATTATCGTTATTATACATGGGCTTTTACATCTTCTTGGATTTATAAAAGGCATAGGATTTAAGGAAATAAAGGAATTAACAATGCCCATATCCAAACCAGTGGGTTTATTGTGGCTGCTCACAGCAATAGTGTTTCTAGCTTATGGCGTTTTATTTACCCTTAATAATAAGTATGCATGGCTTCTGGGGTTTATTGCTGTTTTAATCTCCCAAATCCTTATTATTCTATTTTGGAAAGATGCGAAATTTGGAACGCTACCCAATATTGTAGTTTTGATCGTCTCTATGATATTTTATGGTCATTTTAACTTTCAGGAAATGGTAGCTCAGGAAACTACCAATCTTATAAGCCAAAGTAAAACCTCAAAAACACAGCTAGTATCAGAAAGCGACCTCAATGATTTACCCAAACCAGTAAAAATGTGGTTGAAAAATTCGGGTGTAATCGGAAAACCTTTCATCACTAAAGGAAAAGTTATTCAGGAAGCAAAATTAAAAATGAAGCCAGAACAAGAAGATTGGCTTGATGCCAAGGCAATTCAATACACAACTATTGATATACCAGCCTTTCTTTGGCAAGTAGATGTTAAAATGAATAGCATAGTGAATTTCCAGGGTAGAGATAAATTCATCGATGGTAAAGGAGAAATGTTAATCAAGTTAAATTCTTTAATTAATATAGTAGATGAAAAAGGAGAAAAGCTGAACGAAGGAACTATGCAGCGGTATTTAGGAGAAATGGTTTGGTTTCCCTCCTTAGCGCTAAGGAACTACATTAGTTGGAAACAAACCAATGATAGTACTGCAACAGCAACTATGGAATATCAAGGAACTAAGGCTACTGGAACTTTCTTTTTTAATTCCGATGGAGATTTTATTAAGTTTTCTGCTGACCGATTTAAGGGAAATGAAAAAAATTCGAAACGTTATAAGTGGATCTTAACAGTAGAGGAGTACAATTCTTTTGAAGGTATAAAAGTACCTTCTATAATGAAAGCAACTTGGAAACTAGAAAATAAAGATTGGACTTGGCTGAAATTGGAAATCAAGGATATAAATTACAATGAAAATGCTGTTTTCTAATTAGGCTTTTACCTAACAGATTAAAAAAAATGATATTATAAATACAGAGAAATAACCGAAATTTTAATTTGAGTAAACTTTAATAAAAAAGAAAAGCCGGATCGCTAAACCCGGCTTTCTTAACCTAAACCAAAACTACTCACTATGAAAAAAACTAAACTTTATCAACCACCAATTTATAATTAGGATCTTCTATTACATTAACATCAATTATTTTATCCGCATTTTGAAGCAGCTTTCTACAATCAGGACTTAAATGCTTCAAATGCACTTTTTTCCCAACCTTCATATATCTTTCAGTGATTTTATTTAAGGCTTCTATTGCTGACATATCCACCACCCTACTTTCCTGAAAATCAATAATAATCTCCTCCGGATCATTCATAATATCGAATTTATCATTGAACGCAGCAACTGATCCGAAAAACAAAGGACCATATATTTCATAATGTTTTACTCCTTCAGCATCTATACTTTTTCTTGCACGAATTCTCTTGGCATTATCCCACGCAAATACTAATGCTGCAATAATCACTCCTACTATTACTGCTAAAGCTAAGTTGTGAAGAATGATAGTCACTAAAGTCACCAATACCATTACTAAAATATCTGACTTTGGCATTTTATTAAGGGTCTTTAAACTTGCCCATTCAAATGTTCCGATAGCGACCATAATCATCAAACCTGTTAATGCTGCCATTGGAACCAATTCAATTAATGAAGATCCAAACATGATAAAAACCAACAGCATCACCGCTGCTACTATACCAGACAATCTAGCTCTGGCACCGTTAGAAATGTTAATCAAACTCTGACCTAACATGGCACAACCGCCCATACCGGAAAATAAACCTGAAAGTATATTTGCCGTTCCTTGCGCTACTGCCTCTTTATTTCCTCTACCTCTAGTTTCAGTGATTTCATCAATAATATTAAGCGTTAAAAGGCTTTCTATTAAGCCAACAGCAGCCATAATAGCTGAATATGGTAAGATTATCATCAGCGTTTCCCACTTTAAAGGAATGTTAGGTATATGAAATGGTGGAAATCCGCCTTTAATGGAAGCCACATCTCCAACAGTTCTGGTATCAATACCGAAATAGACGACTATCCCAAATATTACCAAAATAGCTACTAATGATGAAGGAACAGCCTTAGTTATCTTGGGTAAGCCCCAAACAATAATCATAGTACCTAAAACTAAAGCCAAAAGTATATAAAGTGGCTCTCCTGTTAACCAATTTCCAGCATCGTCTTGAAATTGTTTGAATTGCGAACTGAAGATTATGAATGCTAAGCCATTTACAAAACCAAAAATTACGGGGTGGGGTACCAAACGCATGAATTTTCCTAATTTCAAAAATCCAGCTAACACTTGAATCAAACCAGATAAAATAACAGCTGCAAGCACATATTCAATACCAAATTTTTGTGATAAAGCAACAATCACCACGGCAATAGCACCTGTTGCACCCGATATCATACCAGGACGACCACCAAAAATCGCGGTCACTAACCCCATAACAAAAGCAGCATAAAGACCTGTTAAAGGAGATAACCCAGCCATAAAAGCAAAAGCAACAGCTTCAGGAATTAAAGCCAAGGCAACAGTGACTCCGGAAAGTACTTCTGTTTTGTAATCTACCTTTTGTGTAAGGTCAAATAATTTAAAATATTGCTTCATGCGCCCAATTTGGATTTTTCTTATAAATTTGAGTGGCCGTCTCCCAAATGAGCGCGCAAAGGTAGGGGTTTATTTTTAAAAATAAACCTTAATTAGAAAAACTTTTAATTTTGGTGTCGGAGCTAGCAATCTTAATGAACAATTAAAAAAGCGATTAGCACTTTTAGCCGGTCTGACTATCGTCTGACCTATCCGTATCAGATAAGTTAGACGATAGTCAGATCGATTTAAATCTAGAATCTAGATTCTAGAGTCTTTAAGATTTCTAGCTTATATACTCTTGAAATCTCAAATCAAACTTTTTCTAAAGCCTGCTCAATATCCCAAATTAAATCTTTGGCATCCTCTACTCCTACAGATATTCTTACCAACTTAGAAGTGATGTTTATTTTATTTCTTAGTTCCTCATCCACATCGGAGTGAGTCATGGTGGCTGGGTGTTCCGCTAATGATTCTGTACTCCCTAAACTAACCGCTAGTTTTATCAACTTAGTGCTATTTAAGAATTTGAAGGCTTCTTTTTCACCTCCTCTGATGTCAAATGCCAACATAGCGCCATTAGAACTACACTGTTTTTTGAAGATTTCGTATTGACAACCATCTTCTGGCTTTAAATTCCCTAAATAATAAACTTTCTCTACTTTAGGGTGCGTATTCAAGAAATTAGCAACCTCCTCAGCGTTTGCAGCTTGTTTTTCCATTCGGATTTTCAAAGTTTCCAAACTTCTCATCAACAACCAACCAGTGTGAGGTCCGGCCATATTTCCCATGAAAGTTCTAAAGCCTTTTACTCTTTTTATCAAATCTGCTGCACCTAAGCATGCACCAGCAACTAAATCGCTATGCCCACCTATGTATTTGGTAGCAGAATAGATAACTAAATCAGCTCCTAATTGCAATGGATGTTGCCAAACCGGCCCCATATAGGTGTTATCTACTCCTATGTAAATAGGCTCTTCTTCAGTTCGTAATTCGTTAGCGATTTCTCTAAACATCCCGATATCTACCAAGGCATTGGTTGGGTTAGCAGGAGTTTCCAGGTATATAAAACGAACTTTATCTTTCAATCCACTGGCATCTAGTTCTTGTATCACTTCCGCTTTATCCTGATAAGGGTTTACTCCTACAGATTGAATTCCCCATTTTGGTAAAACATGATTAATAAAATGATCTGTTCCTCCATAAACTGGCACAGAATGTAATAACACATCTCCAGGATTCAGGAATTCCATCAACATACTGCTAATGGCGCCCATCCCGCTTTCGAAAATAGCGGCATCCCCAGCCTTATCCCAAAGGCATAATCTATCCTCAGTGATTTGCAAATTAGGATTATTTAAACGGCTATATATCAAACCTAATTCCTCCTCATCTGACTTTTCTCGCTTACCGTAAGCAACTTCGAAAAATGCTTTACCATCTTCTGCCTTTTTAAAAGCGAAGGTTGAAGTCTGAAAAATAGGACATTTAATAGCTCCTTCTGATAATTCTGGCTTGTAGCCAAAAGACATCATTAAACTCTCAGGTGAAAAAGAATGCTCGCTCATAATTTCTTTTATTTTTTATAAATTTAGAAAATAATTCTTGAAATGCATATATTTAAGAAAATAAAACTAAAATTAGAGATTTTAAAGAAATTAAATCTTTTATTCGCCTATTAAAAGTATTGAAATGGAAAATAATTCTACTATACGTCTGGATACAACCGATATTCAAATTATTAAGCTCTTACAAAAGAATGCACGCATAACCAATAAAGAGTTAGCTGCACAGCTTGATTTGACCATAACACCTGTTTATGAAAGAGTAAAAAGGTTGGAAAAAACGGGGGTAATCGGGCAATATGTAGCTTTGATTGATGCAGATAAAACAGGTAAAGGACTTATGGCACTTTGCATGTTGAGGTTAGAAAAACACACTAAAGATAAACTGGCTCAGTTTGAAGCGCATGTTGCAAAAATCCCTGAGGTTACGGAATGTTACCACTTAGCTGGACAATATGATTATCATCTAAAGATTTTGGTGAAAGATATGAATGCTTTTCAGGATTTTATAGTCAACAAACTCTCTACAAATGAAAACTTGGCCAATATCCAAAGCTCCTTTGTGATGAAGAAAATTACGGACACTACTGCTGTGCCTTTGGGGTGATAATCACAGATATATTAATAAGGTCACTCCTACGGAGCTAAGGTTTTTTACTTTTCCTTTTAAGCTACTAAATGATCACACCTAAGGTGTTTTTACATTGCAGAAATAGTATTTATAAATGGAATGTAAATGAGCTGGTGCGAGCTTCCCAGCTCGTCCCTCGTATCAATATCTTAAATAGTGCTAGTGCTACAACTTGAGCACGAGCTAAGAAGCTCGCGCTAGCTTTCCAGTTTATAAATACCAAAATAAGAGGGTCAAGAAGCATAGATTTTTACCACTAACTCCACACCTAAAAGTCCCAGAGGGACGAACTTATGGTAACTATACAATAAACTGACAACAAAAGCTCCGTAGGAGCGACCTTATCTTTAGACTCAGACTATTCAAACACCCTCCGCATCAACCAGTTACTAACACCATGAGATACCTTTTACTTTTCACCTACCTGATTTTCACTATGAGTTCCACTCAAGCCCAAATTACAAGTTTAGATGATTTCCGATGGAAAAACAGACTTTTGATCATTTACTCTGCTAATCAGAAATCTTCTCTATTAGAAGAGCAGCTAGCTAAAATCAGCTATAAAAAAGAGGGTTATTTGGATAGAGACTTGAAAGTTATCATACTGAAAAACCAAAAGGTTGAAATCTGGAATTCAACTAAAAATCACAACCTCCAATTCAATAAAATCATAAAAGAGTTGAATATTGATGAAAATAAAACTTATCAAAACTTATTAATCGGAAAAGATGGTGGTGTCAAATTGAGGAGCAACTCTCCTATCTCCAATGAAAAATTATTTAAGACTATAGATGCTATGCCGATGAGACAAAGAGAAATGAAGGATGGGAACTGACATTTTTAAAAATACCGGTCAGACGCGGCATGCGTCAGACCGGGGTAAATTCTAATATTTATTTCAATCTTTCTTTAATATCTAATTTATGTTTTCTTGCCGTATCAGTAGCGATATCATAGCCAGCATCAGCATGACGAATTACGCCCATTCCAGGGTCATTGCGCAGTACTCTTTTTAGTCTCTTCTCAGCATCATCTGTACCATCTGCCACTATCACCATACCTGCATGAATGGAATAACCCATACCAACTCCACCACCATGATGAAGAGAAACCCAGCTCGCACCTCCTGCGGTGTTCACTAAAGCGTTTAATAACGGCCAGTCTGCCACTGCATCAGAACCATCTAACATGGCTTCCGTCTCTCTATTTGGCGAGGCTACAGAACCGGTATCCAAATGATCTCTACCAATCACTATTGGAGCTTTTACTTTTCCTTCTTTCACTAATTTATTGAAGGCCAATCCAGCCTTTTCTCTTTCACCCTGTCCTAACCAGCAAATTCTTGAAGGCAAGCCTTGAAAAGCAATTCTTTCCTGTGCCATATCCATCCAGCGCATTAAAGATTCATTTTCTGGAAATAATTCTTTTATCACTCTATCCGTTTCGGCTATATCAGCAGGATCACCTGAAAGTGCTGCCCAACGGAAAGGCCCTTTTCCTTCGCAGAAAAGCGGACGAATATATGCCGGTACAAAGCCTGGGAAATCAAAAGCATTTTTTAAGCCTTTTTCCTGAGCTCTGGCTCTTAAGTTATTTCCATAATCAAAAGTGACAGCTCCTGATTTTTGCAGTTCCAGCATCAATTCTACGTGTCGGTACATCGATTCATAAGAAAGCTCCTCATATTTATCTGGGTCCTGCTCTCTTAACACATTTGATTCTTCTAAACTGATTTGATGGGGCACATACCCAATCAAAGGATCATGAGCAGAAGTTTGATCGGTTAAAACATCAGGAATAACATTTCTTTCTTTTAATCTTTCCAATAAATGAACTGCATTGCAAGGCACACCAATAGAAACTCTTTCCTGATTCTTTTTAGCTTCCAAAGCCCTGTCGATGGCAGCATCCATATCTTCTATAGATTCATCCAAATATTTGGTCTTGATTCTCTTATCAATTCTCCATTGTTCTACTTCTGCTACCAAACAAACTCCATCGTTCATGGTCACAGCCAAAGGTTGAGCTCCTCCCATTCCGCCTAATCCAGCGGTAACAGTTAAAGTACCTTTCAAACTTCCATCGAAATCTTTATTGGCTATAGCTGAAAAAGTTTCATAAGTTCCTTGAACAATTCCTTGAGAACCAATGTAAATCCAACTCCCGGCCGTCATTTGACCATACATCATCAAACCTTTTTTCTCTAACTCATCAAAATGTTTCCAATTTGCCCAGTTAGGTACTAATTGAGAATTAGATATCAGTACTTTAGGTGCATCCTTATGAGTTTGCAAAATTCCAACGGGTTTACCAGATTGCACAATTAAAGTTTCGTCCTCTTCTAAATCTTTCAGGGCTTTAATGATTAAATCAAGAGATTCGAAATTTCTGGCAGCTTTACCTCTTCCACCGTACACAATTAACTCTTCTGGTCTTTCAGCCACTTCCGGATCCAAATTATTCAACAACATACGCAATGCAGCTTCCTGCACCCAGCCTTTACAATTGAGTTGAGTTCCTGTTGGCGTTTTATAAGTTTCGGGATTATATTTCTTTGTCGTTTCCATAGCTAATTTTCTGTTCAATCTTTCCGAATGTGAAATAGCAGTAAATTCAACAAAAAGGCAAATTTCATTTTAAATAAGAACAGAATACAGCTACATAACTAACTACTTTTTGGTTTTATGGTGTTTTTTATTTCTTTTGGTATAAAAATTGTTTTAACCTATTTAGAACCAAAAGAAGCATTATGTTATTAAAAAAAACATCAATCCCACTTCTCCTCTTTATAATTATTTGCTCATGCAACAGCAAAAAGAAATATTACAATAATTTTCTTGAACAGTTAGCAGGGAATTATGAAATAGCCGAGCTCAATTACATTTCAAGTCAAGGGGCTGATTCAACTATTTATGATGCTGGTACCTTTTACTTTGATAATTGCGGATATCATAAAACCACCTCTGAGTCCATTTGCGGTGGTTCTATTTATATACAACCGCTCGATACAGAAGGAAGTTTGGAATACCATGTTTTTGACGAAAGAACAATGTACATTTCAGTAGACTGGTTATCAGACAATGAAAAAAACCCGTTAATATACGCTAATTGTGAAGTCTTTTTCGATGGAAAAAAAACTATATTAGAATTCAAAGATAAAGAATCAGCGCAGGAAAGCAATTTCAATTTTTATCCGTATTCCATAGTACTGTCAAAATATTGAAAGTCAGCCAAATCAAAGTAAACATAAATTAGATTAATCAAATGCGCCTCATATTTATTCTTTTCTTTCTAATCTTTAGTTTTAAAGCTTACAGCCAAATTCAACCGGAAAATGAAATCTATATAAAATCAGGATTAAGTATAGGTAATTATGTGAGTGAGGGATTGTACGGCATGTTTATAGGAGAAAAATATGGTTTTCATGGAGGTTTTGGTAGGAAATTCCTCTCTTACAAATCTTTCAGTATAAATGGAGAAATTTTATTTAATCAAAAGGGTTGGAAATTTGAAAACATCCCTATTCCTCAATATGGTAATGTGGATTTTATTTTCACATTAAATTATCTCGATTTAGCTCTGTTTTTAGACTATAAGTTAATTAACAAACTATATATCGAAAGTGGTGGTCAACTAAGTTATATGTTGAATTATGATATTAATGACAACAACCAGTTGATTACCTATTCCAACCCAAATGAGTTAGAGTTTTCTCCTATCATTGGGCTAAGGTTTGAATGGAATAAATATTTCAGTAATTATTTTCGATTCACTTATGGCACCTGGTCTCAACAGGGTCTATTTGTAGATAAAAATATGGTGATAATGGTAGGTGCTTATGTTTCACTTAATGAATTGGTAACAAAATTAAGGGATTAAATTCGGTCAGTTTGTTTCTTTCGGTTATATAATGTTTTTCCTACTCTATCGATATGCTGAATTAATTCTTGAGATGTGATTTGATGATAAATGGACAAATCTAAAGTGTAAGGAGAATTCAATTCATCTATCTCCCAGAATATTTGATTTCTAATTGCTTCAGTTAGTTGCTCACCCTTTAACACCATATCAATATCAGAGCCTTCTCTGTAGTTTCCTTTAGCTCTTGAGCCATAGATGAGAGCTTCCTCCACTTCTGAATGATTTTGGAGGATACTGGTAATTTTCTCTGTTAAGCTATCGGGCAAACCAAAACTCATAACAGTGATTTCATTTTTGTTTATAAGTCGATTTAGTTAAAATAAGTTCTGATGAGATACCATCTACTGAGGTTCATCCGTGCGTCATTCCTTTGAAGAAAGGAATCTATTAATTTTAACCTAAGGTTAAAATATGAACAACTTTTTTGCAGATGGCTAATATATCTAAAATCATAAAAATAGATTAGACTATGGTTCTGAAAATTAGTGAAACAAAGTTTCAATAAGACAAGATACCTGCCCCCGCAGGTATGACGTTCTAATCTAACATTGTAGAATTATGAAAGCAAAGTGTAGCTCTCTTAAAAAATATCTTCCCTATCCACCTCTAATTCCACATAAGCCTTCTCACACAAAGCCCCAATAGGAGGCTGCATTTTATTCACACGAACCAATACTTTTAAAGCAGATTTATTTTCGGTCAGGATCTTCTTTCCAATATGAAAGGCCAGGGTTTCTAATAATTTAAGGGGCTTTTTCATTACCTCATCGGTAGTTTTGTACAAGTTCTCATAATTTAACGTGCTTTCCAGATTATCATCCATACGTTCAAATTCGGTTTCCACCACTAAATCAACTGTATAATGATTTCCTAGTTTATTTTCCTCCACATAATAACCGTGATAGCCATAAAATGCCATTCCGGACAATGCTACTTTTCCCTTCATAAAATGCTTATTGAAAATTTTTAATCCGCAGTTATCTCATCAAAGAAAGATGTGTCTTCTCCCCCATCCTCTTTTTTATTCTTTTTTTCTTTAGCTGGCTCTTCCTGCTTAGGAGTGCTTTCTGCTTTAGGTGGTTTTGCAGCCTCATGCTCTATGGGCTTAGATTTAAGCTCCTCCAATTCATAGCCATCTGCATTCTGGATTTTCTTAACTGCTTTTCTAGCTCTTTTTAGGTGAGTTTCAATGTCCACATGCTGCATGCGATCTTCAATCTTCTTCACTTTATCATTTAAGCCGGTACTTAAATTTTTAAGCTCCTCCGCTACATTATCACGATGATTTTCCAATTGTTTGAATCCATCCGCTACTTCTTTCAACTCATCTTCCATTTCTTCTAAAATGGTTTGAGCTTTATGATTGGCATCTTCCACTATGTCTTTAGCTCTTTGTTGTGCATCAGACAATAATTTATCTGCTTTCATTTGAGTTTCCTTTAAATGTAATTCAGCAGTTCTATTGGCTTGCGTAATTACATTGGCACCGGTATCTTCTGCAGTTTTTAAGGTTTTATAAAGCGAACTTTCTACCTGACGAAGCTTATCAACTTCCTTTTCAGCTGCTTCCAGTTTCAATTTTATCTCCTTTTGCATATCCATTTCCCGCTCCCACTCTTGTGAAAGGGAAGCCAGAAAAGCCTTGACATCATCCTTATCGTAGCCCCTAAAGCCTTTTTCAAATTCTTTTTGTCGTATTTCTAAAGGAGTAATTTTCATTTTATCGTAAATTGTTTAATTATATAACGCATCTGACCGGGAATTGTCTTAATGCTAAGAAAAGTATTTCACTTTTTCAAGATATAAATATACAGCCTTATTTTTTATTATGCATTTGAATGTCCCAAATTGATAAAGTATGGTCATCACTTGCGCTCACCAATCTATCCTCATAATCCGTCCAGAGTAATTTATTGACGGAAGTTGCATGACCTGCATGCCGAGCTTTATCAATTACTTTCAATAATCTAAAAGATTGTGCATCCCATATCTTTATACTTTTATCCATACTACAAGTGGCAAAATACTTCCCATCCGGCCTAAAACTGATATTATTAATGGCATACATATGCGCTACTATGGTTTCCAATAGAAGATAATCACTTTTTACATCCCATATTTTTAAATGTGCATCCCTGCCTGAGCTCAACAAAACTTTTCCATCAAATGAATATTGCAGTGTGAAAACTGAATTATCATGCGCCTTGATCTCTTTTCTTAAACGCCAGTCGGAGGTAGAAAGTATTTTAATTGTATTATCACTAAAACCTATAGCAACTTCTTTTCCATCTGGGTGAACCGCAATAGTCCGAGCACTTTTATCGCTTAATTGCAATTTGGCTATAGTGCTTAAATCCTTTAAATCAGATAAAATCAATTGCCCATCTGCGCAGGCGGTTAAAATAATATTCTCGACTACCTTTATATCAAAAATAGCACTATCCGTAATTTTAGCGGATTTTAGTTCTTGCTTTTCAGCTACATCTACCAGATGGATGCCCTCATAATTATGCCCTACAATCAATTGGTTATTTTCCTTTAAATAGTGCAGTGCATAAACAGAATTCTGTACTTTAGCCACCATAGTTCCCAATTCAGGATCTTTCAAATCCCAGAGTGCAACAATTCCATCCCCACCAGCTGAAAAAAAGAGGTGACTTTCGCTTGCAGGTTCCACTACATATAAGCAATCTTTGTGTCCGGTTAGGCTTTGAATTTTTTCTATATTAATTTTAGGCATATTGTAAAGTTAAGCGATGGCATTAGAATACATAAATCAAATCAACGAGAATATTCATTTGGCTGTTTGGAAAATTGAAGAGGATTTGGAATTCTACCTCAAAAATGTCCAATTAAGCCTAATTGATGAAAAAATTCTATTGGAAACGACTCATCCTGAAAAGAAATTGGAATTTATGGCGGGCAGAATGCTTTGCAAAACAGTTTTACATGAGCTAAAAATATCTGACCAACCCATTTTCAGAAATGAATATGGAAAACCACAAATCCCTGATTCAGAATATGACATCTCGCTATCTCATACTGAGAATTATATTGCCTTGACCACCGGATATAAATTAGATGTGGGCATTGACATTGAAAAGCCAAATGCTAAAATGGCAAAGGTTGCTCCTAGGCTTTATACCGAAGAAGAAATGGCCTATTGCCAAGATAATCTTGTTTATTTTTCTAAAGTTTGGTCTGCCAAGGAAGTTTTGTATAAGCTTTATATGAAGAGAGAACTGGATTTTAGGCAACATCTGAGTGTTAAACCAGCAAATAAAGAGTGGACGTTAATGACGGGTGAAATTCAAAAAGAAAATTTCAAACAAAGCTATCAACTGGCTTTTTATGTGCTAGAAGAGTATTTTATTTGTTTGAATTTGACTTGATGAAATTATTTCGCTAAGACGCTAAGTTTTTACATTGAAAATTTATGCTTTTCCTTTCCGCTAACCTCCTGCTAGCGGAAATTACTACTGCCTCTGGCAGACTTTAGCTATGAAATACTACATATTAATCCTAACGTAGGCTAGTAGTTATCTTGTGCCAGCACAAAGAAGCCATCACTAGCCACAGGCAAGCGTTAGAATAGCTAATTCAATTAAATTATGAGTGGAAATTTAAAGCCCTAAAGCATCAAAATCAATTCCGCCAGAGACTTCGATTAATAGTTCTTTAACTTCCTCTGATTTGTGGTGCTCGCCTAATTTCTCGAAAGCCATTATTAAATTCCTCAATACTCTTTTGATGATATCTTCATTAGAGCATGGTTCATAATAAATTGGCTTGGGAGTTAAATTTAAGTTAGCCAAGTAGTTGTCAATATCTTTTTTAGAGAATATTAATCCACGGTTGAAAGCATTGACATAAAATTGTACTTCTTCGCTTTTATAAGTGATAATAAATAGATTAGGTAAATTAACTCCATAAATCGGTAAGCCAAGTTTTTCTGCAACCAGCATATAGACCACGGAAAGAGAAATAGGATTTCCCTTTTTGCTTTCCAATACAGATTTTAAAAATGAATTATTAGGAGAATGAAAATTCTTAGTATTCGCTCTGAATTTTAATTTAGTAAAGAGTGCACCATTAATAATTTTGATTTTATCATAAGGATGCAAATCTTCTTGTAATTCCACCCATATATCATAATAGACCTGTTCTATTTCTTTATTTAAATCATTTAGTTCAATATCTGGATATTGATAAAGGGAAATAAGCCACATACCTTCCAAAAGGCTTTCTCCTCCTTTTTCTTTCCATGCCCTAAATCTCTCCTTCAATTGAGAAAACTGAAGTGTATGGATCATATCCTCTATCTTCCGTTGAATATTTGGATCAAAGCTATTTTCCCATTGCTCTTCCAAAAACGGAATAATATCACTGCCCAAAGACATTATTTTCCCCTCCACATGACGATTTACTTCCTCATCTTCATCCTCCAAAAGGGAAACTAATGCTTTAAATTCGTTTTTATCCAATTCCAATTTTCAGTGATTTAGGTTTGAATTACTCCAACATTAAATGGCTTTTCAATAGGCGCATGGTCCGCAGCCTCTATTCCCATTGAAATCACTTTACGGGTTTCTAAAGGATCAATAATTCCATCCACCCATAATCTTGAAGCAGCATAATATGGAGATAATTCCTCATTGTATTTATCTGTAATGTCTTTCAACATTTTCTCTTGGTCTTCTTCTGAGATTTTTTCACCTTTTGCTTTCAAAGTAGCAACTTTTATCTGTAATAAGGTTTTAGCAGCCGCTGCTCCACTCATAACTGCGATTTGAGCTGTAGGCCAGGCATAGATCAAACGAGGATCGTAAGCCTTTCCGCACATAGCGTAGTTTCCAGCACCATAGGAATTACCAATTACAATAGTGAATTTTGGCACCACTGAATTCGCCATGGCATTTACCATTTTTGCACCATCTTTTATAATTCCACCATGCTCAGATTTACTTCCAATCATAAAACCACTTACATCCTGAAGGAATACCAAAGGGATTTTGCGTTGATTGCAGTTCATGATAAAACGTGCAGATTTATCTGCAGAATCAGAATAAATCACTCCTCCCATCTGCATTTCACCTTTTTTGGTTTTTACCACCTTCCTTTGATTGGCTACAATCCCTACGGCCCAACCATCAATTCTGGCTGTTCCACAAATAATTGATTTTCCATAAAGCGCTTTATATTCATCAAATTCTGAATTATCAACCAATCTTTCGATGATATCCTTAGTATCGTAAGGTTTTACTCTATCGTTAGGAAGGATACCATAAATTTCCTTTTCATCTTTGGCTGGAGCTGCTGGTTCTTCTCTATTAAATCCTGCTTTTTCGAAACTTCCGATTTTGTTGAAAATTCTACGGATATCATCTAAGCAGTCCTGATCTGTTTCGTGTTTATTATCGGTAACACCTGAGATTTCACAATGTGTGCTGGCTCCACCTAATGTTTCATTATCTATACTTTCACCAATGGCCGCTTTTACTAGATAAGAACCTGCTAAAAATATGGAGCCAGTTTTGTTCACTATCATAGCTTCGTCAGCCATGATAGGCAAATAAGCACCACCAGCTACACAACTACCCATAATGGCTGCTACTTGAATAATCCCCATAGAAGACATTTTAGCATTATTTCTAAACTGTCGTCCGAAATGTTCTTTATCTGGGAAAATTTCGTTTTGCATTGGTAAGAAAACTCCTGCACTATCTACCAAATAGATAACTGGCAAGCGATTTTCCATAGCTATTTCTTGTGCTCTTAAATTCTTTTTGGCTGTCATTGGAAACCATGCTCCAGCTTTAACAGTAGCATCATTAGCTACTATCATCACTTGCATTCCTTCCACATAACCTATTCCGGTAACTACTCCGGCCGAAGGACATCCCCCAACATCTTCATACATTCCATCAGCAGCAAAGGCACCAACCTCTAAGAATTCAGAGCCATCATCTACCAAATAATCAATGCGTTCCCTAGCAGTTAACTTACCTTTTTCGTGTTGGGAAGCAATTTTTTTCTCGCCTCCACCTAAGTATACTTTTTCTAGCTTGTGTTTTAGTTTGTCTACCTCTTGTTTATTGAGGTCTTCGTTTTTATTAAATGCGATATCCATTGAGTCGTTTCCTGGTATATTTAATAATTATTGAGTGTTTCCTTTATTTCTTTTTTATGTCCTTGTCCTTTCTTCCGAATAATGAGAAGTGGACATACTTTTTAGGTTGATCTTTCATATCTATTAGAAGGGCATCCAAATCAACTAGCGTTTGATTCAAATTTGTATATAAAGAATCATCATTGAGTAATTTATCAACTGTTCCTTCTCCATCTTGCATTGCAGCTACCGTACTATTGATGGTAATTAGTGTAGTATCTAACCTATTAACTACTCTTGCTAGCTCCAATGCATTTACTGAATCAGCAATTCCATTTGTTTTTTGGAGTAAAGCTTTCAGTCCATCCTTTTCATCCGCTAATGTTGATGAGATTTTCTTAAAGTCATCTATAACAGCATTAATTGTTGCTTGCTTTTCTGATATCTTCGCTAAGTTTTTAGTAGTTACTTCAACATTCAGCATTATATTTTGAATAGCTTCTTCATTTTTAGAGATGTTAGCTAAAATAGCATTTAAATGTTGACCAACTGAATCCACGGTTTTCAAAACAGGATAAGCCTGTTCTTGAATTTGGGCGGTTAAAGATGGCTCAATATCCCCTTTGATCTCACTTCCTTCTGGCAAAGGATTTGTCACTTTATTTCTTTGTATTACTATGGTTTGAGAACCTAAAATATCAGAGGCCAGTAGAGCAACAGACTCTTCACCTAGTGTAATATCCTCCCTTACTTCAAAATAAACTTTCAATCTATTATCCTCTTCTTGGAGAATTTCAATTTTACTTACTCGCCCTACGGATAACCCGCTTAAAAGCACAGGGTTAGAAGCTGTTAAACCATTCACTTGATCATAAACAGCATAATATTCGTTGGAAGGATTGAAAAAATCTATTCCCTTTAAAAAGTTAAATCCAAAATAAAATATTACGATTGATACTATTGCCAAGGCGGCAACTTTAATTTCTTTAGCTATTTTCAAAGTTGTATAATTTTAGTTCATTGATTCAATTTCTACTTTGTAATCCCGCACAGCACGGAAGATACCAGATGCTATATACGTTTGACCGAGCTCATCGTTCAAATATCTTTCTTCTTTCGGATTACTTAAGAAGCCTGTTTCAATTAATACGCTAGGCATTGAGCTCTTGAATAAGACTACAAATCCAGCTTGTTTCACTCCTCTACTATGACGACCCACTCTCTTATCAAATTGATACTCAACCTTTTCGGCTAACTTTAAACTATTTGATAAATATGCATTCTGATACAATGAAAAAAGAATATGAGATGCCGGATCATTAGGATCAAAGCCTTCATATTTTTCTTCATAATTCTCCTCCATCAATATAACGGAATTTTCTCTTTTCGCTACATTTAAGTTGCTTTCAGATTTATGTAGACCCATTATCCATGTTTCAGTACCATGAACTTTATCACTATAATCTACAGCATTACAATGAATAGATACAAACAGGTCGGCACCATTTTTGTTTGCGATGTTTGAACGTTCATCAAGCTCAATAAAATTATCATCAGTTCTAGTGTAAATGACTTCAACATCAGGCAAATATTCTTTAATGATTTCACCTAATTCTAAAGCAATTTCTAAAGCTATGTCTTTTTCCTTTGACATTACGCCTCTAGTTCCACTATCTTTGCCGCCATGTCCAGCATCAATCACAACCTTATCAATTTTATATGAGGGTTTGTTAAGATTTGTGAATGAGCCAAGGACCATCAAAAATGTAAGTGTAAAAAGGATGGTAATATTTTTCACAATCTTTCGGTTGTTAAATTTGAAAAGTATAATTTTACACAAAGATTGCAAAATTTCATCAAATCGGAAAAATCCACAGAATAATTTGAGGCGGTATATATTAAGTATTTTCATAATTGTTGCACCATTTTTAGGTTTTGCTCAAGAAGCTGATTCTGTAATTCAGAATTCTGATTCCATTATTAATAATTCAATCAAAACAGATTCTACTCAATTTCTTACTGATTCTACTTCATCCATCCTTTCTGATTCTACCTCAACAGCAGCTACAGACACTGTAAAAGCTAAAAAGAAAGGTGATATTGAAACCACTGTCAATTACAATGCCAAGGATTCTTTAAACTTTAACTTGAAAACTCAGGATATTATTATGTATAAAAATGCTCATGTTGATTATGGAGACATACAACTAGAAGCAGATAAAATAAAAGTCAATTACAATACAAAAGTATTAGATGCAAGTGGTTTAGCAGACAGCACTGGTGAAATGACTGGGGAACCTGTGTTCACAGATAAAGGCCAAGTATATCAAACGGAAAAAATTACGTATAATTTTGACTCCAAGAAAGCAATTATCAAAGGTGTGGTTACTCAGCAAGGTGAGGCCTTTATGCATTCTAACTGGACAAAGAAGAATGAAAAGGATGAAATGTTCAGCGACCATGCTTTATATACTACTTGTAATTTAGAACATCCACATTTTGGTATTGCAGCAAATAAAATCAAACTAATTCCTGGAGATAAGATTTTAGCTGGTCCTTTTAATTTAGAAATCACCGAATTACCAACCCCATTTTTATTTCCTTTTGGGATGTTTCCTATGCCTAATAATAAAACATCCGGAATTTTATTTCCCACTTATGGTGAAGAAAATAGAAGAGGGTTTTTCTTAAGAGATGGTGGTTACTATTGGGCGATAAATGAATATGCAGACATGGCCCTTCGAGGGGAGATTTATTCAAAAGGAAGTTACGGATTATCAGTTGCTTCCAATTACAAAAAGAGATATAGCTACAATGGAAATCTTAACATAAGATTTAGTCAACAAAATGGTGGTGAAACGGAAGCTGACTCTTCTGTTCAAAAAGATTTTTGGATTCAATGGTCGCATAGACCTGAATCAAAAGGAACTGGCCGATTTTCTGCCTCCGTAAACGCAGGTTCTTCTGATTTTAACAACAACAACCCTTCCCAAGATGCCCAACAACAATTATCAGCCACTTTCAATTCAAATGTTTCATATTCCAATGTAATTCAAGGAACACCCTTCAATTATGCTATCAGTGCTAGACATGATCAGAATGTGAGAACGAATAATATAAACTTAACTTTGCCTGAAGCCGCTTTAAATATGAATAGACAGTATCCGTTCAAAAATGTTAATGCAAATGGACTAGACTGGCTTCAAAAGATGAATTATTCCTATAATTTCACTTCCACTAACAGAATTACAAATAGTTTAGGCACAGTGGGTGAAACTCAAGATAGTATTGCTCCTTTTAATCAAGAAACGCTGCCCTATTTATTGAAAAGAGCACAAAACGGAGGTCAACACAGAATCCCAATATCTACCTCTTTTAACTTACTTAAATTCATAACTGCCAGTCCAAGCTTTAATTATGATGAAGTTTGGTATCTGAAAGAATTGAATCATAGCTATAGTGATTCTCTTAATACGGTAGTGGTAGATACGCTAAATCAGTTTAGTAGAGCTTCATCCTATAGTGCAGGCATAGGTTTCACCACTCGTCTTTATGGAACAATTTACCCAAAAAGAGGTGCAGTTAAGGCTATTCGCCATATTATGACCCCTTCAATAAACTTAAATTGGAGACCAGACTTTGGAGATGAAAAATATGGAATCTACGAAGAAGTTCAATCGGATCCTTTGGGCAATACAAAAATATATTCCAAGTATGAAGGTTTTGTTTACGGAAGCCCCGGAAGAGGTAAATCAGGGACAATTGGAATCTCCTTGGCCAATACAGTAGAAATGAAAGTAAAAAAGAAAAGTGATACTTCAGATTTGCCGACTAAAGTTAAAATATTTGACAACCTTTCATTTTCTACTAGTTACAATGTTATTGCAGATTCTTTCCGCTTAGCACCAATCTCAATCAATGCCAGAACTAATCTATTTAATGGAAAACTAGACATAAATATTCAAACTGGAATAGACCCTTATGTAATGGTATTAGACAGTATTAATATAAATGAGAATGGGACTGAAAAGGTATATCAAAGAAGGATTGATCAATACGCTTGGGAAGCTGGTAGAGGTATAGGTAGACTTACAACAGCAAATATTGCACTTTCCACCAACTTAAATCCAGCTGGCAAAAAAAGTGATGATGAAAATAGAAATAATTTAGAAAGCCAAGCTCGTCAGGCTGGGGCAACTGAAGACCAGGTACAAGCACTTACAAGCAATCCAGATATGTATGTAGATTTTGAAGTACCTTGGAATTTAAGGGTAAGATATAACATCAGATGGGGCAGACAAGGCTATGAAGAAGCTAAAATTCAACAAACAATGAATTTCAGCGGAGATGTGAATTTTACTGAAAACTGGAAAGTTGGTTTTACATCAGGATATGACTTTGAAGAGCAAGACTTTACCCAAACTTCTATTAATATTTTCAGAAATCTTCACTGCTGGCAAATTAATGCTAATTGGGTGCCATTCGGTAGATTCCAATCATTTAGTGTAGATATTGGGGTAAAAGCATCAATTCTTCAGGATTTAAAAATGAATAGAAGAAGAAGCTGGTGGGATAACTAGGTTTGTTAATAATTAAAATTCTGAAGAAGCATATTGCTTCATATTTAATTTTGAAATTTAAGAATTAAAATAAAATTAGCAGATTAGTTTTCGATGGCTTGTAGGTGGTAATTTAACAGATTATCGGTGCATCTATCTAAGATATTAAATACATTTTGAAAGCCTTCAGTTCCTCCGTAATAGGGATCTGGTACATCGGTACCTTGTAAATCAGCTTCAGTTTCAAAATCTCTCATTAACTGGACCTTTTCTAAATGTTCTTCAGAGCTAGCCAATCCTATTACTTTCATTTTATTGGCATTATCCATTATCAAAATATGATCGAACCTGTTAAAATCGGCTGATTCAAATTGCCTTGCTCTGTGATTTAATTCTAAACCATTTTTCAATGCATTTTCGCAAGTTCTTTCATCAGGCAACTCACCGATATGGTAATCTGCAGTCCCACATGAATCTATCTTAAACTGATCCTCAACTGCTGATTTTATTATCTTATCAGCCATTAATCCTTCTGCCAAAGGTGAGCGACAGATATTCCCCAAACACACGAAGAGTATTCTTTTCATTTTTGCAAAATAATTTTAACCCCTAATTTAATAAAAGCTATGAATATTAAGAACCTTTTATAAACAAAAGCCTGTTTTGCTTCATAAGCTATCCTTTTTAGTAAAGCTCTTTTCTCTATTTTATCCTGAATCATTTCAGCGGCTTTTTTACAAATTTTCAAAGTTGATTCTAGTTGATTACTCCCTCTTTTATACTGTTTCGTAGACATAGAAGCATTCAGCACCCTTTTCTCAACCAAAATTCGATCTGTATAACTAAAAGGATACTTCCTTGAAAGCCTTAGCATCAAATCGAAATCCTCATAAGCCAAATTTTCATCATAACCTCCAATTTCCTTAAAAAAAGAGGCTCGATACATCATGGTAGGAGAACAAATAAAATAACGCGCCAATATATGATGGAACAAATTTCCATGAGGAACATGCACAGTAGCATTACCTTTTTTATTAATTGAATAATGAGATTTCATATATTCACCCTCTTCATCAATATAGTTTGCATTGGTAAAATTGATCGCTAATTTTGGGTTTAATTCCATATTTTTTACGCCCTCCTCTACCCTATCTGGCAACAAAATATCATCAGCTGCTAAATCAATAATATAATCAGCATTTGTTAATTCCAAAGCCGAGTTGAAAGCCTTACAATTCCCGACATTTTTCTCAAAAAAAAGGGTTTGAATATTGATATTAGAATGCTGTTTCACATAATCATTGATTTTCCGAACACTATTGTCTGATGAAGCATCATCCACCACAATTAATTCAGTTGGATATGTTTGAGCTAAAACTGAATTCATGGCTTCTTCCACATATTTTTCATGATTGAAACACAAACAAATAACTGAAACTTTAGCGGACATTACTTATACTTTTTATTCCAAGTGAAGAAACCATTAGAAAAAATAAAATGAATCGAATAATATGCGCATAAACTAAAATTTCAATACCGATATCAGTCTTCATCACTATTAAAGTTACGAATATAAGTGCACTTACTAATTCTGTTATGAGATAAGTTTTAGTTTTAACTGATGCAATTAAATAAACAGAGAAAGGAAAGGCTAAAAAAGCAAAAACATCCCCTATAATTTGAATTTTGAATAGATTGCTAGCTTCAGCATACTGTAAATCATATAGAGCCTTCAAAATAAATTCATTAAACTGAAAAACAAACAAGAGAAAGGCTACTGTTACTAGAAAATATAGCAAAAAGTGCTTTTTCAAATCGCTCTTATCCAATTTATTATTTGCTAATTTTTGTGAAAGCATAGGGTACAAACTCAAAAATAAAAAGCTAATGGCAAGGCCTCTATATGCTTCTGAAATTCTAACCACAGATTGCCATAAGCCTGTCTGAATTATCCCAAATTCCTGAATTGCGAATTCTCTGACGTAATAATCTACCCATTTACTGCTCAACCAAATCGTTAAAGCCATTATTAAAAACTGCTTAAAATGATTTTTCACTTTCTTTTCAATCTTAAAATTGAATTTCAGGAGAGAGTGTATTGGAATAATTAGAATTATTGAAAATACAGATTGAATACTTAACCAAGAAATTAAAAAGTGATTAAGTGCTAAATCAATATAAAAAACTGAGAAAAAAAACACAATCCACTGCATCAATATAATAAATGAATACAGCTTCAATCTCTTTTGAATTACATAAATAGCTGAAACAATTAAACCAAAGCAGAATAGAAGTATAGAAGGGATTATAAGTAGCCAATTTTCCAGACTAAAAGAAAAATAGCTTTGTTTGAATTGAGTACTAACCAATAAAATTAGCCCACATGAGGTGACCAAAAGAGTTATAATGATAATAGAAGCGCCTACAACTTGAGTTTTCTGAAAGGACTTTTTGGGAAAAGCATTGATCAATCCATTAGCAACTGCATCTTGAATGGGCTGGGTAAATAAAGCTACAAAATTTTGAAAATGGCTAATAAGTGTAGTTCCTGCAGGACCATAAAAAATTGCCACTACTTTTTGTGTTCCAAAACCGGCTATCATTCTTATCATTAGAAGAATTCCACTCCAAATGCTGTGATTGTATTTACTCCAAAATCTCAACATTCTATAGTGTATTTTTTATAGTGCGAACCACCTATGAATTTTTTGTATCGTGCTAAACTCTTATTAATGCTGCCATCTGCGAGCATAGAGGTACCCATATCAACAGTTGAAATATTTTTTTCATTTGCAAAATCATAAATTGCTTTCCACAATAAAAGAGAAGGTTCTTCAGAATCAATTGCAGGAGATGTTATCAGAGAATAGACATAAATCAAATTCTGATCAACTCTCAAAAAGAAGGCAGTTCCAATTAAATCTTGATCTTTTTTCAATAGAAAAGCATGATATGATTTAGGGAATTGCAATTTTGCTTTTAACATTTCCTTCTTACTCATGAAATTCTGATGCCCTTTTTCTTTCCTCCAGCTTAAATTTTGTTCATAGACTTCTTCCCATTCATTTATATTTACTTCTTTTATTTCAAAAGTATTATCAGAAAACAGAGACTGTAATTTTCTTCTTTTTCGCTTTTTCTGAATCTGTTGGAGAAAACTATCATTAATTATGCTCAATTGGCTTCCTATCTCTACTTTCTTGATATTTAATGTCGGAATTGAATTCTGAAACTTATGAATTTCCAAGTCAGACTTTAAAGTCATTTGAATTGAAAGATTATACTTGGTTTTACAATAGTTAATCACTGTCAATATGAGAACCCCATCTTTATCAAAATCGTGTGAAAAAGGCGTAAAAAATGGGGCATTGATAGGTGTAATCAATCTATTTTTAATTCTGGAAAAGCACCAAAAAGCAATAATTTGGTTTTGGTGGTTCTTAATGGTTATAGGAACTAAAACATCTACCTCCATATGAAGCAGCCAATATTCCTTTCGAGCGAAAAGAGGAAAATTCAAGGCTTCTTCTTCCTCACGAGAAGGGAATTGCTCGGAAATTTGATAGTTTTGCCTCATAAGAGTAAAAATACTTTTTATGATGCAATAAATGATAATTTTGAAACTAAATTGCTCAAATACCTCTGTTTTGATAAAATTCTAAAGACTAAATGAAGGACTATTTCTATACAATTTCTAAAGGTGGTGAAGGTTTCTACAAAGAAAAAGGCAGTAAATTCATTGGACTGGCTTTTCGCGTACGAAATGAAGAGGAAGTAAAAGAAAGACTAGAGGAAGTAAAAAAGCAATATCATGATGGTCGCCACCATTGCTATGCTTACATTTTATCAGAAGATAAATTGAGAGCTAATGATGACGGAGAACCTAATCATTCTGCTGGAGATCCCATTTTAGGACAAATAAAATCTAAAAACTTAACAGAAGTTTTGATAGTGGTAGTTCGTTATTTTGGAGGTACAAAATTAGGAGTTCCTGGATTAATCAATGCTTATAAAACTGCTGCCTTTGAAGCACTAGAAGCTTCAAACCTAATAGAAGTGACCATTGAAGAAATTTATGAAATTGAATATGGTTATGAAATCACTAATGAAGTAATGCGCCTGATTTCAGATTTCGAAGCAGACATCAAAAATCAAGAGTTTACCGAAAACTGTACTGCTACTTTAGGAATAAAGCAATCACTTAAAGATAAATTTGAAGAAGAGGCAGGAAAGATTGAAGGTTTAATTTTTAAAAACCACTCAGATGAACAGGAATAAAATCAATATTTCACTCCCATTTTCTTATAAATAAAATGCATCAACCAAGCAGGGCCTATTAACAAAAACTGCAAATCTTTTAGGAATGAAGGCTTTTTACCTTCTATTTTATGTCCCCAGAATTGCCCTGCCCAAGCAGAGAAAAAAACAATTAAAGCAATCCCCCATAATGGTAAAAAATTCAATTGATCTGCCCAACGCGCCACTGCAATACACAAAATGGCAAAAGCTACCATTCCAATAGACAGCGGGATTGATAAACTGATGTAATAAATTAAAACAATCCCTAATACCACTACAGCCCAATTATTAAAATAACCTACTCCGAAAGCATAGGTCAGCATATCATTGGGAATAGAATATAATAGAGCTACGATACTCCAAAAAATCAAAGGCACGCAAATCCAGTGCACCAATTTGTTGGTGGCATTTTTATGACTTGCTCCATATTCTTCTAATAATACATCAACTTTTCTCATGTTTCTAAAATAGATAATTTTATTCTATTAATCAATAAGTGCGCACTTCTAGCTTACTTTTTCTTGAAAATTTCTAAAACCACAATAAAAATAGTAGCTAATTAAAAAAAGCTTATTACATTTGCTTCCACATGAACAACACTAGATTACATATCTCTTCAATGCTAAATGCTTCTCAGGCATTTCATGCGGTTCATGTATTCCATCATTCCTCGTTTTAAGAGGAATAAATTCACTATATCGCCATAAGCAGGTATCTGCACTTATAATTTATTTAAGGAAAATCATCAAACATTTCCTTAGAAAATCTCTTAGTTAAATACTATTTTTAAAAACTTAAAAATTAAAGATGAATACATTAAAAATTGCTATACAAAAGTCAGGTCGATTAAGCGAAGACTCATTAAAATTAATTAAAGAATGCGGTATAAAATTCAGCAATGGTAAAGGTAAATTAAAAGCCGTTGCAGATAATTTCCCCCTTGAATTTCTCTTTTTAAGAGATGATGACATACCTGGATATGTGGAAGATGGAGTAGCAGATTTAGGAATAGTAGGCGAAAACGTTTTGGTAGAATACGAAAAGGACGTGAAGCTTGTAAAGAAATTAGGCTTCTCGAAATGTAGACTTTCTATTGGAGTTGACAGAAACTGGGATTACAAAAATATCAAAGAACTTGATGGAAAAAGCATTGCAACCTCCTACCCTAAAATTTTAGGCAACTACCTTAAAGAAAATAACATTAATGCCGAAATACACGAAATTAGTGGATCAGTGGAAATTGCTCCCAGTATTGGCTTAGCTGATGCAGTTTGTGATATTGTAAGTTCAGGAAGCACCTTATTGAGCAATGGCTTGAAGGAAGCTGATGTCATTATGCGCTCTGAAGCAGTATTGGTTTCAGGCAATAATTTATCTGCAGAACAAGAGAGAATTTTGAACCAGCTGTTATTCAGAATGGAAGCAGTCCAGGCTGGAAAGAACAATAAATACATTTTATTAAATGCTCCTAACGAGTCCATAGATGAAATCATTAGTCTATTACCAGGTATGAAAAGTCCTACTGTTCTACCCTTAGCAATGGAAGGCTGGAGTTCCTTACACTCTGTGGTGAAAGAAGATGAATTTTGGGAGGTAATAGAAAAACTTAAAGAAGCTGGGGCACAAGGCATTTTAGTGGCTCCAATTGAAAAAATGATTGTTTAGGTTTCAATTTTAAATTAAACCTTACAGTTTAAATGAGTTTGAGAAAATTGCTTGATTTAAAAAATTATGAAGGATTATACATATCCCAAAAGAGAAAATTGGGAGAAATTATTAAAGAGACCTACTGAATCACTATCTGATATCAGAAAAGTGGTGCAACCCATCATGGATGAAGTGCAAAGTAAAGGTGACAGCGCTTTGAAAGCTTATACCAAGAAGTTTGATGGAATAGAGTTAGGTAAATTATTGGTGACTCAGACTGAAATTAAAACAGCTTCTTCACAGGTTTCAACAAAGTTAAAAGAAGCTATCAAAGTTGCCCATGATAACATCTCTAAATTTCACAAAGCTCAAAAAATTGCCCCACTTAAAATTGAGACCATGCCAGGGGTATTGTGTGAAAGAAAATCAGTAGCAATTCCAAAGGTGGGGCTTTATATTCCTGGAGGAACTGCTCCCCTTTTTAGTACGGTTTTAATGTTGGCAATTCCTGCAAAAATAGCAGGTTGTAAAGAGATCGTTTTATGTAGTCCTCCTGATAAAGAGGGAAATATTCATCCTGCCATTTTATATGCAGCAGAAGTAGCAGGAATCACCCAAATTTTCAAAGTTGGAGGTGCTCAAGCAATAGCTGGATTGGCATACGGAACTGAAAGCATACCAAAGGTTGATAAAATATTTGGCCCCGGAAATCAGTATGTTACTGCAGCAAAGCAACTAGCAAGCTTGGAAGCTGTGGCAATTGATATGCCGGCAGGTCCTTCCGAGGTTTTGGTTTATGCGGATGAGGAAGCTGATCCTGCTTTTATTTCGGCTGATTTACTTTCTCAGGCAGAACATGGAGTAGACAGCCAGGTTATTTTTATCACCACTTCTACCAATATGCTAAGTGCTTTGCAAAAAGAAATTTATCATCAATTGAGCGAATTGCCTAGATGGGAAATAGCTGATAGATGTTTGCAAAACAGTGCAGTAATAATTCTCAAAGATGAAAAAGAATGTATTGATTTAATCAATCAATATGCTCCTGAACATTTAATTCTATTGGCTAAAAATGCACGAAAAATTTCTGAACAAATAGAAAATGCAGGTTCAGTATTTTTAGGTTATTACACTCCTGAGTCTGCTGGTGATTATGCTTCGGGCACCAATCATACCTTACCTACAAATGGAGCTGCAAGAGCTTATAGTGGAGTTTCTTTGGACAGCTTTGTGAAAAATATCACCTACCAAGAAATTACACCTGAAGGATTGCAAAATTTAGGTCCACATGTGGAAGTCATGGCTGAGGCAGAATCTTTAATTGCACATAAAAATGCGGTGACCGTTCGATTGGATAGTTTAAAAAACAAATGATTTGTTAGAATGAGCAATACTGTAAATTGGAAAGATTTAGTTCTTCCTCATATATTAAGTTTGCAAGCCTATTCATCAGCTCGCGATGAATTCTCAGGTGATGCCAAGGTATTTTTAGATGCAAATGAAAATCCATTTGATGAAGAGCAACACAACTGGAATCGTTATCCAGACCCATTGCAAAAGGACATTAAAAATCAATTGTCTGAAATAAAAGGGATAGCATCCTCAAATATTTTCTTAGGAAATGGAAGTGATGAGGCTATAGATTTATTATTCAGGATTTTCTGCAAAGGAGGTGAATCGAATGTCATTACCTGTCCTCCTACTTATGGAATGTACAAAGTATCAGCAGCTATTCATAATGTAGAAAATATTGAAGTTTCACTAACGAATGATTTTCAATTAGATGTAAATGCTATTTTAAATGCAGCCAATGAAGAAAGCAAAATGCTATTCATTTGCTCCCCCAATAATCCTACAGGAAATAGTTTAAGAAAAGATGACATTCAGAACTTGCTTGAAAAATTTAAAGGAATAGTCGTAATAGATGAAGCTTATATAGATTTTTCAGCGCAAAAATCATGGACTCATCAATTGGAAAATTATCAGAATTTAGTGGTTTTACAAACCTTAAGCAAAGCTTGGGGATTAGCTTCCGCTAGATTGGGAATGGCCTTTGCAAATCAAGAATTAATTAAAATTTTGAATAAAGTAAAACCTCCTTACAACATAAGCGGGCCTAGTCAGAAATTGGTGTCAGATTCACTCAAAAATAAAAAAGGATTTGAAGAGCAGATTAAATCAATTCTAGCTGAAAAAGATAAGCTTAATCAAAAACTTCAAGATATCCCTGGAGTAAAAAAGGTATATCTAACAGATGCCAATTTTATATTGATTAAAATAAATGAAGCTAAATCTATCTATCAAAAATTGATTGAAAAGGGCATTGTGGTACGTGATAGATCCAATGTTAAGCTTTGTGATGACTGTTTAAGAATAACAATCGGGACTGCAGAAGAAAATGAAATTCTGATTACAGCTCTTTCAGATATATAAAAATAAGTT
The DNA here is from genome assembly GCF_030503855.1 of Marivirga salinae. Taxonomy (NCBI): domain Bacteria; kingdom Pseudomonadati; phylum Bacteroidota; class Cytophagia; order Cytophagales; family Marivirgaceae; genus Marivirga; species Marivirga salinarum. The sequence continues at coordinate 2,595,245 of NZ_CP129971.1, read as the reverse complement.
ACCTAAAATTATTTTTAGATAAATGTACTTTTAATTTCAAAAGTGCAGCCATGCTAATGCTATCGGTTATTTTTCCATCTAATACCATTTGAAAGGCTTCCTCTAAAGGAAGCTTTTTAATTTTAAGGTCTTCTGTTGCTTCAAACTGAGTATCACCTTGTTTCAAATCTTTTGCTAAAAAAACCACCCCTCTTTCATCAGATACGGAATTACTAGTATGAATTCTTAAAAATTCTTCCCAATGCTCGGCAAATAGACCAGTTTCTTCTTTTAATTCTCTTTTAGCAGCATCTAATTCCTTCTCTCCTATTGGACAACCACCTTCAGGTATTTCCCAGCTGTATTCGTCCAATGGATAGCGATACTGACCTACTAGCCAGGTATTCCCCTCTTCATCAATCGGAATAACACCAACAGCAACATTTTTAAAATGTACCCTTCCATATATCCCTTGGCCTCCACTGGGATTGATAACTGCATCTTCCTCAACCTTTATCCAGGGATTATCATATTGAATATTTGTCTTTAAAAGTTTCCAAGGGTTTTTTGACATATTATTTGTTGTGATTCTTTTTTTTGCAATCTATTATATTCTACCGTCTATCGAAAACAGTTGGAAATCGAAATTTATATTTGTTATTATTATAAATACTTTCCTATTTAAGTAAATTTATTCAAATTACTTTTATAAATAATAGTTTGAAAATTTCAATTCAACATATCACCGCATTTAGGAAATTACTATTTATATCTTGCATATTGATAGTAACAATGGATTTGTTTGGTCAAAACTTAAACTCGACTAATGAATCAACCTTAAAGCGACTTTTACAAGAATCAGATAAAAACTGGCATAATGACATTCCAAAAGCACAAAAAGCTGCACGAAAAGCATTTCACATGCTTAAGAATGAAACAAATCCAAAACTAAAGGCCGAAACCTATAGACAATACGGAATATCATTTTATAGCGACTTAAAATATGATAGTGCAATATATTATTATGAAAAAGCAACAAAAATTGCCATCGAAAATGATTTAGAAATCTACAAATATCTATCTACCACAACATCTGCGATGGAAAAGACTGGCAGGTTTATGGATGCTATTACCATGATAGACAAAAGAATTGATCGAGTAGAAACAAGTACAATTGAATTATTCAATTTATTGATGTTTAAGCTTTCTGCTTCTATCTCCATAGGTTTAACAGAAAAATCCGATTCTATTATTCAAGTTGCTGAAAGCCTTGTTCAGAATATTGATTCAGAAAATAGCTTGAGAACACTTAATAAGCTCAAAGGCCGATATTATCATTTAACAGCTCAATATGATAAATCGGATTCCATTTTTTATCAACTATTAGAGTATTATCAAAACTCAAATAATCAGATGGACATAGCTGAACTAAATTTGCTATTGGCAGAAACTGCAATGGAAATAAGCCAATACAATAAAAGTTCTGATTTATTAATTAAATCTCAAGCTATTTATGATAGTCTCGGATACGAATTCGGTCAGGCTAATATCCATTTATTTAAAGGGATTCTTCTATCATGGATGGGGAACTATAATGATGCCAGTGACTATATATTTAAATCATTGGAGGTTTTTGAAAAAAGTAAAAACAGAAATGCAATTATGATAGCCTATTATGAATTAGGCTGGATTTTTCATTCAATGAAAATGGAAGAAAGAGCTAAAAAATATTTAAATCTATCATTGAATATTGCCCGTAACATTAACAATATTAAATATATGGGCAACGTACATAATGCATATGGATCCTTGTATACTGATTTAGAAAAATATGATTCCGCGATCTTACATTTTGATTCTGCTATACTTTATTCTAATAAAACATTAAGCTTAGCATCAATGAGTGCTGCAAAATTTAATAAAGCTGTAGTGCTAGAAAAATTAGGTGAAAATAAGGAAGCACTTAATCTCTATAGATTTAGCTACAAAGTAGATGAGAAACTAGAAAATACGATCGGTTTGATAGAAGGTGAATGGGTATTGGGAGAATATTTTATGAAAATGAATCAATATGATTCTGCGCAATATTATTTCAATTTAGGTGAGAAACATGCGATTGATTTAGATGAAAAGTACTTTTTATTGAAAATTTATGAAGCACAGGCAAATTTATATACCATAAAAAATATGCATAAAACTGCATCAGAGTACCTTCTAAAAGCCTTAAAAACTCAGCAAATACTATCTGAAGAAAACAAAACATTGGAATTAGCCACCTTAGAAACAACTTATGACCTGAAGAATAAGGAGAAAGAATTAGCCTTATTAAACCTCCAAAAAAAGAACAACGAGCAAATAATAGCTTTAAATCAAAAAACCATTGATTCTCAAAGAAATACACTTATTGTATTAGCAATAGGAATCATTCTGCTAATAATTTTAAGCTATATAATTTTCAGATATCTTAAAGTAAAAACCAAGACCAACCTTCAATTAAGGGAATTAAATAATCAAATTCAGGAAAAGCAAGAGGAGATACTGGCACAGTCAGAGGAACTGAAAGAGGCCAATGATCAAGTTCATGAACTAAATCAATTTCTTGAAAAAAGAGTTAAAGAGAGAACTCTAGCCTTGGAAGACGCTCTTTCAGAATTAGATCATTTTTTCTACAGAGCATCACATGATTTCAGAGGACCTCTTACTACATTAATGGGGCTAGTGGGCATATCTAAAGGCTATAATCTGTCAGAAGATGCTTCTAAACTTTTTAATCAAGTAGATCTTACTGTAAAAAAGTTAGATGGAATGGTTAAGAAACTTCAGGCAGTTAGTTTCCTAGGAGATTTTGAGAATTTAAAATCTCCTCAAACACTCGAAATGGAAAAAGAAATAAATCAAATTGCAGATGAAGTAATTAAAACTAAATCAATTGATGGTGTTAAGTACAATTACGATCTTAGAATTAATAGCTCAGTAAAATCTGTTTTATTCTACCCTGTAATTCTCCAAATATGTTTAAGTAATCTAATTGAAAACAGCTTAGTTTTTAATAAATCTGACAAAATAGAAATCACAATTGATGCAAAAGTAAAGGATGACCATCTCATTTTAAGTGTAAAAGATAATGGAATTGGAATATCCGAGGACATACAAGAAGAGGTTTTTCATATGTTTAAAAGGACTTCTCAAACTTCTACGGGAAATGGTTTGGGTTTGTACCTCGTAAAAAAAGCTACAAATAAACTTAATGGGGAAATTCAACTTAAAAGTGATACACGAAATGGTAGTACTTTCACACTTATATTTCCTTTAACAGGAATAGAGCCAAATTCAAAAAGAGTAAGTAAAAAAATTCATATTTCTGAATATTAAGTTTAGTTATTCGTTTCATTAAAGAACCTCACCCCTTTATTATATTATTTTCAGTTTCAATTTCACTCATTTAATGAACTAAAAATAAAAATCAGTTTAGACTACTAATACAGTAATTTATCACTATTTTTAGAATTGATTTAATCAAAAATCTTACAGAATGATAGAGTTAGCAAGCATTTTAGTATTAGGGGTATTTGCCCAGTGGTTGGCATGGAAGATAAAACAACCCGCAATACTTCCCCTAATTTTAATAGGACTACTTGTTGGTCCAATATCTACTTTCTTTACTCCAGAAGGTAGTAAGCTAATTGATGGTGATCAGATTTTTTCAGGTGATTTACTATTTTCCTTTGTATCACTATCCGTAGGTGTTATACTTTTTGAAGGAGGCTTAACTCTTAATTTAAAGGAAGTAAGAACCGTGGCCAGTACTGTTCGGAATTTACTATTTGTAGGAGTGATTATAACCTTTATTGGTGGAACAGTTGCCGCCATCGCCATTCTTGACTTGAGTCTTTCAATGGCATTATTATTTGGTGGGTTAATAATAGTTTCAGGACCAACAGTGGTTCTACCCATTCTTCGAAACGTACGACCTAATGCCAAAATTAATACCATTCTAAAATGGGAAGGAATTCTTATTGACCCATTAGGTGCTTTAATAGCAGTTCTGGTTTATGAATTCATAAAAAGCTCTTCGAACGGTGAATACTACACAGTAGAAGCATTAAAAGATTTCTTCACTACCATTTCTGTTGGTTTCTTTGTTGGTGGTTTTGGAGCAATTTTAATATGGTATATTATTAGTAAGAATAAGATTCCAGATTATTTAAGGAATGTAATCACCTTAGGTACAGTAATATTAGTATTTTCTGTTTCTGATTTATTACAAAAAGAAGCTGGCTTACTAGCAACCACCATAATGGGAATTGTATTAGCCAACATGAAACTTGATGATTTCAAAAAAATATTGTCTTTTAAGGAAGATATCAGTCTTATATTGGTGACCCTTCTATTTATCCTGCTTTCAAGTAGAATTGATATTGTACAAATAGAACAATTAGGTACCAGAAGTTTAGTGCTCTTTGCTGTAGTTATTTTAATACTTAGACCTTTAGGGGTTTGGTTGAGTTCAATAGGCTCTAATTTACGATGGCAAGAAAAATTATTTATAGCATGGATTGGACCTAGAGGTATTGTAGCTGCAGCAGTAGCTTCCCTATTCTCTCTTGATTTATTAAGTTCCGATGCCACAAGTGAAGCTTTAAAAACTGAAGCAGAATTACTCTTACCTCTTGTTTTCTTGGTTATTGTAGGGACTGTAGTTATACAGGGAACAAGCGCAAAATATGTTGGCAAATGGTTAGGTGTTTTAAGAAAGGAACCCCAAGGAGTACTGTTTGTCGGAGCAAATGAAATAGCTAAAAAATTAGCTTTATATCTCAAAAAAGAAGGCTTTTATGTATTATTGGCAGATACAGCCAAACATAATGTTAATGAAGCTAGAAAACTGAATATACCAGTATACGAAGGAAACATACTTTCTGAAGAAATTTTTGAGGAGGTAGATTTATCGCAAATTGGTAAAATGATGGCTGTAACCAGTAACTCTGGTATCAATTCATTAGCATTAAGTTGGTTCGATAATGAATTAGGTATGGAAAATACCTACAGAATAGTGAGTAAAGAAGAGGCAGAAAACGATAATCTACCGTTACCGAAAAATGTACTCTTCAAATCCAGATTGGACTACCTAAGTCTTAATCATTTATTGAGACAAAATAGTGAAATTTCAGAAGTGAAATTCTACGGAGAATCCGAATATGAAGAATTTTTGGAAGAAAAAGGAAAAACAATAATTCCATTATTTATTATAACTGCTGAAAAGAAATTACAAATTATTTCAGGTTATCCAGAAGAGGTTGGAAAAGATGACCGGTTGATATTTTTGAAAAACAAAAATTACAACATGAAAAGCAATGAAAACGAATGATTTCACTTTGAAAATCACTCGTTTATTGAGTTTTAATAAAAATTCTTAAAATTTTTTCTTAAAAAATTAAGAAATTCTTTCAAAACTAACGCATTAGTTTTATATTGAGCTTTTTAACAAAATAATAGGGGGAAATTATGTTAGTATTAACCAGAGCAGAAGAACAAATCATGCATAAGCTATGGGGCTTGAAAAAAGCTTATGTAAAAGAAGTATTGGAAACTTTACCAGAACCTAAACCAGCCTACAATACCGTAAGTACAATTATTCGAATTCTAGAAAGAAAAGGAGTAGTTGGCCATGAAAAAACAGGTAAAAGCTATTTGTATTATCCAGTATTAAAAAAAGATGAATACAAAAAACAAAGCTTGAAAAAACTTATCCATGGTTATTTTGAAGGATCATTTGCTAATATGGCATCTTTCTTTGCGAAAGAAGAAAACCTAAGTACCTCAGAACTAGACGAGGTAATGAAGCATTTGAAAGATCAAAAATAATCCATAATGGAAACCTTAATTTACATTTCAAAAGCTCATTTGTTGTTTTTGATTTTGGGTGGAATCTATCATTACTCATTAAGAAATGAGAAAAGCTTCACCTTTAATCGTTTCTATCTTCTAGCAATTTATGGGGTAAGTATAATTGCCCCTTTGCTAGAATTTAAATTTTTTAAGAACATCACATTTATTGAATCATCTTTATTAAGTGGTGCCAATTCAACAACAACATTTAATAAAGGCCCACAAACTATAGAAACCGGTTTATTTACCTTAGATATTATTTTTCCTTGGGCATATGGTATTTTAGTTTTCCTATCGTTTTTAATTTTCTTAATAAAGTTTGGGAAAAGCTATTACCAATTTAAATTACTTTACCGATTCGCACGTTTCGATTTCAAACATAAGGTTTATTGGGTTGAAGATGACATCCCTCCTTTTACATTCTTAAATAAAACCTTGCTTCCTGAAAAATTAATGTATGATGAAAACAAAGAGGTAATTCTAAAACACGAAAAAAATCACAGAACAACATTGCATTTTTTTGATATTATTTGGGTAGAAATTTTATCATCAATCCTCATTTTCAACCCTTTAAATAAGAAAATTAAAAAATATATTGTAGAAAATCATGAGTATTTAGCGGATCAATATGCTTGCGAGGACACTCAAAAAACGAATTATGCACAAATATTAATACAACAAACATTAAACCAACAGCAATTTCAGTTTGTAAGCTATTTTGCTAGGCCAACCATATTAAATAGATTAAACATGTTGGAGAGTAGTAAAAACTCTAAAAGTAAGCCGTTTTTAGCTGCTTTAAGTTTTGCTTTAATTAGCTTACTATTTGCATGTGATTTAAATCCAAAGGAAGAGATCATCTTAAAACCAGAAAATAAACCTACATCTGATAATAAGGTATTGAAAGATGAACACGATAATGTAAATCCAATTTTCTCAGTAGTTGAAAAGCAAGCAGAGCCCCGAGAAGGAATCGAAGCCTTATATGATGCTTTAAGTAAAGACTTAGAAGGAAATTATCCTAAGGAAGCTATCAATAAAGGCGTTGAAGGTGTTGTTTATATTAAATTTGTAATTGAAAGAGACGGTAGCTTAAGTAATGTAAAATCTGTAAAAGGAATTGGCGCTGGTTGTGATGAATTAGCAGTTGAAGTACTCAAAAACTACGGTAATTGGATACCAGGAAAGCATAATGGAAAGACTGTACGTTCCACAAGAGTTATTCCTATCAGGTTTGTTTTATAAGTAAATTAATATTCAAATGGTACTTCCATAGGATTTAGGAGATTAATCAACATATGGTTTGAATTGTTTTGATTATATTTATTGATATAACATGAAATGAGCATAAATTTTAGAATCCTCAATATTCCAACAGTGGATAGCTTGCCTGCCTCTGGCAGGAATAAAATTTATTGAATTCCATGTGACCGTTGAAAATAAATATATTCAAATGAATTATAAAATGAAATACCTCCTAAGCCTATTATTAATATTATTAGTTTTTCCTTCTGCAAAAATGGTAAAACAAAATCAGCAACAAGAAGTATTGCAGAGCATCTTTGATATTGAAGAATTTCAAAAATACTTGACTTACTCACCTCGATTTGTAGGGACTAATAATAAACAGGAAGTACTTATGAAGGCTTTCCCTGAATTAGAGAGTAGAGATATTCAACTTAGTGTTCGAGATAAGTCCATAAGAATTATTACTGAAAATGATTTAATAGAGCTTGAGCACAATTTTTTCATCAAAGTAGATGAATTCAAACTTAAAAAATCAAAAGCTAAAGTCTTACTATCCTATCAAAATGCAAGAATGTATTATGAAAAGGAGCAAAAAATATTTTTAGATGCTCAGCTTGAAAAAACGAAAGAAAATGAATGGGTTGTTAAAAACTATAAATTAAATGAGGTAAGTATCAATACTTCCGATTAAGAATTTCAGCATAAACTATCGCTTTTTTAGCACTTTCAGGATCAGATAAGCCTTCTCTTATTTCTCGAGCAAATTGATTATTATTATCCTCATCACTAAATTCATTGAATCTATTACTTTGAGTAGCAACTTCCTCAATATCCACTAATTCATCTATACTTTTTAAACGCTCGCCTTTTTTGTAAAGTTCTTTTAGAGTTTCATCTGCATTTTCATAATCCCTTTGATTTACTTCCTGACGCATAGGTCTTTCATCAACTTGCTCAGAAAGCGGTTTAATTTCTTCCTTATCTGTCAAGATTTCATCATCATCTTCATATTTGGAAGCTTCTTCCTTTTCTTGATTTTCTCCACTTAACTCAGCAAGAAGTTCTTCAAAAGACTTCGGACGTTTCTTCTCTCCTGAATTTTGTTCCGTTTGTTGTGGTTGAGTATTTTTCCTTGTTACAGGCTTTTTCTTTTTACCCCTACCTTTAAATAGGAAATATAAAATTGAGAGAACTATGTAGATGAGGATTTTGTAGTCTTCCATAAAATAAAATTACGAAAACTTTAGATAAAAAAACTATCCTTCTCAAATGAAAAATACATTAGCGAATTAATTAATTTTAAAACCTATCAATAGAACATCGTCAGTTTGACTATATCCCTGTTTCCATTCCTCAAATCGCTTATTTAATAGATAATATTGATCGTTCATTTCTTTCACAGACACCTCTTGTAGAAGATTACGTAATTTGCGCACCATAAATTTTTTATCATTTGGCCCACCAAATTGATCTTGGTACCCATCAGAGAAAATGTAGAAAGTATCTTGTGGATTGTAAACTATCGAATGAGAAATAAATCCATCTTGAATATTGGTCTTTCTTTTGCCCCCTATGGACATTTTATCGCCTTTGATAATTTCCATCTCTTGATTTTCTTTCACAATCACCAGAGGGTTTTTAGCGCCCGCAAAGCGCATAGTTTTTTTCTTTTCATCAATTACAACTATAGCAGCATCCATTCCATCCTGATTTTCAGTTTCAGATTGCTTTAGGTAACTACTTACTCCAAAATGCAATTTGTTCAGTATTTCAGCAGGATCTGTAACTCCATCTTGAAGCACAATCTGATTCATATTAGTATCTCCAACTAATGACATGAAAGCACCAGGCACTCCATGTCCTGTACAATCAATAGCAGCAATAATTTTCTTTCCATTCACTTCAGCAGCCCAATAAAAATCTCCTGAGACTATATCTCTTGGAATAAACAATACGAATGAATTTGGTAGCATCTTTTTAATGTATGCATTAGTGGGCAACATAGCTGATTGAATCCTTTCCGCATATCGAATACTCCCTATAATATCCCTATTTTGCTTTTCAATAAATTCTTTCTGTGACTGCATGGCATCTCTTTGAGAAAGAATTTCTTCTTTTTGCATTTTAAGTTCTTCATTCTGCTCAGAAATCTGATCACTCTTAAACCTTAAATCTTTTTGAGCCTTAATTAAACTTTGATTTCTTTCTTGCAATTCAAAATGGGCTTCTTGCAATGCTACACGATGCATGAAATTATTTTTCATGATATAATAGCGGAAAACGGCCATAGAAAAGGCAGCAATTCCTACTACAATCAAAATATTAACACTCTTCATCATGAAATAATCTAATATTCCAGCATCACAAAAATAGGTGTGGACTAAAATCTGGATTAGAAAAACCGCAAAGAAGTTAATCACAAAATAAAATGGCCTTAGTATAACCAAAACCGCACTGGTGATAAATACTGTCACCATCGAAATTAAGTAAGTCATCCAGTCTGAACAATCTACCATATAAGCGGCAGAGGTAAAGAGACAGAAGGCAATGATCTCAAACAGTAATTCGTGGCTAAATTTGAATTTTTGATGAAGTAAAAATACTATTCCCACAACAACTGAAGGTCCATACCTAAATGCATACCATATATTTAAGTTTGGCTTATCAATAGAGAGTTCAGGAATGGTGCTAAGAGGAAACAGAAAAATAACTAGAAGAGCACCCCACCTAGCATAGATATGCCCTATCCGCTTATATTCTTCTTTCCAAGCTTCATTCAAATTAATACCAAAACTGTCTGCTATATTGAGCTTCATCTATATCTTTAAAAATCGCAATGCGAGATTAACACACTAACTTCAAAAATAAAAATAATTTATCGAAAATGAGGATAAACATGATTAGTCATCAAAGATTGTACTTTTTTGCGTAACCACCTTCTTTTTATATGCTTTATCTGTTCATCATAATCTTGTTTTATATCAATTTTATAATCAGGCTCACTAACTTCAGAGGCCTCTTTAACCCAAACAGAATGGATTGTAAAAGCGAACTGTAGTTCATCATGATGCAGCTTTGCAAGAGGTCCCTTCTGCAAATTTGAGGCATCAAAAATCCAGATCTCCGAAAAGTAAGAACTCGTTTGATGAACATTTTTCTCTTCTCCTATTACAGTACATAAAATATAACCATTTAAAGATTCAGGAATAGCATTATTTTGAGACTTACTAGGTACAAATTGCAAAGACCACATATATGTATCGTTCGGAAAACTGTAGTGATCTGTGGCTTTCATCGAATCAGTTTCAACTGTTTCTAGAACAAATGGAGCACCTTTTTTAGTGAATTCAAGCATCTGTTCTGCACTATAAACCCGATTTCTTTTAGGATCTTGATAAAGTCTGTACATAAAATCGGTTAAAAGCTGATCATCTAAACCGTATGCCTGCCAGAAAATATGTTTTATTTCTCCAACATTTTTATCAGGTGATAACATATCACGATAGGTATAAAGACCCACACCCCAAGTATGAGGGCCGGGGTCTTTGTCTCCTGGTTTACCTTCCAGATGTAGGAATACCGTTTTATCTTCAAGGTTATCACGATTTTCTACATCAATAACAATCTTTCCTATTTTACCAATATCCATCTCTCCTACTGCCAACATACCAACTCTTTGAGGGTCGATGGGTTTATTATGCAATTTACATTCATCATAATAGCGAACCCATTCTGCAGGACATGCGCTACAATTATGTGCTGCATGCAAAGTAACTACCCCATCAGGATTTTCATAATTAGCTGAAAAGTGCACCGTTTCTACTGGAAGCACTACCTTATGTGCCTTCACTACCTTATTCTCTGGTAATAAATCTTTTCTATGAACAATGTAAAGTGTGGAATAATCATTTTGAGCACCATCCAATAATTCCCTTAAAAATGAGTCAATCCTCTGGTTATTAGGAAAAGGATTATTCAACATCACATCTAATGTAAATTTAAAATTGGTATCTGCTAAGAGAACGTAATCCCTAGTGAATCCAATTTGATGCATATTATGTTGAATTTGAATATTGGAATCATTTTCATTCACAATTTTATAGGACTTAGGATTTTTAGATCCAGTCCATTGCACTAGATAAACGGCATCTTCATTTGAAAAATGTTTACCTATCAGCCTCCAATATAAACCTCTCAGTTTATCCCATATAGACTTAGTCTCTTTTTCTGTAGCTTCTTTATAAAAGAAGTCATTTACTTCTTTTACAACTTGATCCTTATCATCTAGTTCTTCCCACCTACTAATTCTTTCTTCTAATCTTTTTTCAATTTCATCTTCACTACTAAATATCAAATGGAAAATTTCAGTAGCACTTAATAAGTTTTTGGTTGTTTTAGTGAAATTCACACTAAATACCTCCTTGGTTTCAGGATCATAAACAGGATGAGCTGTGGTCAATACCATAGGAAATGGATTATTTAAAAAAGGAGGTGTACCAGCTCTCCAGAATTTGTTTTCTCCTATAGGTGTAATGAGATCTAAACTTTTAGGATCAAATTCAAAAGGCCTTCCTGCATCGAATGTGGCTAATAAGCGAGATTGATCATCTCCAGGCTTTCGAAAAGGAGTTATAGCGGTATTGATTTGATTCCTAGTACCCAGTTTCATGGACATCCTAGCCAACCCTCTATTCTTAAAAGCAATATCTGCATAAGGATTATTAGGATTTAAAATAGGACTAGAGGCTATGTCTGCATAAAAACATGGTGTTTTTAACAATCGTGTTTTCAGCTTTACTTTTCCTGCCTCTGTAAAATCAAAACGATACATATAACCGTCTCCATTAATAACTGGTGAACCAAATTCCTGATTGAATTCTCCATTTGGAAGCTTTCTTTCATATGGTAATCCTCCACTATTAACCGTACCTGCACCTGAATTAATAAATACAAATCCAGATAAATCTTCTGGGATTTTTCCTTCTTTAACTTTTAATTCAACATCTAGGGGTTCACGGGTAGAGGTGAGTAAATTAGGGTGACTCATAGTTTTGGTGATTAATTATGGTTTTCGGTCACATAAATAATAAAATTTCAACTAAAAGTTGAGTAATTACAATAATATTTACAATTAATTCTATTGTTACCAACAAATAATAATTGAAATTCAGGATTTTATTTTAACCGTTTAGTCATTTTTTAAATAGAACCTTCCTTATCATTACCCACTTCTCCAAATAAATTATAAATTTGTTATCCGCTTTTTCGAGCGAAGATTTTTTGAGTAAAAATTATGCAGCTAACCAAACTTGAAATAAAAGGATTTAAGAGCTTTGGTGACCGAATGGTCATTAATTTTGATAAAGGCATTACAGGAATCGTGGGGCCGAACGGATGCGGCAAATCCAATGTAGTTGATGCTATAAGATGGGTGTTAGGTGAACAAAAATCCCGTATGCTCCGCTCCGACAAAATGGAGAATGTTATTTTTAATGGCACCAAAAAGCGAAAGCAAAGTAATTTAGCTGAAGTTTCTCTTACTTTTAATAATACCAAAAATTTACTCCCTACTGAATATTCTAATGTAACAATAACCAGAAGATATTACAGAACTGGAGAAAGTGAATACTTATTAAATGGTGTTAGTTGCCGTTTGAAAGACATTACCAACCTTTTCATGGATACTGGAATTAGCTCTAATAGCTATGCCATTATTGAATTGAAAATGGTAGATGATATCTTAACTGATAAAGATAATTCCAGAAGAGGATTGTTTGAAGAAGCAGCAGGAATTAGCAAATTTAAAATCAGAAAGAAGGAAACTCTCAAAAAATTAACCGATACCGATGCTGATTTGGAAAGAGTGGAAGATTTACTCTTTGAAATTGAGAAAAACCTAAAATCACTCGAAAAGCAAGCCAAACAAGCTGAGAAATATTACCAATATAAAGGCGAATACAAGGAGAAAAGTATACTATTAGCTAAGAAAACGGTAGCCGATAAAAGAGAAGTTTTCCTCAACCTGACCAAACAAGTTGATGCGGAAAATGATAAAAAACTAAGCCTGAATAGACAATTAGCTGAACAGGAAGCTGCTTTAGAAAAAGGTAAATCTGAATTATTGCAAAAGGAGAAATTATTAGCTAGCCGTCAGAAAGCACTCAACGAGCATGTCAATAAAATCAGACAATATGAAAGTGAGAAGAAAATCAAAAATGAGAGATTACGCTTTTTGCAGGATAAAAGTGATAGCCTGAAAAATCAAATTGAGCAGGACAAACAAAGTAATGAGCGTGCCTCTTTCAGTATCAAAAGTTTAGAGCAAGAAAAGGCCTCCGCTGAAAAGATTTTCTTTGAGACTGAGCAGAGAGTAGAAGTCTTAAAAGCTGAATTCGAAGAGCAGAAAAATAAAACTGCTGCCATTAGAGAAGAGGTCAATACTTTAAACCAACAGCAGAAAGCGCTACAAAATGAAGTTTACCAATTAAATAAATCTCTAGAAATCAAAGAGATTCAGCTTTCATCTGTAAAACAGGAACTTGAGAAAAGTAGTACGGATACCACCGAACAATCTGCTAGTCTGGAAGAATTTGATGCAAAGCTAGAGGAGTTATCAAAACTATTAAAGGAGAAAAATGAATATCTCACAAACCTTAAAAACAAGGAAGACCACCTCAATCAACAAATTGAAGATCACAAAAACACTATTGAATTAATTAGAGAGGAATTAACCCAATCATCAAGAAAGCTAGATGCAAGAGAAAACGAATACAACCTGACCAAATCTTTGGTTGATAATTTAGAAGGTTTTCCTGAAGCTATTAAATTTTTAAAGAAAAGCTCTAAATGGGGTAAAAATGCTCCGCTCCTATCTGATGTGTTGACTTGTTCAGAAGATTATCGCATCACCATTGAAAACTTCCTGGAGCCCTATATGAACTACTACATAGTAGAAACTGAGGCTCAAGCTTATGAAGCTGTAAACTTATTGAGCGATGCTAGCAAAGGGAAAGCACACTTCTTCATTTTAGATAACTTTGAAAAGTTTAAGCCAAGTGATTCAAAACTATATGACCAAGCAGTGGCAGCTACAGAAATTGTAGAATATGATGCCAAATACAAGAAGTTAATTGGTTTCATTCTAGACAATGTCTATGTAGTGAAAGGTGACTACAATTCCATTCCTGATGATAGAGACAGCGTTTTCATCACGCAAAGTGGAAAAGTAACCAAGCGTAAGTTCAGCATGTCTGGAGGATCGGTAGGCCTTTTTGAAGGAAAAAGAATTGGTAGAGCTAAAAATCTGGAAAAACTTCAAGTCGAGATTAAAGAATTGAACAAAAAAATCAGCCAAATCAAAGAAAGTCTTGAAAGCAGACAAAATGATTTGGATAATCTTAAAGAACATAGTTACAGAGAAAATATTGAGATTCTGCAAACAGAAATCAATGAAGTCAACTCTGAATATGTCTCTATCAGGACCAAACAAGAACAGTTTTCTCAAATGCTCAACAGCGCTGCCAATAAGCGCGAAGGAATGGAGCAGCAGCGTGAAACTTTAATTGAAGAAATTGAAACCATCAAACCTGATGCAAGTGAAAAATCTGATAAACTAAAAGAGATTGAACAGAGGTTGAGCATTATAAGTGAAGACTTAAGTGTTCAAGATGAAATTTTAAGTCAAAAATCATCATCTTTCAATCAGGAAAATATTGAATTTCATCAGCAACAAAATAGAGTCAATAGCTTAGAACAGGAGATTGGCTACAAACGAACTGCTTTTGAAAGCAGCAAAGAAAGACTAGAGAAAAATCAGCAAGAATTAAAAACAAATGATGAAGCTATAAAAGGCATCATTGATACTGCCGAAACCAATGATGATGAGTTATTGGGCATGTATGATGAAAAAGAGCAGATAGAAATTGGAGTAAATGATGTTGAGAAAGATTATTATGCCTCTCGTGGCCATATAGACGAAATTGAGAAACAAAGTCGAAACATTCAGCGCAACAAAGAGCAGGTAGATGAGCTGTTGATGCAAATCCAGAATAATTTGAATGAAACCAAGCTAGAGCTAAACAGTGTGAAAGAAAGGCTATCTGTGGAATTCGATATTGATTTGGATAAAATCATGAATTCTGAAGAAGAAGAAGAAGAAGAAGTTGAGACGAACGAAACTGCTGAAGATTTACGAAATGAAGTAAGCAAATTAAAGGAGAGAATGGAACGCATTGGACCGATTAATCCAATGGCGATGGAGGCCTATGAAGAAATTAAAGAACGAAACGATTTCATCCTAACTCAACGTGAGGATTTAAGAAATGCCAAAGAGTCATTACTCAACACCATAAGCGAGATTGATGAAGTAGCCAGAACTAATTTTATAGAAGCATACGAAAAAATTAAAGAAAACTTCCAAAAGGTATTTCGTACCTTATTCACGCATGAAGATGAATGTGATTTACAATTATCAGACCCTGAAAACCCATTAGAGTCGAAAATTGAAATCATGGCAAAGCCTAAAGGTAAGCGACCATTAACTATCAATCAATTATCGGGAGGTGAGAAAACTTTAACGGCTACTTCCCTGCTTTTTGCAATTTACCTATTGAAGCCCGCACCATTCTGTATTTTTGATGAAGTTGATGCACCTTTGGATGATGCTAATATTGATAAATTCAACAATATCATCAGAGAATTCTCAAAGGAATCACAATTCATTATCGTGACGCACAATAAAAGAACCATGTCCAGTACAGATGTGATTTATGGCGTGACTATGGTTGAGTTAGGAATTTCAAGGGTTGTACCTGTAGATCTTAGAGAATTAGAAGACACTCTGGAGTAATTGATAATTAGTAATTAAGAGTTATGAATAAAACATTTCTGATCAGGATTGGCATTACAGCATTGGCGTTTTGGATATTAGATTCTTTTTTAATGTATCTATTTAAAGAAGATACCACGCTAACAGCACAAATTCAAGAATCTTTTTTCAAGGCCATCGCTTTTTCTATTATTTTTGGTTTGATCATGAGAAAGAAGTGGATAAAAAAGGACAATGAATGAATAGAAGCATCTAATAATTTCAAAACAGATACATCTAAACTTCTCCAAGCACAATTTACATAAATCCCACCTTTGGTAACCTTCTGATTTTAAAGGAGTAACAATCTAGTATTAGATTGATAAATTCCTATTTTTTCAGCTTTAAATTAGCCCTCATCTGAACTACTTTTCTATAATCTGAAATGATTAGGACAAAACGAACCTTTTTAAGCTCATTTTTCAAACAATGAAACCGCAAATTAAAATACCTGCTGCTTTCCAGGTATACCAAGAATTCCAAGAACTTATCCTCACGAGGGACCACCCTTGTGTGATGACTCAAAGTAGCTTTAAATCAAACCAAGTAGATTTATTTGCTCATGACACTATAGGGGTTGACAAAAGCTCTAAAACGCTCTTAGAGGATCTTAAGCATTATATTGAATTATACGATTTTACAGCATCTGACTATCGATCCTTTCTTGCCGTTTTCCCAAAGGAGGAAATTGATTCAGAAGGAATGCATCCAAAAAGTTTACGAATTGCAAGAAGAAGCCTATATCCTACTATATTCTTTAATTTTCATTTACAATTTGAACGGCTTAAAGAAAGAGCGGTATATCGTGAAGTAAGAGATAAAATACATGCTAGGGATAAAGAATTACAATGAAGGAAGTTAGCAATTGATTAAGCTCAGTATGGTTTAAGAAACCAATGTATGAGGAAAGTGACATCTAGAAAGCAAATCTCCAATATTCCATTTTGATTGTGGATCAACATAAAAGATCTTCCATCAATAGGCATCTTTTACTCAAAAAAAGAGTTCCTAATTGTTTAATGGTTAATTCTAAATAAAATCTTCTATGTGTAAAAATCAAAAAATTCGATATGACTGATTCTGAACAACACGAGAAAAACCAAGACGAAAGGCAAGTGGTTCAGGACTCGAGCAGTAAACCTAAGTCTGCCTCTAAAATCTTTCTGGAACAGGTCGATGAAGGAAAATCTGAGCATAAGAGATCATCCAGAAATCTGCTAATGTCATCGGTTGCCGGAGGCATGGAAGTTGGATTTTCTTTGCTCCTATTAGGAATTATACATACTTCATTTAGTGAGGCATTATCTGACAACCACCTAAAATGGATTTTAGCAGCAGGCTATCCTATTGGATTTATTTTTGTGATAATTGGTCGCTCTGAGTTATTCACCGAACATACAAATCTTGCTTTTGTACCAGTTTTAAATGGTTCTGTAGGGATAAAAAGCCTTTTTAGAGTTTGGGGAATTGTATTCTTAGGAAATCTTATGGGGGGCTATGTGGTGTCTTTTCTACTTACGCTTTTAGGCCCTTCTATGGGTATCATTACAGAAGAATCATTTTATAAATTAGCTTTCAAATTGGTCGACCACAGTTATGGGACCATATTGATAAGTAGTATTACTGCAGGTTGGCTGATGGGTTTACTTTCCTGGCTGGTGAGTTCCTCTCAGGAAACCATTAGCAGGATTTTAATGGTTTTTATCATAACTGCTCTGATTGGTCTCGGGGGGCTGCACCATTCTATCGTGGGTTCTATTGAAGTATTTGCCGGTTTATTAGTCTCCGATATAACTTTTGCGCAGTATGGGCATTTTCAATTATGGTCAACTATAGGGAATTTAATAGGAGGAGTCTTTTTCGTATCTCTTTTGAAGTTCAGTACGGTAAAGAATAGGGATAAAGGATAATCTATAATAAAAAATAATACTGAGGAGTAAAAAGTTTGATTTATATAAAACACCTCAGTCCTCCGGACAGCTCCCCTCCTAAAAAAGGAGGAGTGTCCGAAGGACGGGGAGTTTGTAAATAATTAAGTCTTCTCCCTAAATTTTCAGATTGATCCTTAATTCGTCAATCCTAAATTCACAGAATTATTGCTTGATTCCTTTCCCTACTAAAGTATTAAATATCCACATAATAAAAAAAGGCTGCCATTTCTGACAGCCTTTGTAGCCCGTAGGGGAATCCCAGCCAGGGGCTGGTCAGCCTCCGGCTGAGAACCCCTTTTTCATTCATCAAATATTCTTGAAAACAACTCCTTCTTAGCCGCACTATTCTTTTTTAAAGAACGCTCTCTTTTAATCGCTAATGTCTTGGTTCTATAAGCTTCGCAATAAATTAACCTCATTGGAATTTTATGTTTTATGGATTTCGTCTTACCGCAATTATGCTCTTTAAGTCTATTCTTTAAATTATCTGTAGACCCTGTGTAGGTCGTTTTATCAATCGTACTTTCTAATACATAACAATAATGCCACATAAATCTTATTTTTAAGTACTAAAGTAATTGATTCAGTGGAAATAAAAAAAGGCTGCCATTTCTGACAGCCTTTGTAGCCCGTAGGGGAATCCCAGCCAGAGGCTGGTCAGCCTCCGGCTGAGAACCCTTTTTTCATTCATCAAATATTCTTGAAAACAACTCCTTCTTAGCCGCACTATTCTTTTTTAAAGAACGCTCTCTTTTAATCGCTAATGTCTTGTTTCTATAAGCTTCGCAATAAATTAACCTCATTGGAATTTTATGTTTTATGGATTTCGTCTTACCGCTATTATGCTCTTTAAGTCTATTCTTTAAGTTATCTGTGGACCCTATGTAGGTCGTTTTATCAATTGTACTTTCTAATACATAACAATAATACCACATAAATATTATATTTAAGTACTAAAGTAATTGATTCAGTGGAAATAAAAAAAGGCTGCCATTTCTGACAGCCTTTGTAGCCCGTAGGGGAATCCCAGCCAGAGGCTGGTCAGCCTCCGGCTGAGAACCCTTTTTTCATTCATCAAATATTCTTGAAAACAACTCCTTCTTAGCCGCACTATTCTTTTTTAAAGAACGCTCTCTTTTAATCGCTAATGTATTGGTTCTATAAGCTTCGCAATAAATTAACCTCATTGGAATTTTATGTTTTAT
This sequence comes from Marivirga salinae, assembly GCF_030503855.1. Lineage (NCBI taxonomy): Bacteria > Pseudomonadati > Bacteroidota > Cytophagia > Cytophagales > Marivirgaceae > Marivirga > Marivirga salinarum. The sequence continues at coordinate 2,576,127 of NZ_CP129971.1, read as the reverse complement.
GGATTTCGTCTTACCGCTATTATGCTCTTTAAGTCTATTCTTTAAGTTATCTGTGGACCCTATGTAGGTCGTTTTATCAATTGTACTTTCTAATACATAACAATAATACCACATAAATCTTATTTTTAAGTACTAAAGTAATTGATTCAGTGGAAATAAAAAAAGGCTGCCATTTCTGACAGCCTTTGTAGCCCGTAGGGGAATCGAACCCCTGTTTCCAGGATGAAAACCTGATATCCTAACCCCTAGATGAACGGGCCGTTCTAAAATTATACTAATAAATTATCAGTAAAATTTAATATCTCCATTAAAATCAATGACTTAATAACGACTTTATTAAGTACTCTAAAGTAGCCCGTAGGGGAATCGAACCCCTGTTTCCAGGATGAAAACCTGATATCCTAACCCCTAGATGAACGGGCCATTTTTAAATGGAGATGCAAATATAGAAGGCTGTTTTTTAATTACAAACCCTAACCCCAAAAAAAAAGAAAATAATTTTCAAAGCTAAACCTTTAGGGTTCTAATTTGATAATGCTGGCAAGTAGGTTTATATTTACGCCTTAATTTAACTTAACTAAATAAATTATATCAACATGTCAAACGTAAAAGTTGGAATTAACGGATTCGGGCGTATTGGAAGATTAACTTTCCGAGCCCTGCTGCAAAAAAATAATATTGAAGTTGTGGGTATCAACGATCTAACTGATACTAAAACTTTAGCACACTTATTAAAATACGATTCAGTTCATGGTAGATTTCCAGGTGAAATTTCCCATGATGCTAACTCTATTACAGTAAATGGAAAAAGCATTTCAGTAACGGCTGAAAGAGACCCAGCAAACCTTCCTTGGGGAAAAATGGGTGTAGATATCGTTTTAGAATCTACAGGTATATTTGTTGATGAAGAGAATGCAGGAAAACACATAAAAGCAGGTGCTAAAAAAGTTGTCATCTCTGCTCCAGCTAAAGGAAACGTCCCTACTGTTGTATTAGGTGTTAATGACGATACAATGACGGGAGATGAAACTATCCTTTCAAATGCTTCTTGTACTACCAACTGCTTAGCTCCGATGGCTAAAGTTTTGGATGACACTTTTGGAATTGAAAAAGGGTATATCACTACTGTTCATGCTTATACTGCTGATCAGAATCTACAAGATGCGCCACATAAAGATTTAAGAAGAGCTAGAGCTGCTGCTTACTCTATTGTACCTACTTCAACTGGAGCTGCTAAAGCTGTTGGTTTGGTTCTACCTCACTTACAAGGCAAATTAGATGGTATTGCTATGAGGGTTCCAATTCCTGATGGCTCATTAACTGATTTCACAGTAGAATTGAAAAAAGAAACTACCGCTGAGGAAGTAAATGCAGCAATGAAAAAAGCTTCTGAAGGAAGTATGAAAGGTGTTTTAGAATACACTGAGGATCCAATTGTTTCTATTGATATCGTTGGAAATACTCATTCTTGTATCTTCGATTCAGCTTTAACTTCAGTTTCTGGTAAATTAGCTAAAGTTGTAGGATGGTATGACAACGAAGCTGGTTATTCAAACAGAGCCGCGGATTTAATCGAGAGAATATCTAAGTAAGATAAGATTTCACAAAATCAAACACAAAAAAGGCTGTCACTTACCAAAGGTAAAAGACAGCCTTTTTTATTTCTAGTTTTTAGGATGAGTCAAGATTCAAGTCAATCTGAAAACTTGACAACATGCAAACTTGTTAACTTAAGTAATTCAATGCTCCAACACCTCTGTCTCCACTTCTGTAACTTCCATTAAACCTTCAGCAGTCAAATTAGTAAGCTTCACCTTTTTCAATTCATTAATTAAAATAGGATCATATTTGGCTACTACTCGAACATAGTTATCTGTAAAGCCTTCCATCAATCCATCATGGATATCTTTCTCAAATAACACTACTTCTTCCCTACCTAAATTCTCTTCATAGAAAGCACGCTTTTTCTTTTCAGATAAGCTTCTCAACATTTTAGAACGCTCGTTTCTGATTTTCATCGGCACTACTTTATCCATTTCATCCGCATCAGTATTAGGCCTTTCTGAATAGGTGAAAACATGCAGGTAAGATACTGGCAAGTCTTTTAGGAAGTGATAAGTTTCTAAGAAATCTTCTTCAGTTTCACCTGGAAAGCCAACAATCACATCAACACCAATACAACACTGAGGCATCAATTGCTTAATTTTTGCAACTCTATCTTCATAGAGTTCACGTAAATAACGCCTTCTCATTTTTCGCAAAATTTTATTGCTACCACTTTGCAGCGGAACATGAAAATGAGGAACGAATCTTTTGGATTGACTTACAAATTCGATGATTTCATTTGTCAATAAATTAGGTTCAATACTGGAAATTCTAAACCTTTCAATCCCTTCTACATTATCCAGTTCTTTAACCAAATCAACAAATCGCTCTTTTCTTTTCCCATCTTGAATACCAAAATCACCCGTATTAACACCAGTTAAAACGATTTCTTTTACATCTTCACTTGCAATTTGTTGGGCGCTGTTGACAATATTCTCAATGGTATCACTTCTACTTTTTCCTCTTGCCAATGGAATGGTGCAAAAAGCACAATGATAATTACATCCATCCTGAACTTTTAAAAAGGTTCGAGTCCTGTCATTTATTGAAAAGGCATTATTAAAACTTTTAGCTTCTTTTATATCCGAGGCTAATACCTGAGGTTCATCTTTTTTGGTGAAGCCATCCAACTTATCAATTAACTGAAATTTCTCTGCTGCACCCAAAACGGCATCGACTCCTTTAATTTCTGAAATTTCTTTCGGCTTTAGTTGTGCATAACAACCAATAATGGTGACAAATGCATCAGGATTGATTTTTTTGGCTTCTTTTACAACCTTCTTACATTTCTTATCAGCATTTTCTGTTACCGAACAGGTATTGATAATAAAAATATCAGGATTAGCCTGAAAATCGACTTTCTCATATCCTCTGTTTTCAAACATTCTTGAAATAGAGGAGGTCTCTGAGAAATTAAGTTTACAACCGAGGGTATAAAAAGCAACTTTTTTGTTCATGCCGAGTATTTTGCAAAATGAACCGCAAAGTTAAGGCTAAAATTCCTGAATGTAAATCTTTTTGAGTTTAAGGAAAGATTAGAACTAGAATTTAACTCGTTTTCTTTATTTTGAAGAATACGAAACCCTAACTCACATATTTTCAGGTATTTTTCTCATTTTCTCCACAAAACGGCTTGATTTTTACTAAAAAGTTGTATTCAGTTAAAAAATTAGGCTAAAAAGCGATGTTTTTTAATACTTTCTATGTTTTTAAAATATTTTTTAGACCGAAAATCAATTATTTCACAAATAATTATCTAAATTTGGTTTGAATTTAAACCAAAAAACATAAAAATGGCTCATTTAAGATTCAACGCACTCGATATCGTTTCAAGAAGAACAACAGATAGAATTGAGGCTCCATCCAACAAAATTTCAGATTATTTTGCTCAGGATGTATTCACATTGGACCAAATGAAAGCTTCTTTGGCTCCCAATGTTTTCAAAAAAGTAAGTAGCGCCATCGATAAAGGCAAAAAAATAGATATGGAAACTGCAGATCAAATTGCATCTGCAGTAAAAGCTTGGGCAATCACTAAAGGAGTTACCCATTACACACACTGGTTCCAACCATTAACAGGATCAACAGCTGAAAAACACGACTCATTCTTTAATGCTCAGAAAGGAATTGAAGTTTTTGCTGGCTCTATGTTGGTTCAGCAAGAACCTGATGCCTCCTCATTTCCAAACGGAGGATTAAGAACAACATTTGAAGCAAGAGGATATACTGCTTGGGATCCATCTTCTCCCATGTTCATATTTGGTAGAACTTTATGTATCCCAACAATATTTGTTGCTTATACAGGTGAAGCTTTAGACCATAAAGCACCATTGTTAAAAGCCGTGGAAGCTGTAGATAATGCTGCAACAAAAGTGGTTCAATTATTTGATAGAAATGTCAACCGAGTGAATGCTTCTTTAGGTTGCGAGCAAGAATACTTTGTAGTAGATAAAGCATTGTACAATGCAAGACCTGATTTATTAATGTCGGGTAGAACATTATTTGGACATAATCCTGCTAGAGGTCAACAATTGGACGATCATTATTTTGGCTCTATCCCAAGCAGGATTTATAATTATATGAAAGACTTTGAAATTGAAAGTTTAAAACTAGGCATTCCGATTTCAACTCGTCACAATGAAGTAGCTCCTAGTCAGTTTGAGGCAGCTCCTTTATTTGAAGATATTAATGTGGCAACTGATCATAATAGCTTGATGATGGATATTATGAGACGAGTAGCTGCTAGGCATGACTTGGAAGTGCTTTTCCATGAAAAACCATTTGCAGGATTAAACGGAAGTGGAAAACACAATAACTGGTCACTAATTACCAATACGGGTGTTAATTTATTCCAACCAAGCAATAGTGCTAGAGAAAATCTATTATTTCTGGTTTTCTTAGTGAACACAATTAAAGCTGTAGCAGAAAATGGAGAGTTATTAAGAGCTTCTATCGCTTCTGCAAGTAACGATCACAGATTAGGTGCAAATGAAGCACCACCAGCAATAATGTCAGTATTTATTGGTTCTCAATTAACGGCTGTTTTAGATGAATTAGAGGAAAAAGGAAATATCAAAATAGATAAAGGAGATAATATGTACATGAAATTGGGCATAGACAAAATTCCTCAAATTATCTTAGATAATACCGACCGAAACAGAACCTCTCCATTTGCCTTTACTGGAAACAAATTCGAATTCAGAGCGGTAGGTTCTGATCAGAATGTGGCACAACCAATGTCTATTTTAAATTTAATAATGGCTGAGCAATTGAATGAGTTCCATAAAGAGGTGAAATCTCAAATGGGAAAAGGAACTGATAAGAAAATTGCTATAGTTAATATTTTAAGACAATACATCAAAGATTCTAAAAAGGTAAGATTTGAAGGAGATGGCTACTCAGCTGAATGGGAGAAAGAAGCAGAAAAAAGAGGCTTAGCCAATGTGAAAAATACGCCTAGAGCTTTAGAAGCATTTGTAACAGATAAATCCAAGAAGTTATTTGCTAAGCATAATGTGATGACTCCTGAGGAACTAGAGGCTCGTAATGAAATCTACTTGGAGAATTATATAATGAAAATCCAAATAGAATCTCGCTTGATGGGTGATATTGCCTTAAATCAGATTATTCCTACAGCTGTTAAATATCAAAACACTTTAGCTCAGAATGCTAAAAACTTAAGCGCCTTAAAATTAGATAATTCAGAAATTTTGAAAAACATTGAGTTAATTTCTGGTTACACTAAAGATTTGAGAAGCTTAGTGCACGAAATGATTGAGAAAAGAAAAGAGTTTAATGAAATTGAAGACACTAAGGAGAGAGCATATAAATACTGTGATGAAGTGAAGGAAGCCTACTTTGATAAAATCAGATATGCAGCAGACAAGCTTGAATTATATGTTGATGATGAGCTTTGGCCATTGCCAAAATACAGAGAATTATTATTTTTGAGATAGTAATATATAACCATAACCAACTATTCACTAAATTAGAAAGCCGTTCTGCCAAATGCAGAGCGGTTTTTTTTGTATTAAGCACTCATCTGCTTCGTTTTCAAAAATGGCATCCATTTCTCATCGATCTGACCTGAGAAATCTCTAATAAACATCACATAATTAGGTTTGAAAGGCGGGCGTTTAAGTTTTAAATCACTTTCTTCAGGGGTACTATTCCCTTTTCTAGCATTACATCTTTTACAGGCAGTGACCAAATTAGTCCAAACTGACTTCCCTCCTTTTGATCGTGGAATTAAATGGTCTAAAGTCAATTCTCTGGAAGTACCACAATATTGACATTCATGCCCATCACGCTTAAATACGTTTTGACGAGTTAACATTACACCTTTATAAGGCATATTTGCATAATTGGTCAATCGAATGACAGATGGGAAAGGAAAAGTGCGGTCCACTGAACGAAGCTTACGAGTTTCATCATTCTCAATAAGTTCAGCTTTTTGCAAATACAACAACAGAAATGCTTTAGGAATACTACAAACCGTAACAGGACTATAATCCTGATTTAAAACCAATGCGCGCGTGGAACCAATTTTCATGCCTTTTAAATTTAAATAAGCATGAAAAATTAGTTCAATTGATCATGCTAATACTCTTTTTATATCGGTCAAATAATGTGTGTAACCTTTTTGTTCAGCATTGAAGATACCATTTTCATCTAAAAAATCAACTTTTACTCTGCCAGAAGCATGAATAATCTCCTGATTTTCAAGCATAATGCCCACATGCGTCACTTTTTTATGTTCGTTTCTAAAGAAAGCCAAATCTCCTGGCAAAGCATTTTCCAATTGATCTACCACTTTTCCTTGCTCTACTTGCTGAGAAGCATCTCTTTTCAAATTATAACCACAGATTTTAAAAACAATCTGCGTAAAACCTGAACAATCAATTCCAAAAGGAGATTTTCCTCCCCATAAATAAGGTGAATTTAAATATTTAATAGCAATGCTTTTAAGGAATTCGAAATCTCGCCTTGCACTTAATGACTTAGCCTCACCATTAAAACCTAAATGCTCTTCAACTTTAAAAATTTCATTGGTAGAAATAGGAATGATGGCACCCATTACTACAGATAATAAATTTTTATGATATAAAATACTGGCTGTTAATTCAGTACATATTTTATAATCTGAATTATTAATCTGCTCAAAATATTCATCAGTAATGTAATGAAATTGCTTAGCATCAATCCAGCCTTCATATCCATCAAAATAGATTTTAATCTTAATCCACTTTGAGTCTTTGGACAAATCGGTAACTGCGTAATGATCTCCAAATAATAATTGGGTCACCATTTCGGAAGCATCAGAAGCTTCTGCACGAACTGGAATAATACTCAATCTACAAATGCCTTTTTCTCCTACTGTAATCATAGATTAAAATTTCATCTTGGACAGTTCACGTTTCATATCTTTATCCTTAATACTATCTCTTTTATCATGTATTTTTTTACCTTTTGCCAGCGCTATTTCTAATTTAGCCAATCCTCTATTATTAATAAAAAGCTTTGTTGGTATAAGGGTTAAGCCTTTTTCTTCCATTCTTTTTCTAATTTTCTGTATTTCTTGCTTTTTCAAGAGCAATTTACGCTCACGCTTTTCTTCATGATTATAATGAGTACCTAATTCATAGTGCCCAATATGCATTCCTTTTACAAAAACCTCTCCTCTATGGATGTAGCAATAAGCCTCCTGTAATCCTACTTTATGTAAGCGGATAGCCTTGATTTCGGTGCCTTGTAAAACGATCCCTGTTAGGTAAGTATCCAGCCATTCGTATTCAAATCGAGCCTTTTTGTTTTTTACAGTAACCGAAGTACTAAACTCTTTTTTATCACTCATATTTCACAATTCTAACAAAAATTAATACTTTAATTTGATAGTTTATCAAAAATCTTGGCTATTTTTTCTTTTGGGAGAATTTTCTGACCTGTAGTTCCAATCGCCACAAGCCTTCCCTTCACCCTAGCCTCATACTTACAAATTATTTCTTTTTCCTTAATTCCAATATACTCTGCTTCAATATCTACCTCATTACCCAACAAAGCAGGTGATCGATGTTCAATATTCAAATGAGTACCTATTCCCTCCTCTCCTTCTTCCAGCATTTCCAAAACAAATAGCCGAGATGCCCATTCAATTTCTCTTGCTAATGTAAAGGTAGCACAAACATCATGTACGGCCTGCTGATCAAAATGTGCCACATCTTGAGCTTTTACTTTAAAATTGTAAAGTTTTTTATCTCCTATTTTAAAAATATCTTTCATTTATACCTTATCAACTGAAAATTTCATTCTTGGGATTGGAGCAGCATCCATACCTAAAAATTCTTCCTTCTGATATTTGAAATGCGCAGTCATGGCAATCATACCTGCATTATCAGTACAATATTCAAATTTTGGGATATAAGTCTTCCAATTCAATTCTTCCCCAGTTTCTGCCAACATTTTTCTTAAGTAAGAATTTGCAGAAACTCCTCCCGCTATGGCTATCTCTTTAATTCCAGTATTCTTTGATGCTTTTTTCAGTTTCTGCAATAAAGTCATTATTAATCGATGTTGCACACTGGCACATATATCATCCAAATTATCACTTACGAAATTGGCATCTTTCTGGCTGTTGTTCTGAAGAAAATATAAGACGGCTGTCTTTATTCCGCTAAATGAATAATTAAAACCTGACATTTCAGTTTCAGGAAATTGAAATGCTTCATGATTTCCATTTTTAGCGTGTTTATCTATCATTGGTCCACCAGGATAAGGCAAACCAATGATTTTGGCAATCTTATCAAAAGCTTCCCCCACTGCATCATCTTTAGTTTCGCCTAAAATTTCCATATCCAAATAATCATTAACTTTCACTATTTGGGTATGGCCACCACTTACGGTTAAGCACAGAAAAGGAAAATTCGGTTTGGGATCTTCTATAAAGTGCGCTAAAATATGTGCTTGCATATGATTTACGCCAATTAAAGGAATGTGTAAAGCTGATGCCAGAGACTTTGCAAAACTACTCCCTACTAATAAAGCACCTAACAAACCAGGTCCTTGTGTAAAAGCTACTGCTTTTAAATCCTTCTTGCTTATATTTGCAGCGGAAAGTGCTTGGTCAACTACAGGTACTATATGTTGTTGATGAGCACGAGATGCCAATTCGGGAACTACACCACCATATTTTTCGTGAACCGACTGCGTGGCGATAATGTTGTTGAGTACTTTCCCGTTTTGTACAACTGCCGCAGAAGTTTCATCACAGGAAGATTCGATGGCTAAAATATTAATATCCATAAAATTTGAAAGAGGAGCAAAATATAACGCAAGGTATTAAAAAAGGTATTGCAAAAGCAATATTATGGGTGTTCCTTGTCCTTTTTTTTTCGATGAGTGTTCTGGTTTTAGCCATGCAGTCCTCTGCGGTGCAAACCAGAGTAGCTCAATATGGAAGTGAATATTTGAGTGAAAAGTTAGGTTTTGAAATCAGCATTGAAAAAATAAATATCGAATGGTTTGATCAAATCACATTAACAGGTCTACATATTAAGAATAAGGATAAAAGTAATTTTATAGAACTTAAATCGATTTGGATTGATTATGACATTAAACAACTTATCAATGATGAAAGTATTCTTTTTGATAATCTGAGATTGGAAGATGGCCGAGTTATGTTGATTAGGCAAAAAGGAGATAATTATTTTAATATCGATTATTTGGTTGAAGCAATCAGGAATTTATCCGCACCTAAAAAGGACAGTTCAAGAAGCAAAGCCAAAAACCTTTTAATTCGTGAAGCAACACTTTCAAATATAATTTTAGGAGTTGCCAATTTAGATAGCGATAGCATTAAAGATGGCTTTAATTACAATCAATTTGTTTTACATGACTTAAATGCAGATTTAAATAATTTATCAAGCAGAGCTGACACTATTCAAATGCAAATAAACCAGCTCTCAGCTGTAGATTCAGTGACAGACTTAACTATCCATCATTTGAATTCTAATTTTGAAATATCTCAAAGCAGGCTTTCATTAACTGAATTAAATTTAGAAGTAAACAAAAGCACTATTGCTGATTCAATTGTATTTAATTACAACAGCATCAATGATCTTTCTTATATCATAGATTCGGTCAATATAAATGCCAACTTCAAAAACTCAGTGATTTTTACAGAAGATCTTGCACTATTTGCACCCTATATTAAAAAATATGAGGACAAGATTAATCTTTCAGGAAATTTTAATGGAAAGGTTAAAAGATTTAAAGCCAATGATTTAAACATGAAATTTGGAAATTCAAGTTTTATACAAGGAGACATTAGAATTGACGGATTGCCCAATTTTTCTGAATCCTTTATAGATTTAGACCTAACCAACTCTTCATTAACGCCAGCTGATCTTAAGCAATATGTAAATGACAGTCTTTCATACCAAAGAATTCAAAATTTTGGTATCACGAATTTTAGAGGGAGCTTCATAGGATTCCCCACCGATTTTGTTGCCGATGGAGTCTTTACTTCTCCATTAGGAAGGGTAGAATCTGATTTAAACCTTAAAATTGATAAGGATTCAAGAAAATCAACCTATAAAGGAAGTCTTTCTACCTTTAATTTTGATTTAGGAAAATTTATGGATGCCGATTCAATTTTCCAAAAAGTACAAATGACAGGTAATATTCAAGGTAGTGGTTTCACATTAGAAACAGCTAAACTGAACCTTAATGCTAATATTAATTTAATAGGAATTAATGGATATGAATATCAAAACATCACCACAAATGCAGAATTAGCTTCAGAGTTTTTTAATGGAAAACTAAAAATCAATGACCCTCTTTTAAAATTTCAGATGGATGGATCAATTGATTTAAGAAAAAATAAAAATTTAATAAATGTAACAGCAGATTTAGACACTATTAACTTTAAGGATTTAAATATTACGAAGGAAGATTTCATTTTAACTGCAAAAGGAACTCTTAATGGAAGTGGAATAGAACTTGACAGCATAGAAGGGACTACTTCCTTACAAAAAATTTATGCTGTTTATAGAGGAAACTCATTACAATTAGATTCTTTAAATGTCAATACATCCAATCAAAATGGAAATAGAAAACTAAAAATTAATTCTGACCTCTTTAGAGCCAATATTGATGGTGGATATCAATTCACTCAGCTTCAAAAAGATTTGTTTAGAACAGTTAAAGAATATCAACTCAATATTGAAAATGATCAAAATAAGATTAAAAATTACTATGAGGTAATTGACACTACTGTAAATTTAGAGGAGTATACTGTAAATTTCGACTTTCTTATCAAAGAAATAAACCCTTTGATAAATCTATTTATACCGAAATTATATGTGGAAAAAGGAGCTAAAATTAAAGGACAATTCCAAAATGGAGAAAACAGTACTATTTTTATTGAATCTTCATTCGACTCAATTAAGTATGATAATTATATCTTCTCAGAAAATACAATTGACCTTAATTTTAGTAAATATCATTTAAGTCAGAATGTATTAGGTATTGGGTTTATAAATTCAGCAAACCAACAATTAAACACCAACCTTCAGAGTGAAAATCTGAATATGGAACTATATTGGACAGGTAGAGAAATAAACTTTAGTTCCTTTTTAGAACAAGCTCAGAGCGAAAATCATCTTAATATTAGTGGTAATTTAGAGTTTTTGGAGGATAGTTTAAATCTATCAATAGAAAAATCAGATATAGAAGTATTTTCAAAAAATTGGGGTTTTGTCGATAACAATAATTTAAAAATAAGTAGTGGTAATTATATATTTAAAAATTTTGGTATTGCATCAAATGATGAACGAATAATTGCAAATGGTGAACTCTCAAAAGATTCCACCAAATCATTACTAATTGAAATTGACAGTTTCAATGTTGAAAACATCAACGAATTAGTAGAACAACATGATTTTAAAGGTACAGCAAATGGATTTATTGATATTCAAAATTTCCAAAATCAATTTTTGCTTTCAACTGAATTGAGTCTTCTTGATTTCTATTTAGACGAATTTTTAATTGGAAACATCAGCGGCTTTTCTAGTTGGCAGCCAGAGGAAAAGAAATTATTGATGAACTATACAGTTCAGCGTCAAAACCAAGATATCATCAAGGTAGACGGCACTTATGCTCCCTCCGTTAAGGTAAATCCATTAGACCTTAAAGCCAAATTAAGAAAGACCAATTTGGTAATAGTCGAACCATTCATCAACACTATTTTCTCCGATATGAGAGGTGAAATAGACGGAGAATTTCAAATTACAGGCAATATTAACAGACCAATAGTGAATGGGACTGGAAAAATTTCTAATGGAGGAATAAGAGTAAATTACCTCAATACCTATTATGATTATACAGGTAATATCAATTTCAACCAAGAAAAAGTTACTTTTGAAAACATTCAACTCACAGATGATCAAGGAAATAATGGCTATTTAAATGGCGACCTCCTACATGATGGCTTTACTGATCTGAGATTAGATTTGATGGGGAATATGAATGAATTAAAAGTACTTAATACTTCTGCGAGAGATAATGAATTATATTATGGTACTGCATTTGTAAGTGGTACTGTAACATTTTCGGGCAGTGTTGGAAACCTCACCATAGATGCTCAAGCAAAATCAGAAAACGGCACAAGAATCTTCATTCCGGTAGAAAGTACATCAACTGTCGAGCGTGAAGAATATATTCATTTTATCAATATTAAGGATACTGCTAATAACAAGACCCAAGAAATCAATAGAGTAGAAGAAGTTGATATTAAAGGTGTAACCATGAATTTTGACTTAGAGCTTACGCCAGACGCCTATGCAGAAATCATTTTCGATATCAAATCTGGTGATATTATTCGTGGTAGAGGAAATGGTAAACTCAGCATGAATATAGATACCAATGGTGCGTTTTCTATGATAGGAGATTATACGCTAACTGAGGGTGGCTATAATTTCACACTTTATAATATTATCAATAAAGAATTTAGTATTCAACAAGGTAGTCAGATTACTTGGGACGGAGACCCTTACAAAGCAAACCTCGATATTCAAGCAGTTTATGAACAAAATGTATCTTTATTGCCAATTGTTAATATGGGACAAGATTCCTCTCTTGCTAATTCACCAGAACTAAAAAGAAGATACCCAGCTAAAGTTCTTTTGTATTTAGATGGGGATCTATTGCAACCTGAGGTAGATTTTGATATTAATTTCTCAGATTACCCTGATCAAATTATTACTGAAGCAAGGACAACTTTCCCACTGAGAACCAGCGTCACAGCTTTTGAGGCAGAATTGGATGCAGATGAGCAAGAAATGAAAAGACAAGTGTTTAGCTTAATTATCTTAAGAAGATTGTCTCCTAGAGCTTCCTTTGCAGTAAGTGGATCGGTCGGTAATTCTGTAAGTGAGTTCCTCTCCAACCAATTAAGTTATTGGGTAACGCAAATAGATGAAAATCTTGAAATTGACGTAGATTTAGGTTCTTTTGATGAAGATCAATTCAATACCTTTCAGTTAAGGTTATCCTACAGCTTTCTGGGCGGAAGATTAAGAATTACCCGCGATGGTGGATTTACTCAAGGAGAAACTGAAAATGTAAACCAAGAAATTCTGGGCATATTAGGCGATTGGTCTGTTGAATATTTGTTAACTCGAGATGGAAAACTAAGGGCTAAAATCTACAATAGAACCAATTTCAACACGCTAGACAGGATTAACAATACAAATACTGCCTCCACCAGTACAGGTGTTAGTTTGGTTCACGTTACAAGTTTCGATCAATTGAGAGAAGTATTTGAAAATACTAAAAAGGATAAAAAGGAAGAATCTGAGGATAAGAAGGAAGAACCACAAAAAATTAATACTGATGCGGTTTTGAGAGAAGAGGATGAAAATTCAAAATAATAAAACGATCCATGACCAACTTATAATTGAGGAAAGGCAGCGCACTGATCCCGTTGAGTGGGTGCAGGCCGAATTTTCTGCCAAACAAATAAGCTTCGGGGTAAATTTTAATCCAATGAAAAACTTATCTTAACTTGATAAGTTAAACTTCCAAACAAACGAAATTACTGTGGATAAAATTTCAATATTCTGGTTCAGAAGAGATCTAAGACTTTATGATAACACTGCATTATATTATGCATTGCAAGAAAACACCCCCGTACTTCCACTCTTTATTTTTGATTCGGAAATTTTAGAGGATCTGAAAGATAAATCTGATGCACGAGTTAATTTCATCCATGATCAATTAACTAAAATTGATAAAAAACTCAAGGAAATCGACTCAGGCGTTTTAGTCCAGCATGGAAAACCAGAAGAAATCTATAAATCACTAATGGAGGAATATGATATTCAATCTGTATTCACCAATAGAGATTATGAACCTTACGCTTTAGAAAGAGACAAAAAAATCGATAATATTTTACAACAGAAAGATATTGGATTTTATGATTTTAAAGATCATGTGATCTTTGAAAAAGATGAAATCTTAACTGGTGGTAATGAACCTTATAAAGTCTTCACACCTTTCAAAAACAAATGGCTAGAAAAGCTAGAATCAGGTCATATTCATCCATATAAGATTTCTGTAAAGAAAGAGAACTTTCATCAATTTGAATCCAAATTACCGAGTTTGGAAGATATTGGGTTTAAGAAGTCAGATGTCCCAATTCCTCAAAAAGAATATGATAAAAGCATTATTAAGAGATATGATGAGTTGCGTGATTTTCCAGCAAAAAATGGGACTAGTCGGTTAGGAATTCATTTAAGATTTGGAACGATTAGCATTCGTGAAGCAGTTTCTCATGCCCAAAAACTAAATGACACTTGGCTCAATGAATTAATCTGGCGAGATTTTTACAGTATGATCCTAGCTAATTTTCCTCATGTAGTTGACAAAGCATTTAAGGCAAAATATGATACTATTCCTTGGAGAAACAACAAAGAAGATTTCCAGAAATGGTGTGAAGGTAAAACGGGCTATCCAATTGTAGATGCTGGTATGCGAGAGTTGAATCAAACAGGCTATATGCACAACAGAGTGCGAATGATAACCGCAAGTTTTTTGACTAAGCATTTATTAATTGACTGGAGATGGGGAGAAGCCTATTTTGCAGAAAAATTATTGGATTACGAACTGGCTTCTAATAATGGAGGCTGGCAATGGGCGGCAGGAACTGGAACGGATGCTCAACCTTATTTCAGAATTTTCAATCCTTACAGTCAAACTGATAAATTCGATAAAAATAAAGCCTATATCAAAAAATGGGTGCCTGAAGTGAATACTTCTGAATATCCTGAACCCATGGTAGACCATAAAGAAGCGAGGCAACGTGCATTGGATACTTACAAATCTGCTTTGGACAATGCTTAATATATAAATATCCCTAATTTTGGATCATGAGGATATTGCTTTTAGCCTTTTCAGTAATTGTATTATTCCAAAATTCAGTCCATGCCCAGATTCAAAAAGATAGCATTGACAAAAAACAGCTAAGAAATATCATTTTAGCTGAAAGTGTGTTATATACTGGCGGAATGACTGGCTTAGGATTGCTTTGGTATAAAGATGGTGAATCACAACCCTTTCAGTTCTTCAATGACAATAAGCAATGGCTACAAATGGATAAGCTTGGGCATGTTTATACCGCCTATCATCTTACAGATATAAATTATCAATTATTGAGAAGTACAGGAATAGATCCTCAAAAAGCTATGCTTTATAGTAGCATAAGTTCTACTGCCATGATGCTTCCAATAGAAATTTTTGATGGTTTTTCTAAAAGCTATGGAGCTTCTTGGGGAGATGCTTTAGCTAATACTATTGGGGCTTTCCTCCCCTATCAGCAGTTTTTATTTGATCAGAATTACATTTATCCCAAATTCTCATTTTCACCAAGTCCTTATGCCAATTTAAGACCGAATACACTAGGAAATAATTATATAGAACAGTTAATTAAGGATTATAATGGCCAGACTTATTGGCTAAGTACTGATTTTAATATTTTCAGTAAAAACAATAGATTTCCAAATTGGATGCAATTTTCCATTGGTTACAGTGGAAATCAGATGGTATATGGCAGTCCTCAAGATAACATGGAAAACGGATACACTACTAACAGACAATGGTTAATGAGCATGGATTTAAATCTAAGTAAAATTGAAATAGAACGGAAATGGATAAAAATTATGTTCAATCTAATCAATAAGGTTAAAATTCCGTTCCCAGCAATAGAATGGAATGGAAAAGACGTAGTTTTGCATCCTTTATATTTTTAAAAGTAGAAAAATCATGCAAATAGGCGATAGAGTAAGATTGATGAAAGGCACTGAAGAAGGCATAGTTGTGAAAATGCTGGACAAATCTTTAGTGGAAGTGGAAATTGAAGATGGTTTTGCTATTCCAGTATTGGAATCTGAATTGGTGGTGGTTTCATCTGATGAAAGTACAGCTTTTGACATGCCGAAATACGAAAGTCAAAAGCCAAATAAACAAAAAACGGTTTACGAACAGCCTAACCAATTGAAAGGCTTTCACTTAGCCATTATCCCATTGAATGATCATTTAAACAGTATATATTTCTTAAACCCATCTAAGGCGGATATTCTGATAATGGCAAATGAAATAAATGGGAAAAATGAAGAGAAAACCATATTATCTGAGAAAATATTTGCTGAAAAATTTAGTAAAATCACCGAAAGAAATATGGATCACCTCATTACATGGGCTCCCCTTTCATTTACGATTTTAACTGAAAACAGTAAATGGTCTATACCTATGAGGCCAGAAAAAATCACAGTGAAAATAAAAGCTAAGCATTTTCAAAAAGACAAAACCGACATTCCCTTTTTAAATAAAAAAGGCTACTTGATTCCCTTAAATCAATCTTCAAAAGAAACAATTGAACCTGAAAAAATTGACGTAGAAAAATTAAAAGACAGCTTTTTTAAAGGAAAAGAAGAAACAGCAAGTTATAGAAGTAGTGAAAAAAGTAACACAACAATACCAGAAATAGACTTGCATATTGAAACCATTGATCCTTATTATGAAAATTTACCTAAGGAGGATATTTTGCAAATTCAACTATCAAAATTTGAGGAGAAACTCAATGAAGCTTTTATGGCAGGCTTGGATGAAATTATTTTTATTCATGGTGTTGGAAATGGAGTTTTGAGAAATAATATTCACAAGCAATTATCGCAACATCATAATATTCAGTTTTTTAAAGATACGCACAAAGAAAAATTTGGCTATGGCGCAACATTAGTAAAGATTAAATAAAATTATATCTAAATTTTATACAATATTTTACTAAATTTGTTATTATATGAATCTCCTTAATTGAGGAATCATATATAATTGGACTATGAAAATTTATTAATAACAGCCTTATGAACTTCAATGAATTTATGGAATCTTATGCCAATGAAGTGGGTGGACAATTCCAAGAGTATGACACTAATAAGTCAGTAGTTATTTATCCTTTAGGCGGAAACAGATATCAAGCAGTGCTAGGTACTCTGAAAAAGAGTGATATAACCAATAAACCTAGTATAGAATTTACATCTAAAGTATGTGAATTTAATACAGCCATTAACTTAGAGAATTTGATCAGAGCAAATGCTACATTTTGTTCTGCTCGTTTTGTTCTAGTTGATGATTTCATTAGAGTTGAAGCGGCCATATTAGAAGAAAGCGCAACTGAAGGAGTTTTAAAAGATATTATCGAAGAAGTTGCTACTGTAGCAGATGCTTGGGAGCATAAATTAACAGGGCAAGACGTACACTAAGCTTGCCCCCTTTTTTCAATTTATTAATTTCGACTAATAATTCACCTAGCCACACTTCCAAATCCATTTTTTGGTCTTATTTTTGTCAATAAGATTTAATTATAAAATTGCAAGCCGTCTTATCGCTCTTCGATTTATCGGAGGGAGGAAAGTCCGAGCAACACAGAGCACCGTACCTTGAGAAACCAAGGGTCTTGACGTTAAAATCAGGAACAGATAGTGCCACAGAAAACAAGTAGCCTTAACGCTTGTCGTTGAGGTCATAGTGAAAAGGTGGGGTAAGAGCCCACCGTCTCGGATAGTAATATTCGAGTGCACGGTAAACCTTTCGGGTTGTAAGGTCACATACATTTTTGCTTCCACATCTATTTATAGCTGTGGGATAAGGGCTGCTCGTCCGAAAATCTTGATTCAATCGGGATGGTAAAAAGGGGTAGACTGCGTTAGATAAATGATAAGAGCACTTTCAAATTTATTTGAGAGTGGACAGAACTCGGCTTATAGGCTTGCAATTTTTTAATTTATATTGAAAACTATCCAAAATTGAAGAACATGTCCAAAATACTATTGATCGATGATGAAGCCAGTATTCGCCAAACATTGAAGGAAATACTGGAATACGAAAAATATCAAGTAGAGGAAGTAGCAAATGGTGCTGAAGGTTTGAAAAAAATTGAAAGCGAACATTACGACCTTGTCCTTTGTGACATTAAAATGCCTAAAATGGATGGTATGGAATTGCTCAATGCTGTTTATGATAAAGGCATAGAGATTCCTTTTATCATGATTTCTGCTCACGGAACTATTGATAATGCAGTTGAAGCTACTAAAAAAGGGGCCTTCGATTTCATTTCCAAACCCCCTGATTTAAATAGATTATTGGTATCTGTTAGAAATGCTTTAGATAAGTCAAATTTGATGGCTGAAACTAAAACGCTCAGAAAGAAAGTTTCTAAGAAATATGAAATGATAGGCACATCCAAGGAATTGGAAGAAGTGAAAGATACGATTGCTAAAGTAGCTCCTACTGATGCTAGAGTGTTGATCATAGGCGAGAATGGAACTGGTAAAGAATTGGTTGCAAGACAAATCCATGAACAAAGTGAAAGAGGTAAATCTTCAATGGTGGAGGTCAACTGTGCTGCAATCCCATCTGAATTAATAGAAAGCGAATTGTTTGGACATGAAAAAGGATCTTTTACATCAGCAGTGAAGCAGAGAATTGGCAAATTTGAACAAGCCACTGGCGGAACCTTATTTCTAGATGAAATTGGTGATATGCCATTGTCTGCTCAAGCAAAAGTATTACGAGCATTACAAGAAAATAAAATCAATAGAGTTGGTGGAGATAAGGACATAAAAGTGGATGTGAGAATTATTGCCGCTACCAATAAGAACCTTAAAGATGCTATTGAAAATGGTGAATTTCGAGAAGATTTATTCCATAGATTAAGCGTGATCAGAATCAATGTCCCTCCATTGAAAGATAGAAAAGATGATATTCCCGAGTTGGTAGAAAGGTTTTTAAGTGATATAGCAGAAGAACACGGATCAAAGAAAAAATCAATCGATAAAGATGCACTTAATCAATTAAAGGAATATAATTGGAGTGGTAATATTCGTGAACTTCGGAATGTAGTAGAGAGACTAATAATTTTAGGAGCTGATAAAATTACTGCTCAGGACGTAAAAAAGTATATTGAATAATATTAAAGGAAGATCAAACAGATTGATCTTCTATATTAGATTCTTGTTCTATATTCAAATCATTAGAAGAATAAGTTGGACATGTTTTTTGAGCACATGCTCCAATAAATAATGCTGATAAAATAACTAATAGAAGTCTCTTCATGTCGAAAGCGTTTAAATATCTTACATTCAAATATAAGCCCATTAATCTAAAATTTAAAATCTATTATTAAATTAATTACATTTTTTATCAACTTTTAGACTCAGGCTATAATTTAGCTTTAAAGAATAACCTTCAAAATCGCTAATTAAAATAAATCTAAGCCATTTTAGAATCAAAAATCAACATGATTGATTCAATACAAAAAATCTTGACTTTTAGTCAAAAAACACTTTACCTAATACTTACTATCAGAATTATTTTGCTTAATTTGATATTTAATGTTAATTCATAATGTCTAAGAAAGCGATTTTAATACTTACGTTTTTTTCCATTTCAACCTGCTATCTGCATGCACAGAATTCTACTATTGTTTCTGATTGGAATTGGTTTAAGGCATTAGAAGAACACATTTCTACAGCAAATGCAGAAGAATTACTTGAAAACAAACAAGAAAAATTACAATCTGCAAAGGACATTGACAGGAATGATATTGAAAGTAAAATTTCAAAAGAGCTAGCTTTCATCCATATCCATAAAACCAACAATCTGGAAAAAGCGATGGCACTGCTCATAAGAGCATTAGAAATAGATGAATCAACAGAAAATGAATCAGCTTTAATTTTCACCTATATCGGCTTTTATCAACTTTTTGAACAAGTAGAAGATTATTATTATGGTAAAGAGTTTTTGGAAAAAGCTTCTAATCTACTTAGAAACTACAACATCCCTCCTCTCAGACTTTATATCAATCAGAATTTAGGTTATACTTATTATGCCACCGGAGAAACAGGTAAATCCATAGAACAGCATCAAAATATTCTTCAATATGCCAAAGCAGAGAGAATACCTAAAATTGAAGCAAAAGCTCATACGGATTTAGCAGATATATATGCTAATGAAAATGTATATGATAAAGCTTTAATTCATTATAAAAATGCTCTAGATACTTACAGGAGAATAAAATCACCCTTGCAAGAAGCAGAATGCTTAAATGCCATAGGCGACATATATTTGATGCAAGATAATTCCGAAAAAGCTTATGAAAATTATGTGGTTGCACTAGATATCTTAACAGACATAAAAAATGCAGAAGCACAGTTAGCTGCTTTATATAATTCTGTTGGTCGATATTATTTGAAAAAAAACAATGCTGAAAGAGCATTAGCTAATTTAAGATTAGCTAATCCATTGGCGCAGAGCTCACAAAATCAAGAGTTAGTTCAGGAGACTTATGCATTATTAAGCAAAACTTATAAAGATTTAGGAGATTATAAGAACGCGCTTGATTATAGTGAATTATTCAAAGCCTTAGATGATTTTCTTCAAAAGGAGAAAAATGATAGAAGTATTTTAAAAATGCAAAGTCGATACTCCATCAATCAAAAACAAAGCTTAATTGACCAATTAGAATTAAATAGAATTCAAAAGGAGTTTGAACTTGAAGAAGAGAAAAGATTCAAAAATTTCTTGATCATTATGGTGGCACTAATAGCCATAATCCTATTGTTAATTCTGACACTATTTATAGTACAGAGAAAAAATAATTCTAGGCTAAAAGCAGCAAACCTAAAAGTAAAAGCTCAAAATGATGAATTAGAGGACTTAAATGCAACAAAAGACAAATTCTTTTCTATTATCAGTCATGATTTAAAAGGTCCTTTAAACTCGCTAACCTCCTTCTCTGGTCTATTGATGAACCATACTAGCAGTTTGAGTACTGAAGAGATTCAAATGTTAGCTAAAGACTTAGATAAATCCATTAAAAATCTTTTTACTTTATTGGAAAACCTATTACAATGGTCTCGATCTCAGACAGGAAATATAGAATTTACCGCTGAAGAATTTGATCTTATTGAAACATTGAATGAAAATAAAAAATTACTAGAGAAACAGGCAGAAAATAAAAACATCAACATTGAAGTTAAAAATACTAAATCCATAACGGCAAAAGCTCATCCTAACTCCATCACCACAGTAATTAGAAATTTGTTGTCAAACGCAATTAAATTCACTGAAGAAGGTGGACAAATTAAAATGGGAGTAGTAGAAGAAAAAAATCGTTATGTAGTAAAAATAGCTGACAATGGTGTTGGTATGCCGAAAGAGGTTGCTAATAAAATTTTCAGAATAGATACAAAACATTCAACTCAGGGAACAGCAAAAGAAAAAGGAACTGGTTTAGGACTTATTTTATGTAAAGAATTTGTAGAGAAAAATGGTGGTGAAATATGGGTGAAAAGTGAAGAAGGAAAAGGGACTATCTTCTCATTTTCTATTCCTAAATAATTCAATTATAATTTAAATTCTCAGCCATTTGTCTAACTGGTAAAATGACTTCGATAGTCGTCCCTGAATCAATTTCACTTTGTAAATTTAATTCACCACCTAGCCTTGAGACTACTTTTTTTGCCATATAAAGTCCCATTCCAATATTTATATCACTTCTTTTTCCTTTAAAGAATACTTCAAAAACTTTATGTTGAAGATCATCAGGTATACCTACTCCATTATCAGCGAAATAAATCTTATACTGCGATGAATTATCTTTTTCAAAAATAATTTTCAATTCAGTATCGTAGTAGTTATTATGTTCAAAAACATTCTCTATTAATTGATAAAACAATCTTTTAAGTAAAGCTCTGTCGGAAGTTATAAAATTGGATTCTGAATTTATCTTAACTTTAATCCTTGCCTTATTGATATCTTTATTTCGCTTCAAAAACACAGAATTAGAAACCTCATCTATTAATTCCTTCAAACCAAAAGTAGTAATATTCAAATCTCCATGAAGAATAAAGCTTACCTCTTTAAAATCGTTAAAGATGTGTTCAAGCTTTTGAACACTTTTATCAATCAGTCCAAAATAGCTTGTAATCTCTTTATCTTTAGAAGTCATTTTCCCTAAATTCACCAAACCTAAAACGTTAGCAATTGGGCCTCTAACATCATGAGAAGTCTTATACATAAAATTAGCTAACTCAGCGTTTAAGTCTTTCAAATTTAAATTTGCTTGTTTTAGTGGAGTGATATCTTTTAAGAATTGTTTAAATCCTTTTATTCTTTTTTTCTCATCATATAGAAGCGAAGTACTACTTTCCATCCAAACAGGAATATTGGAACTAGATTTAAATTCATATTCAGCATCTAAATATGGAAACTCCTTATTCATTAAAACACTTTTAATCTCTTTATCTTTTGTTACAGATTTAACATTTAACAATTGATGGATATTGACTCCCAAAATATCTTCCTCATCAAACCCCAAAATTGAATGAAACAATTTAGGCGCTTGCGTAATATTATGTTCTAAATCAGTCTCAACAAGCATTACGGAAGTGAAATCCTCCATTTTCTTTCTTAAATTCTCACTTTCTATGAGCTCCCATTCCGTTTCTGTTCTAGTTTGTATTTCATTTTTAATTAACTGAGATTTTTTCTTAACTAAATTTCGCAATGAATAGATATAGATCACTGCCATTATCGACAACAATAAGAAAATGACAAATACCATGATGACCATATCTTGATACTGAGACCACCATCCTTTCTTGGGAGTTAACCATTTTTGAAATAATTGATCATATTCGCCTGATGCTTTCACCAATCTTAATCCCCAGTTTAAAGAGTCAAGCATAGCGGAATCCTTTTTATTAACCACAAAGCAGTATTCAGTGATGAAAACAGGGTCGCTGGAAGATTGAATATTTTTAATGTTTTCAAATTCCATCTTATAATTGGTAGTCATAAAGGACGTAATAGCACAATCTGCTTCTCCTCTAACTACAGCATCTATAGCCTCGGATTCTGAAGAGTAAGTTTGAAGCTCCTTCAAATCTAAGAAGCCTAATTGATCAAAATACTCTTCAACTATTGTAACTTCTTGAATAGCCACCTTTTTGCCTGACAAACTAAATAAATCTTCAACAGGCTCTTTATCTGACCGGGTGAAAATGGAATAATACACTAAACTGATGGGACTTGAAAACAACACTTTATCTTCCCTGCCTGCTGATTTAAAATAGGTCGCTACATCTAATTCATTTGTGCTTTCCAATTTATCTCTTATTACTTTCCAGTCATCTGGATAAACTTTAACTTCCCAATTGAGTTCTTTTCCAATTGCTTTTATAATATCAACATTAAAACCAGCAGCTTCACCCTCATTATTTACAAATTCATAAGGCTCATAGGTTTTATCAATTCCATAATTAATTGATTTTTCAGGCAAAGTATTATTACTTTTAGCTTGTCCTAATAAAGTTGAAGGGATTATAAATGATAATAATAAGGTTATTAATAGTGATTTCACTTAACAATGTTTAGCTAAAACTTATATTTAATGTCTAGTCAAATAAATATAAGTTATAATTTTTATAAAATAAACACTATAACTACTATAAAGTTTGAATAATATTTCAATTAAAATATTACATTTTAGATAATCAAAGTTTACATATGGAAGAACAGGCGAACACCAGTGCTAAATGGAAAGAAAAAACCTTTAACATTATTTTTAAGGCGGATACCTTTTGGGGTAAATTCTTTGATGCATTTTTATTAGTAGCCATTTTCCTTAGCGTATTGGCTGTTGTGTTGGAAAGTGTGGGTAGAATTCGACTGAACTATGGAACTTACTTTTTATGGGCTGAATGGATATTCACAGGTTTTTTTCTAATCGAATATTTCTTAAGAATAATCATTGTAAAAAAGCCTTGGCACTACATAAAAAGCTTTTTTGGTGTAGTAGATTTGCTGTCAATTCTTCCTTCATTATTAGCTTTTGTTTTTGTGGGTGCTCAGTCTTTAATGATTATTAGAGGACTTAGATTATTAAGGATTTTTCGAATATTCAAACTCACACAATATTTAGGGGAAGCTTCTCAACTTTCAAACGCGCTATTAGCAAGTAGAAAGAAGATCACGCTGTTTATTGCCACAGTACTTATTTTAGTTTCCATAATGGGCGCGATTATGTATTTGATTGAACCACCTGAAAGTGGTTTCACTGATATTCCTAAAGGAATTTATTGGTCAATCGTAACACTTACTACTGTTGGTTATGGAGATATTGCCCCTATCACTCCATTAGGACAAGTTGTTGCCTCTTTTATTATGATCATGGGCTATGGAATAATAGCAGTACCCACTGGAATTGTAACTTCTGAAATGAATAGAAATAGATTTAAGGTTGATAATAGAAGCTGCAACCACTGTGGAGCTAAGCAACATGGTGATTTCGCAAAATTTTGTCATAATTGTGGAGAAAAATTACCTTCTAATTCATAAATGACATCATTTTTCATCAACAATAATTAGATAATTATCGTTGTAGCTACATGGAAAATTCAGGAATCAATAAAATAGAAAAACTAAGCTTCCCTTGGCAAACACAAGACCCCTTTTTGTTTTGTGTTCATCATGAGGATTTCTTCCCTAAGGGAAATAAAGATTTGGGACCTGCCGCTTCTTTAGATGGCAGAATGATAGGACAAGATTTCACCATAAAAGATGGATGGAGGATGTATCATGGAAGTAAAGTTCCTGGCTTCCCAGCACATCCGCATTGTGGTTTTGAAACCGTAACAGCCGTTAGAAAAGGTTTAGTTGACCACTCTGATTCATTAGGAGCTGCGGGTAGATTTGGAAACGGAGATGTACAATGGATGACTGCTGGAAAAGGAGTACAACACTCTGAAATGTTTCCCTTACTAAAGGAAAATGAAGAAAACCCATTAGAGCTTTTTCAGATATGGTTGAACTTACCAAGAGACAGCAAAAAGGTAGAGCCTCACTTTGCCATGCTTTGGAAAGATACTATTCCAGTTTACAAACATAAAGATACTAATGGCAAATCAACTGAGATTGAAGTAATGGCAGGTAAAATTGAGGACGCAGCCGCTCCAAAACCAGCTCCTGATTCTTGGGCAGCAAATCCAGAAAATGAAGTGGCTATTTGGCATATAAAAATGGAGCCAGGAGCAGAATTCACTTTACCAACTAGCCAAAATAAAATCAATAGAAACTTATATTTCTTTAAGGGAAAAGATTTTAAGTTAAATGAAACTGATCTTCCGCATTACCATAGCGCATATCTGGATGCAAGAGCTGACATTACGCTAAAAAATGGTGATGAAGAAGCAAGATTATTATTGCTTCAAGGCAAACCAATTAACGAACCTGTTGTTCAACATGGACCGTTTGTATTGAATTATCCTGCTGAGGTTAGAGAAACTATCATGGAATTTCAAAAAACTGAGTTCGGAGGATGGCCTTGGCCTTCTTACGAAAATGTTCATGATAAAAATAAAGGAAGATTTGCCATTCATGCAGACGGAAGAGAAGAGATTAAAGACTAATTCATGCAAGAAGAATTTTTAGATAGTATTTACAAAGAACATCAAAATGCATTGGGCTGTCCTTCGCCAGACAGCATCATTTCATTTTACGAGGCATTATTGGGCTTTATATTTCCAGATTATGGGAATGAGAAAATATCTGATAAATCTAAACTAGAAAGTAGATACGTTGAATTAAAAGCAGAATGGCATAATCTTTTAGAAAAGCGATGTAAAAATCTCCAGAAAAAGTATCCTGGTGATGAAGAAGTTCTTTTCAATGAATTGATCAAAATTAAGTCAGCTTTAGAAAAAGATATCAGTGCTATTTACGATGGAGATCCTGCTGCAAAAAGCAGATTAGAAGTCATTAAAACTTATCCAGGATTTAAAGCTATTGCAGCTTATAGAATAGCGCATTGCATTTATAATGCAGGCTATGTTTTAATTGCACGGATCATAAGTGAACATGCTCATAGTAAAACTGGGGTAGATATTCATCCGGCAGCGAAAATTGGCGATCATTTTTGTGTAGACCACGGAACTGGAATTGTAATTGGAGAAACAACCGATATTGGCAATAATGTTAAAATCTATCAGGGTGTTACACTAGGAGCAACTAGTGTTAGAAAGGAAAATGCAAGCCAAAAAAGACATCCAACAATAGGAAACAATGTAGTGATATATGCGAATGCTACAATTTTAGGTGGCAAAACAATTATTGGAGATCATTGCATCATTGGTGGAAACAGTTGGATCACTAAAAGCCTGGAACCGCATTCCAGACTTTATTATGATTCAGAAAATAAGCATTTACATAAAACTCATTTAGACTAATATGTTTGTAGAAGATCTAGTAGGCAATACTCCCATAGTGGAATTGAAAAACATACCCACCAATAAAAATGTAAAGATTTATTGCAAACTGGAAGGGCAGAATCCTGGAGGTAGCGTAAAGGATCGCGCGGCATTAGGAATGATTGGCGCAGCATTGGAGAGAGGGGATATTAAAGCTGGAGATAAATTGGTAGAAGCCACCAGTGGAAATACAGGGATTGCTTTAGCGATGATTGCTAAACTGAAAGGTTTGCATATGACTTTAATTATGCCGGAAAACTCCACTGCTGAAAGAATTCAAAGCATGGAAGCTTATGGAGCAAAAGTTATTTTAACTAAAGCTGAAGGCACAATAGAATATTCAAGGACTGTTGCGGAAGAAATGGCCGCAACGGGAGAGTATTATATGCTCAATCAATTTGGAAATCCTGATAATTACAAACAGCATTATAAAACAACAGGTCCTGAAATATGGAATGATACAAAGGGTAAAATAACGCATTTTGTTTCAGCTATGGGGACAACTGGTACTATTATGGGCGTTTCTCGCTATTTGAAAGAACAAAATCCCAATATTCAAATTGTGGGCACGCAACCAACTGATGGTTCTAGAATCCCAGGAATAAGAAGATGGTCTCCAGAGTTTTTGCCTAAAATATTTGAAGCAGAAAGAGTGGATAGAACTATTGACATCAGTGAAGAAAATGCCACAAAGATGACCCAAAGAATGGCGAAAGAAGAAGGCATATTAGCTGGGATGAGCAGTGGCGGTGCACTTTATGCTGCATTGCAAATCGCAGAAGAAATTGAATCGGGTGTTATAGTGTGCATCACCTGCGACCGAGGAGATCGCTATTTAAGTTCGGATTTGTTTAAGGCTTAAATTCAATTCGTTAATTATTTTGTTCTCGCTTCTGGTTAGACCTGTAACGCTATATTTTAAACTTTGAAACAATAGAAACAAAAAGACAGCCTAAGGCTGTTTTCATTAACCACTGAGATCTCTAAGAATTTCGCAAAGGACAAACAGAGGGGCAGAAAAAATATGTTAAGTTAGCCCAATTAGTTAAAAGTCTAATCCATAAATAATGCCAGCTTCAACTAGTGCAGCTCCAACTCCAACATTAATGTTAGCTCCTATATTTTTATAAATAAAAAAGTTAGCGCCTATTCTGAAAGCAGGTGAAATTCCTTTTGGGATATAATTAGTATCGTAATAATAGAAGGTTATCCCTCCGTAAGGATCGATCCATCTAAGGTCATGGTTTCGAATGAAATGATACTCTAAACCAAGACCTGTTACAAGGCTTTTAGTAGGGCCAGGAAAATCAGTGAGTGTTCCAGAGACTTTTTCATATTCATAGCCGAAGTAGAATGTGGCAGAAATACGAGGTAAAAAGGCATAATCAATTTGAGCTGATAATGGCACTATGGCTTCTCGTTCATAACGGGTAGGCTGTGTCAACTCATCCAAATACAAAATACCAGGATAACCTGAACTAATCTTAAACAGCATTTTATATTTAGAATCAGGAACATTTGACTGTGCAAAGAGCTCTGATTGAGCAGTAATAATTGTTATTAAAAGCAAAAGAGTAAATGTAAATCTTTTCATATCATCTCAAAGTAGGGTAACAATATGCATGTGTATAGCTGGCGGTATAAATTTTGTCATTTTCATGGTCGATAGTCATTACTCCTTGAAAGAAAGCACCATCATCATCCGCCCTAGAAGGAGCTTCAAAAGACAAAAGTTTTTCACCCGTGCTGGCATCAACAGCATTAAACTTAGCTCCCCCAATATAGTAAATCACATCGTTATGATACTGCAACCTACTGGCATTACCCTCACCGCTTCCCTCATTACTCCAAAGGGTATTTCCATTTTCAGGATCAATACAATACAACCCAAACTCAGCCTTGACATATAATAAATTATTTCCCGCATATAAAAGTCCTGATGCCGAAGTATTTCCATTTACCTTTTTCTGCCATATCAGCTCACTGGTGTTTTTATTTATACAGGCAACCAAACCATGTATGGGAAGGTAAATTTTATTTCCATTTAATACAGGCTTATTATCAATAAAATGATTGCCTTCCATAATGGAAATGGGTTCATCAAGAATTACTTTTTTATTTTCAAAATCATAAATGAGAAGATTTGGTCTGCTTTCTTCACCGTTCCATTTGGTATAAGGGAAATAAATTCGATTAGGAAAAAAATCATCAAATAATGTATGTCTATAATAATAAATAGAAGTATCTCTATTTCTACTTTCTAATAGAACTTTCCATTCAAAATTATTTCTCTCTGTAAATTCAATACTCTCGTATGAGTTATCACTAGTGGTGAAATTTGTGAAGATCCAATTATCTTTACCATAAAAGCTAACCCCGTTGGATTTGGTATGGTTATTATCAAATAGTGTCTCCCCAGTACCCAAATTAATACCATATTCCCATCCTGATGAAATATATAATACTTGATTATTAATATAATATTCATGTATATTTAAAAATTTATCATACTGAACGGGAATATTATTATCCCATCTCCAAATCAAATTTCCTTCCTCTTTATCAAAGGCTTCAAGTGTACTATTTGCTGAAAAGTCATTTTTCTTTTCATCTAAAGCTGAGAAAATAACTTTATCACTGTATAGAATAGGATCAATGGAGGAATAATAGCCTATGTTGAAGTTGTATCCCCAAAGTGGTTGATAAAAATCTTTACTTGGATCTTCATCTTTAAACAAACTACATGAGCTTATTAAGCTCATGCAGCCAATAATCAAATATAAACATTTCATAATTATCTAATATTCCTAGTAAATGGCGGGTCTGTTCTATTGAATATGTCATTTAAAATCTCTGTCATCTCCGGATGGTTCCCCACCTCCAAGTGATTAACCCCTTCCGCAGTATATACATCACTTTCATTCATTCCATTCATTCTTTGTGAACTTAAAGGGATCAATCCATTCCCTAGTGGTAAGACTTTTGAATTTAACCAAATATTGACCTTTAACAAAATCATTCTCTGTTGAGGAATACTCAAAGTTTTTTAATAGCTTCTCAAGTGTTGTTGTTCCGTTTAATTTAATCATCATTTCTTGAATAAATATTTGTTCAATTCCATCTTTGTAAACAAGAACAGGTTCTTGAGATAAGTTTGACTGAGTATTTGAGTTTTTAAGTGATTGGATTTTTCTGGCTATAGACTGATTATCATCCACTGTCACAATGGCATATTCATTTGAAATTGATATGAAATTATTTTGGAAAGATTTCTGGATGTTTATTTGACTCTCCTCTTTAAAGTGCAATAAATACTTCTCAGCCGAAGTTGTGAAAACCATTTCATTTTGATTAGATCCAATTAATTTTAAGGTGTCCTGTCCAAAAACTTGGAGCGATAAGAGAAATAGTAAGATGGTAAGTGTGTTCTTTATAGTTTTTCTATTTTAGATAGTGATAGATAATTGTAAGTTGTTCCTGCAGGTCTAAAAGGCTCATTACAGAGATTTTTGACTGTCCCAGAAAAAACAACCTCTATTCCTGGGTATTTTAGATTTTCTTTAATATCAGTGATGAATTGGTCGTTGCATATTAAAAAACGTTGAATGCAGTTTGAGCAATTTTCTTTGGGAAACCATATTCCATAATTATAATCCGGTACATTATCATTTGAGTTATCATCGTTTATATATAGAAAGCCACTCTGTGCATCACTTTCTTCTATAGTAAACTGAATTTTCCCCTCACAACCACAATCTGTCTGGGTATCCTGTTCTTTACAAGAGTTTACGATAAACATAGATAAAATCAAGATGAATTTAATTAATTGTTTCATGTGTATATAACTGTATTAAAATTACCTCATGGAATAGTCAAAGTTCAAAAGTCTGTTTTACAAACCTTCCTTATATTCATTTCGGTTGGTATGCAGGATTTATGACTATTTCATAGGTACATTTCATTAAAAAAAAATGTGTACAAAACTCAAAACAGCATCATAAGAAGTGGAATAATAATAGAGATATTCACCCCTAATAAAAGGGTCTTGATAGGTTTTTTCATGACTTTATATAAGTTTTTGGTTAATACTTTCGTAAACAAACTTAATAAAGTTTAATAATCCAAATAAATATTACATCATTATTGTACTAATACTTCTTGCTTATCATAAAATGTACTGTGATAAATACATTCTAAATGGAGAAAAACTTTGTTAATTGCCTATGTAGTAAGTTTATCTATAAAAGGCATCAAGGTTTAAGCCAAAGTGAAAAAAAATTACATAATACTTAGTTTATGAAAATACCTGTCTGCGCAAACATGTCTTAATAAGTGCAAGAGGAAATAGAAATTATTTGAATTCAACCTCTTTCACCATCAAGCCCGAAGCGGCAGCATTTAATTTCTCAAAACTAGGAGGGTTTCCTTGCAGGGCATTTTCAAGATCTTGCAAGGAAATTTCATTTCTACCAACCCTGATCAATGCGCCCATCATCAAGCGAATTTGATAGCGCATAAATCCTTTTCCTGTCACGATAAACACAAAGCTCTCTTGCGGAAAAAAACTGGCAGTCAATTCCATATTCTCCTCTATCCTACTCTCTTTTATTTTACGAACTGTATTTTTATTTTCAGATTCACCTACCATGAAATATTTAAACTCGCGTTCTCCTTCAAAAAGTTTTGCTGCCTCTTTCATTTTAGAAAAATCTAAAGGATGTTGAAGACAATTCATAAATGGAGAAGCAAAAGGATATTTCTCTTCCACGGAAGCAAAATAGTAATGGTAAGTTTTTTGAATTACATCTTGAATAACATTGAATTTATTATCAACTGTCTTTATATTGATCACTTTAATATCAGGCGGAAGATTTTCATCTAACTCTTTTTGAAAAGCTTCCAAGTCTAATTCTTGATTAGTGAATAATTCAAAATAGGCAGATTGAGCTGAAACCATTGCATCTGTACGGCCAGAGCCCAATATTTTGAATTTCTCATCTTTAAAAAGGAATGTGAAAGTTTTTTCCAGCATTCCCTGAAGGGTTTTTAATCCATGCTGAAACTGCCATCCATGATAACGAAATCCGAGGTATTGAATTTCAACTAAATAGAAATAATCGAAACGAGAAGCCATTAGGATTTATTTACAAAGTTCGGAATTCACTTCACTATGTCCTCTGTTAGCTCTACAACTCCAAGCTTTTTTGATATCCATCACTTGCCAAATACTTCCGCCTAGTTTCAATTCAACTCGGTAATATTCGTCTTTTACCGAATCATCCTGTAAATTCCTTTTTTCAATCATCACTACTGCATGTGTAATCAACTCATTGCCCGATTTGCTTTTAGCTAAAATCTTTACCTCTGGACTGATCATTTGCTGTCCTGCAACTCTTATGGCTATTGTGATGGGACTGTAAGCCCAACTCAAGCGCATAGTGGTTGCTTTCTCTAGAGATTTATTGATTTCATCAATTTCAATATTTTCACCCTTTTCAAAAACTTGCTGCTCTAAATCCCAAAGTGGATCTTGTGTGTCCTTCTGAGCTTCATTTTGTCCACAAGAGAACATCAAAAATGAGGTAAGTATCAATAAATAGTTTAAACGCATAGGTTAGATTATATGGATTCTAAAATTAATTTACACAAAGGATAGTCAATTGATTCTGGTTTTCAGATTGACACCAATGATTCTCGTGTAATTGCCGAAGAGGCGTTATTTAATAAAATATTTTCAATTTCAAAGATTTCTTTTCGCCCTCCAAAAGGAATTTGGCTTCCTCATATTTTGGTGCACTGAACGTATTGACCGCATCATTGCTTGCACCATAACCTTCCTCTGGAGCACCTACAAAATTAGTATCCATTTCTTCATTATCATTCTCATCATGTAGAAAAACTACTGCATATTCACCCTGAGGCAAATCCTCAATGGTAATTGTATGAGTCTTTTGCGTTACTTTGATCTTTTTGTTAACAAATGCTTTTTCTCCATTTTCAGGATAATCATTAGCGTTGTCGAATATAGAGATCAAAACATGCCCTTTCGTATTTCTGAACTCTCCTATTTCTAATTCTAGAGTAGGAGATGAAGGCTGAACAATAAATGAAAATAAAATTATGAGATATTGGCTTAAAATCATGATTAAGGTTTTATAGTAAGTAACATCTTTTCCATATCAATGTTCACTTTTCCAAAACGTTCTAAAACATCAAAGCTTATCAACATAGATCTAGAGATATCTTCTGAGATAACGGCTTCAAGATTAGTTAATTGTTCTTCTCCGAAAGCTAAAGAATTTAGATTAAAAATATGGGGTGCTTCAAAAGGTTTATTTTCATCAATAAACTGATAATAATTCCCCTCTTTCCATTCTTTATAGCCTAGCGTTTTGGTTTGAATCAGTGTTTTGGCTATATCTTTTGAAACTATCACTTCATTTGAAGTTTTTTCTAAGCCAACATAAATTTTTAAAACATCATTGATCATCACCGGAATTTCCACAGAGCCAGAATCACTTATTTGGATGGGTATAGAAATTTCATCTCGTTTGAAAGCTTCATCCATAAATACCTTATCCATATCTGTTGGCTCTTTAGCTTTTTCAGGATATGTCATTTTAAATTCATCAATTGACCAATCAGACCAATAGAGTATAAATTTTTTGTTACCAAAGACTATTTTAATATCCTCCAAATTCGGTTTAGTTGGTTTTCCTGCATTCCATCTACCTTCATACATTTCCTCGGATTTTGCAATCATTCCTTTTAAATCGCCATAAACCCAATTATCTAAGCTTCCTTCGAGATACACCAATTTATATACATCATTCTCTTTAGCTAAAGCAATGGAATAGGATCTGTTGTTTGCGGATAAAGAATATACTCCTTCTATGGACTCTCTGCCAACATCTTTCCACTTCTGTTTTAAGCTATCCAATTCAAATTGAGCTTGAGTTAACAAAGGGTTAATGAAAATTAAACTGAAAATAAGTAAGTGCTTCATGGTTCTGTTTATGCAATTATAAGATTTAGTCAAATATATACTCAATTCAGTTAAATAGAAAAATATGTGTACTTATTTGAATTATCATTGTTCTAGAATTAACCAAATAAACTTATGTAAAACAACATAAACTCATCATTTCTTATTGCCAATTATAAAAACAGTGGCATCAAATCTATTATCTAAATTAAAATTTGTTAGTTTTGTCCCCATTCTCAAAAAAAATTGACTGATTGAACTATAAGCTTTATGCAAGAAGTAAATAATTTCCTGATCTTTATTGACAGTTTTATAGGAAGCGCAACATGGTTTCCTTATGCCCTATTAGGTACGGGTTTATTTTTCACCTTCTATTTAAAATTCCCTCAAATTCGCTTTTTCAAGCACGCTTTAAAAATCGTTAGCGGAAAATTTGATAGAAAAGATTTACCAGGTGATACTTCTCACTTTCAAGCTTTAGCTACAGCATTATCAGGAACAGTAGGAACTGGAAACATTGCGGGTGTAGCGTTCGCCATCCACTTAGGAGGACCTGCAGCCTTATTCTGGATGCTAGTTACAGCAGCAATTGGTATGTGTACAAAATTTGTGGAAGTTTCGCTTTCGCATAAGTACAGAACCAAATTAAGTGATGGTACTATGGCCGGTGGCCCAATGTACTACATGAAAAATGCCAATTTCACACTTAAAGGTAAAAAAGTGAATATGAAATGGTTAGCTGCGATCTTTGCATTTGCAACCGTTTTATCATCATTTGGAACTGGTAGTTTGCCACAAATCAATAGTATCTCCAGCACTATGTTAGCCACATTTGGAATTGACCAAATGCTTACTGGAGCCGTATTAGCTGTATTTTTAGCATTGGTAATCATTGGAGGAATTAAAAGAATTGCAGCAGTAACTTCAAAATTGGTACCGGCAATGGCTATTATTTATTTCATTGGCGCATTTGCAGTTATCCTTTTCAATTACGAAAACATTATCCCTTCACTTATCGCCATTTTTGGTGATGTGTTTACGGGTTCTGCTGCCACTGGCGGATTTATTGGTGCAAATATCGCTTATGCATTTAACAGAGGTGTAAACAGAGGATTATTCTCCAATGAAGCGGGTCAGGGTTCTGCTCCAATTGCTCACGCTTCGGCAAAAGCAAACGAACCACTTTCAGAAGGAATGGTAGCTATCTTAGAGCCATTTATTGATACTATAATTATATGTACTGTTACAGGATTAGTTCTTTTATCTTCAGGTGCTTGGAATGAAAAACATGTCAACAATTTTGAATATTCTGAAATTGAAATATTAGAAAAGCAATATGTTGAATCGAATGAAGAACATAAAAACAAAATATATCTTCATATTAATGATGAAGAAAAACTTCCTACCTATACAGGGAAAATAGAAGTTGTAGATGGTAAAATCCAAAACAATGATGATTTCACCTTTATTCATAGTAGAAGTTTTGCAGATAACATTATGATTTATAAAGATGAAGATTTGTTAACCGATGAGGTATTTACAGGTTCAGTAGCTATTACAAATGGTAAAGTATCAGATGATAGACCAATCAAGTTCATTGGAGAGTCCTTAGTCCATAGTGCACCTTTAACAGCCTTAGCTTTCAATAGAGGGTTTTTTGGAGATTATGGGCAATACATTGTTTCTATAGGATTACTTCTATTTGCTTTTAGTACTGCCATTAGTTGGTCTTATTATGGAGATAGAGCAATGACTTATTTATTCGGTCCTAAATCGGTGATTTACTATAGAATAGTTTATGTGGTGGCATTTTTCTTTGCTGCTTTCCAAGATACTACCATTATCTGGACATTATCTGCTATTACAATTGCTTTAATGACTATTCCTAACTTAATAGGCATCTTATGGTTAAGAAAGGATATGAAGAAAACCATTGGGGAATATGGAGATTTCTTTGAGGAGAATTTCCCAGGTAAAAAACATCCTAAGTTTAAATAAGAGTTTAGATTTTAGAGGAAATTTTAAAGGCTGTCCTTTTTGGGGGCAGCCTTTTTTATAGATATTCCATAAAATTAAATTTAGAGTTGAGAATAACTTAGAATACTTTGTAGAAGTTTTCACCTCCTGATGACATAATGAAATCTGCTTTTGTCAAAAGTCTTGTTAAAAACGCATTGTTTGCATCTTCTAACTGATGACTTCCTCGGTAAATGATTTCATCATTCTCACCTAAAACAACAATGATTTCAGTATTTGCACATTCTAAAACTCCTTCTTTTCTTAAATCAGCTTCAAGCTGATCGAATTTACTATCCAATTCTAATAGACTAATCATTTCTTCATCAGAATAAAATGGATTAGTTGACAATTCATCTGAACTTGCATAAGCAGTTACGTTAATTGCTAAACCCATTATTAAGGTTAAAGCAATCATTTTGGCGGTGGTCTTAATAGTTTTCATTTTTTTTTGATTTTTTGTTAAAATATTGTTTTGTTATTGTATCTATAGCTAAGACGCTGCCAAAAATTGAATAGTTGCAGATATGCGTTTAAACGCATTAAAATGGGTTTCAGGGGTTTTAGAAACTGCAAAAGTGTTCACTAATGAACATATAAAATCCCAAGTGCGGACAATTATCTTACATACAGATTGAGGTTTTTCATTACTGAACCATAATATCCTTTACCAAATAAATTCAAATGAACTAGTAAAGGATAAATATTGTAAAGCGAAATTCTCTCTTGAAATCCAGGTTCTAATGGGAAGTGTTGATTGTATGCTTCATAGAATTTTTTATCAAAGCCTCCAAAAAGGTGAGTAAAAGCCAAATCAGTTTCCCTAAAATTATAATGAACAGATGGATCAATCAAATAGGGCGTTTCCTTCTCTCCTATCATGAAATTACCGCTCCATAAATCTCCATGAACTAAGGAAGGTTTTGTATCAGGTAATATTTCATTGAGCTTTTTAAATAGCATTTCAAACTGATTAATTTCATCATTTGAAAAGTAATGTTGTTTTAAGGCTAAATCAATTTGAGGTCTAATTCTTTGTTCAATGAAAAAATCAATAAAATCAGATGCTGGCTTATTAGCTTGAGGCAAGCTTCCAATAAAGTTGCTGTTATTCCAACCGTAATATGGAGCCGGTTTTTTGTGCATTTCCGCCAATTGCTTTCCAAAATTATCCCAAGCCTTCAGTGTTTTTAAACCTCCTTTAATAAAAGGCAAAACCAAAACTTCATAGTTATCAATTTTTTCAAAAGCTATTACTTCTGGTGTAGCAATACAATCTAATCTTGAAATAGCTTTAAGTCCATCAACCTCCTTTTCAATTATACCTTTTACTTGATTATTCAACTTTATGAAGTATTCATCACCCTCAATAGAATAACGATAGGCATCATTAATACTTCCTCCACCTACTGAAGAAAACTGACTAATTTCCCTGTGATGAAACGAATTTAAAAATACTCTAATAGATTTTGGAAGCATATATCAGTCCTTTTAATTGATTATATATTCAAATTAATTTATTTACGTATGCATTAAGAAGTCTAAAAAATTGTGTGTAATTCACATTATCATTAAATTTATAGACCTCACTATAATTCCTTAATTTAAAGTTCTAAAAAAAATTACCAAATGAAAATATCAATGATAGTGGCAAAGGCCAATGATAATGCCATTGGAAAAGACAACGACATGATTTGGCACTTGCCTGATGATTTAAAGTATTTTAAAGATAAAACCCGCAATCATCACATCTTAATGGGGAGAAAAAATTTCGACTCTCTAGGTGAAAAGTACCAACCACTTCCAAAAAGAATCAATATTGTAATTACCAGAAATAAAGATTGGCAACATGATGGCGTAAAAGTATTTCATACTATTGAAGATGGAATCTCTTTTGCAAAAGAAAATAATGAAGAAGAATTATTTATAATCGGTGGTGGTCAAATTTATGAGCAAGGATTGAAATATGCAGATCGATTATACATCACTGAAGTTAATGCTGAATTCCCTGATGCAGAAGCTTATTTTCCTGAATTTGACCAAACTAATTGGAAAGAAGTAAGTAGAGAACACCATCCTACAGATGACCGACATACTTTTGAGTTCGATTATGTAGTTTATGAGAGAATATGAATATTTAAACCAATTAGAAATCAACCTTTTTGTTAAATAATTTTCTTTTAGGTATATTTATAAACTTAGGTAACTAATTTTTACCTTTTCCAATTTAAGTTCTTACTTATGCCAAATAAGCTTCCGATATCCTTAGAAGAATTCATGGAATTAAGTTTGGATATCTTATGCACTATTGATAAAAATGGACTTTTTGTTTCCGTAAATCAAGCAAGTGAAAAAATATGGGGTTATAAACCTGAGGAACTAGAGGGTAAATTATTCTTAGATTATGTAGCACCACAAGATTTAGAAGCTACAAAAAACATTGATCAGAAAATAATAAAAGGAAAAGAAGTCTCTTATTTCGAAAATCATTATGTCCATAAAAAAGGCTATTTGGTACCCATGATATGGTCATCAAAATATGATAAAGGTAAAGAAATCATATATTGTGTAGCGAAAGAAACTACTGAAATTAAAAAAAAAGAAAGTGCAAGAGAGAAAATTTTAAGATCTTCCCAATCCATAATAAATGGTACTCAAAATCTAATCTGGAGTATTGATAAAGATTACAATTTATTAGCCTGTAATCAGGCTATGAGAGATCGATTTCTAAGTGATCTAAAATTTGATTTGAAAATCGGGCAAAACATGCTTGATATTCCTATGTTTACTAGAGAATATCTTGAAAAATGGAAATTGCTATATGATAAATGTTTGAATGGGGAGAAAATTAACATAGAAATCGCTCCCACTGATAAAACTGTGGTTAAAGCTGCATGGATTCAAGCCAACCTCACTCCTATTTATGATAATGAAAACATTATTGGTTTAGTCTGTCATAGTACTGACATTACCGAAAAGGTTTTAAATAAAAAGATCATCGAAAGAGCATTGGAAGAAAAGAAGAATATACTAGAAAGTATTTCAGATTCTTTCTATGCTCTAGACAATGACTATAATTTTACTTATGTAAATAAAAGTGCACTGAAAGCTATAAGGAAATCTAGAAATGAACTCATTGGTAAAAACATTTTTGATGTATTTCCTCGGCTTGAAAACACAGTTTTTGAAGAATATTTGGATAAAGTAAAAGAAAACGGGCAACCTGCTCAATTTGAATTCTATTACCATTACTTTGACCAATGGTTTGATGAAAGCATCTATCCAAGTCAAGATGGATTTTCTGTTTATTTTAAAGATATCACCAAAAGAAAAATCATTTCACAAGCTCTAGCTGAATCTTATGAAAAGGAAAGTGAAATCTTGGAAAGTATATCCGATGCATTTTATGCAATAGATCATGATTTTAATTTTACTTACCTTAATCAAAAAGCTGAAAAATTACTTAATATAAAAAAGGAAGACGCTTTAGGAAAAAACATATGGGAAATTTTTCAATATGCAAAGAATAGTATAGCCGAAAAAGAATATAAAACATCTCTTAAAAATAATGAACCTAGGGTTTTCAATTATTACTATGAACCTCTAAAAACCTGGTTTAACGCTAAAAGCTATCCATCAAAAAATGGGCTTTCCGTCTATTTTAGAGACATCACTCAGGAGAAAGAATATCAAGATAAGTTAGAATATTTAAATTCAGAGTTAAAAATATACACTAAAAAACTCGAAATAAGCAATAAAGAACTTGAACAATTCGCTTATATTGCTTCACATGATTTGCAAGAACCACTTAGAATGGTGTCAAGTTTCATGAATCAATTGAAAAAGAAATATGATGAGCAATTGGACGATAAAGCCCGAACCTACATCAATTTTGCGGTAGATGGAGTCCATAGAATGCGGCAAATTATAATTGACTTATTAGAATTTTCTAGAGCAGGAACCCAACAAGAAGATCTTGAGAAATTAGATTTAAATGAAGAAATGGCAGAAGTCTTAAGTTTACTCCATTCTAATTTGAACGAAAAAAATATCGATTTAGAAATTGAAGAACTCCCTGAGGTAATTTACTCCAAAACCGCCATAAGACAACTCTTTCATAATTTAATTGGAAACGCAATAAAGTATTCAAAAAAAGACGTTAATCCGAAAATTGAAGTGAAATGGAAAGAAAACGAAAATGAATTTCAATTTGAAATAAAAGATAATGGTATTGGAATAGATGAAAAATTTCATGAAAAAATATTTCAAATATTTCAGAGGTTACATTCCAAATCAGAATATGCAGGTACTGGATTAGGATTAGCTATTTGCAAGAAGATAGTTGAAAGATACAGAGGTAACATCTGGATTGAATCTCAATTAGGAAAGGGGAGCAGTTTCTTCTTTACTTTACAAAAGAATACCCATTATGAATAAAAAAAAAACACCCATAATAGGAATCGGTGCATCGGCAGGTGGACTAGAGCCTCTTGAACAATTTTTCAAGAAAGTATCAAATGATTCTGGCTTTGCCTACATCATCATCCAACATCTGGCTCCTGATTATAAAAGCTTAATGGATGAGTTATTGGCACGCCACACTAGCTTGCCCATAAAAGTCATTGAGAATGGCATATCGGTAGAAGCCAATACAATTTACCTCAACCCACCAAAATATTTTGTAGAGATATCTTCTAATAAGTTATTTCTTAAAGAAAAAGGCGAAAGAAAGCTGACATACCCTATCACTTCTTTTATGCAATCCTTAGCAGAGGATAAAAAAGAGGAATCAGCTGGTATAATACTTTCTGGAACAGGCAGCGATGGTGCAGATGGAATAAAATTTATAAAAGAAAAAGGTGGGATAGTATTAGTACAAGATCCTGATACTGCAAAGTTTGATGGTATGCCCAAAAATGCTATTCACACAGGTGCTGTAGATAAAATTTGCGTAGTAGAAAAAATGCCGTTTGAATTAGATTTGTTTTTTAAAAGTCATGAAAAGCTTCTAAAAATAGATTTCCAAACCGAAGAAAATAGCCGTTTAATAAAGCAAATATTACAGGAAGTAAAGAAACAAACCAAAATAGACTTCACAGGATATAAATTCTCCACCATATATCGGAGAACAGTGAAAAGAATGGGTTTGCAAGGCAACAAAGAATTAAAAAATTATTATCAATATGTTTGCGATAATTCAGAAGAAAGTTCCCTATTAGCTAAGGAACTTTTGGTTGGCGTCACTAGATTCTTTAGAGATGAAGAAACTTTCCATGTTATTAATGAAGAAGTAATTCCACAAATAATTGAGCAAGCGTCCGAAAGTAGAAACATTAGAATTTGGGTACCCGCTTGTTCAAGTGGAGAAGAAGCCTATTCCATCGCCATATTATTAAAAGATTACCTTAAAAAAAATCGATTACAATATGATGTAAAAATATTTGCTACTGACTTAGATGTTAATGCTATTAAAATGGCTGGAAATCAAATATTTCATGAAAGTATTTCAAATGAGGTTCACCCCTTTTTACTAAATGCCTATTTCATTCCTACGAAAGGAGGATATAGAGTTGCTAAAGAAATTAGGGATATGATTACTTTTTCAGTTCATAACCTTATTCAAGATCCACCATTCAGAAAAATTGATTTCCTTAGTTGTAGAAATTTACTAATCTATCTTAATCAGGATATACAAAGAAATCTATTTTCCGCCTTTCAATTTGTTTTAAATCCTGGAGGTTTTTTATTGTTAGGATCGAGTGAAACCATAGGGGAATTAGATAATAATTTCAGCGAATTTAATAGAAAACATAAAATTTATGTCAACAATAAAAATTCTGAAGTTCTTTCAAACAGCCAATTGTTTACAGATAATAGTTTGTTAAAAAGTTCTTCTGTATCTCCCAAACCAACAAGTCAAATACGATTTAAAAACTCACCTAAAACTGAAACAAGACATCTACAAAACATTCAGGAATTTCTAATTCAGCAATATGTTCCTGATGCTGTTGTTTTCAATTCATCATTTGAATTGATTCACACCACAGGGAAAACAAATAGATGGTTGAAATTACCATTAGGAGAATTCAGTCTAAATGTGTTAAGGATGATTCCTGAACAGATAAGCCTTGTATTTGAATTAACTGCCAATAAATTAATTCAAGAAAATGAAGAAGTCAGCCTTAAAAATGTTGAAATACAGGATGAAATGGCTGATATTTTTAATTCAGACCTTATAAACATCCATTTCAAAAAATTAGACAGACCTGGTGATTCTTTATATATAGCATTTTTCTTAAGCCCTGAAAACCAAAAAACCTACATAAAACCCGCTAAAGTTGATTTAGATTTAGCATCTAAAGAACGAATACAACTATTAGAAAATGAATTAAAACTCAATAGAGAAAACCTACAAGCTACAATAGAAGAATTAGAATCAAGTAATGAAGAATTACAATCTTCCAATGAGGAATTACAAACCTCTAATGAAGAATTAGAATCTGTAAATGAGGAATTACATTCCGTAAATGCAGAATTTCAGGAAAAGGTGGAAGAATTGTTAGATACTAATAATGATTTGAACAACCTTATCAGAAGTACAAACATCCCAATATTATTCCTAGATGATGAACTGAATATCAGAAGATTTACTCCTGCTATCAAGGATATCATGAATATAATGCCACTAGACATTGGAAGACATATCAGTCATTTCAAATCCAAGATTCAATTTGTTGAAATTGTTGATAAAATAAATGAAGTCCATAAAACTAAGCAGGCAATTGAAACTGCAGTTGAGGATCAGAATGATCGTAGATTTATGATGAGAATTTCCCCTTTTCGCAAAAATAAGGATGAAACTAAGGGGATTGTCATAGCATTCATTGAAATTACTGAGTATTCCAAAGCCAGAAGTGCTTTAAAATCATCCAAACAAGAACTCAAAAACATAAACCTGAAAAATGAAACTCAGCTAGAATTATTAAAAATTATCACAAATAATTCTATTGAAATAATTAGCGTTCATGATCTAGAAGGAAAATTTGAATATGTTTCTCCCTCCGCCAAAACAATTATAGGGGTTGAACCAAATGAGTTGATTGATAAGCACCCGTTTGAATTTATAATTACTAAAAAACATAAAAAACTATGGACAAAATCATTTGAGAAAGTAAAATCAGGAAGTTCAATTGGTAAAATTCAATTAGAAGCATTCACCAAAGAAAAAGAAAGGATTTGGCTAGAGATAAGACTAACTGCAATCTTTAATGGTAGAGGTAAAATCGAGCAAATTATAGCCAACACAACGGATATAACGAAAAGAATTCAATTTGAATTCGAACTTCATAAACTTTCCTTAATTGCCCAACAAACAAGGAACTCAGTTATCATAACAGATTTGGAAGGAAAAATCAATTATGTAAATAATTCCTTCTTGAAATTAACTGGATATAGTGAGTCCTATGCTATAGGCCAAAAACCAGGGGATTTCCTACAAGGAGAAGAAACAAGTCCTAAAACTATCAAGGTCATGGGGGAAGCTATTGCTAATAATGAAGGATTTGAAGTTGAGATTGTTAATTACAGTAAATCTGGTCATAAATATTGGACCAGTATTATATGTGAGCCCATGTTTGACAGAAATGATGAAATTATTGGTTTTTTCTCAATTCAAACTGAAATCAGTGCAAAAAAAGATTATGAAGAACAGATTGAGTCTTTAAATCAACTTCTTAAATCAAGAAACAGTAAGTTATCAGAGTTGAATAAATCATTGGAAGAATTCGCCTACATCACTTCACATGATTTAAAAGAGCCTGCTCGAAATATCAAAAGCATTTTAGAATTGATATTGAAAAAATCTGAAGGCGAATTGGATAAAAAGCTTGTTAAATATATGGATATGGCTGTTTCTGCTGGAGATAAAATGAATCAGCTGATCAATTCATTATTAGAGTTTTCAAGATCA
The DNA here is from genome assembly GCF_030503855.1 of Marivirga salinae. NCBI lineage: Bacteria > Pseudomonadati > Bacteroidota > Cytophagia > Cytophagales > Marivirgaceae > Marivirga > Marivirga salinarum. Next base: position 2,532,692 of record NZ_CP129971.1, on the reverse strand, counting down.
GGTGTCCTTAATGAAGAGCTAAAAACAATTAAAGTTGAAGATGCTATTGAAGAGTTGAAATTTTCATTAAATTCTTTAATTGAAGAGCATAATGTAGAAATTATATTGAAAGACCATATTGAGAAGTTTCAAGCTTATCCTATTCTATATGGGAGATTAATTCAAAACCTTGTTCAAAATGCGATTAAATATCGTTCTGAAGCAAAACCTAAAGTTATTATCACTGCAGATGAAAATGAATTTTCCTATGTATTTTCAGTTGCAGATAATGGAATTGGTATTTCAGAAAGAGATTTTGAAAGAGTATTTAAAGTCTTCCAAAAAATTCATAATAAAGACTCGCAAAGTCACGGAATAGGCTTGGCAGTCTGCAAAAAAATAGTAGAAACACATTTAGGAGAAATCACCATAGAAAGTCAAGAAGGTTTAGGCTCTACTTTTCATTTTACAATCAGTAAACAATTATAAATGCCTTTTGATAAGGAAAAATATATGACACATGATTTTTTCATGTTTGATAGAGTATTTAATTACTCCATACTTTTATTAAAAAAAAGACTTTATGCCAATACCCGAAAATAAAGGACTAAATATATTATTAATAGAGGATAATCCTGGAGATCAAGTATTGGTTTCAGACTTTCTTCAAGAAGAATTTCCTAGATTAAAATTGGAAACCGCTTGTAATTTTAAGGAAGCTAAAACTTCCATTTATAAGAACGTAACGCCCTATAAAATTATATTATTAGATTTAAGCTTACCAGATATTGACCATCATAGTCTATTGAAAGAAATTATTGTTTTAGCCCCTAATACCCCTATAATAATTCTAACAGGCCAAGATGATATCAAAATAGCAATTGAATCATTAACACTAGGTTACGCGGATTACTTGCTAAAAGATGACCTTACAAGTAAAAGATTAAGGAAAAGTATTATCCATGCTTTTGAGCGAAAACATATAGATAAGCAACTTGAAACATCTGTAAAAAGATACCAACAGCTGTTTCAATTAAACCCACAACCTATTTGGGTTATAAATAGAGAAACAGGTGATTTCCTTGAAATTAATAATTCTGCACTAAATCAATATGGTTACAGCAAAAATGAGTTTCTGAAAATGAAAATTCAGGACATCGATGAAGATTATGATGAAGAAAAATTAAGGAATCACCTTACAGAAGATGAAATAATAAAAAATGAAAACCTTCATCAACATAAACTTAAAAATGGTAAAAAAATACAAGTTAAACTTTATGGCAATAGAATTGACTACCAAGGATTTAAAGCCATCTTATTAATGGCTATTGATTTAACAGAAACAGAATCCTATATCAGTCAAATTGAAGCTCAAAACCAGCAGTTAAAAGAAATAGCATGGGAACAATCTCATTTAGTTCGTGAACCTTTGACTAGAATGATGGGTATTATACACAGATTAGAAGAAAAATATTTGGAACACATTAATGAACTAGATGAAGAGTGTTCATTCTTACTTAAAAATGCTTTGACTTCCTCGTATGAAATTGATGATGTAATTAGGAGTATAGTAAACAGGACTAGCAATAGAGATAAATAAATCCACTTATATAATTTTCCTAAGAATACATCTTTTCTTTTAGTAGTATTGCAGACAATGAACGTAGCTCTAAAATTTCTAGGATTTACATTTTTTTATATAGTATTTTTTCAACTTTCCTTTGCCCAGAATAAGGCTCAGCAAACTCATTATTCTCTACAGAAAACGCAGGAAAATATTATTTTGGATGGTGAACTGAATGAAACCATTTGGAAAAATTCTGAAATAGCTACTGACTTCTACATGAACATTCCAAATGATGATCGTCCTGCTTCCATGGAATCAGAAGTGCGAATGACTTATGATAGTGAGAATATCTATTTTGGTATTATCTGCTATGACGGACAAGATGGTTATGTCGTACAATCATTAAGAAGAGATTGGGATGGACCATTAAATGAAAATTTCACTATTTTCATTGATCCTTATAATGATTTCACCAACGGTTTTTCTTTTGGCATCACCCCTTTTGGAGTGCAACGTGAAGCTACTATTGATGAAGGCTCGAACACGAATGCCGACTGGGATAATAAATGGTTTTCTAATGTTAAAACATATGAAGACCGATGGATTGCTGAAATAGCCATTCCATTTAAATCGATTCGTTATAGCCATGAAAATAAGGTATGGAATATTCAGTTTACACGAAATCATTTGAAAAGAAATGAGCAAAGTAGTTGGATAGCGGTTCCTCAACAATACAATGCCAATGCCTTAACATTTTCAGGGCAAGTGAAATGGCCAGAGAATCCTCCACCGGCAGGTACTAATATTTCATTCATTCCTTACGCATTAGGAGATTATAGTAGAAATTTCACAGAACCAGAATTGGATGAAGGCTTAGGGGCAAATGCGGGTTTCGATGCAAAAATTGGGCTCTCTCCTTCCCTAAATCTGGATTTAACCTTTAATCCTGATTTCTCGCAAGTGGAAGTAGATCGACAGGTGATTAACCTCAGTCGTTTTGAAGTTCAGTTTCCTGAAAGGAGACAATTTTTTCTCGAAAATGCTGATCTTTTCAGCAAATTTGGATTTCCACAATCAAGAGCATTTTTCTCAAGAAGAATAGGAATTACTACCGACACTTTAGGTAGATCAGAACAAGTTCCAATTTTAGGAGGAGCCAGAATAAGTGGGAAATTGAATGAAAAGCTTAGAATAGGGGTATTAAATATGATAACTGATAAAAGGGATGATCTACAACTCCCCTACCAAAACTACAGTGTAATAGCACTTCAGCAAAATGTTTTGAAACGGTCCAATGTAGCTTTTGTATTTGCTAACAAAGAAAATTTAGGAATTGAGAAAGGGAAAGATATCAGCGAATATAATCCACAGGTTGCCCGAAGAGAAATTCAAGGAAATGACACCACTACCACCTATAAATTGTACAACAGAGTATTAGGTGCAGAATTCAATTTATTCACAGAGGATACTCGGTGGGCTGGAGATTTCTACTACCAACACTCATTTGATAATTGGAATCAAGAAGGGACCTATAATCATGGTGCCTTTATTCGCTATCAAAGAAGAAATTATTCTGTTAGATGGGTACATACAGCCATAGGCGATGGTTTTAATGCTGAAATGGGATTTGTCCCCAGAGTGGGTTACAATCAAGGATCTTTCAGTCCTAGCTATACTTTTTATCCTGAAAATGATAAAATTATTAATCATAGTGTGAGTTTTGATGTTTCCTACACCACGAATTCAGATTTTAGTAGAATAACTGATCAATCATTCAGTCTTTCTCATAATTTCAATTTTACTAATACCTCCTCTGCTTCAATTAATATAAGTAGAAATTATGAATATATGTTTTTTGATTTTAGCCCGATTGCACCATTCAGCGACAGTTTATTACTTCAAGGCACTGAATACGAATGGAATGTAGTTCAGGCAAATTACACCTCGGATAGACGTTCAATATTCAATTACGATTTCAGTACTAGTTATGGCGGTTTTTATAATGGGAGCCGATTTAATCTTAATGGCAATATTGGCTATCGTTTTCAACCTTATGGTTCCTTTTCAGTGCGCTACGATTACAATTCAATTAAGCTAGCAGAGGGTTTCGGAGGTGCTAATTTCTATTTGATTGGTCCAAGACTAGATTTAACGATGACCGATGCAATCTTTTTTACTGGTTTCGCTCAATATAATAATCGGTTTGATAACGTAAATTACAATATGCGTTTTCAATGGAGATTTGCTCCAGCTTCTGATATATTCTTAGTGTATACTGAAAATTTCGCCCCTAATGGACCTATAGATTTTATTCCAGGTGAAAACACTAAAAACAGAGCCTTGGTATTAAAACTTACTTATTGGTTGAATCTGTAAACTTATGTCACTTCAACACCTACACGCTTCTACTCCGCTCCACCTCAAAACTTGATCAACACATATCCATCAGCCACATTCTTGGTTATAGTGGTTAATGCAGAAGTAGCTACATGGGTTTTTTCCCAGATCTCATTTCTACCCAAATCCCTCATGATTAATGATTGACCACAAATTATGATATCTGCGCCAGCTTCATCTAAAGCATCCAAAACTGCTATGTTTGGATTTTTAGGAATTCTATATTTTTCAAAATAATTGCCGTGAGAAAGTAAATCAAAAACAGCAGGCCCATGTACTATCACTTTTACATCTAAATTAGCAGGAGAAACTCCTTCTATGCCATGTAAATTCATTAATCTGGCAATATTATTCACCCAAAATGAATATTCTTCAGGTGTTTCATTACCAGATACTAGCTCCACAATAATTTTCACTTGCTTGCCATCCTCTAATTGCTCAACAACATTCTCAATTTCATAGATCCCACCATAGCCCTTTACAATTGGGAATTCTGCTTCTTGAGCTAATACCGAAGAGCAAATAAATGCTGTCATAATTAAAAGTGAATAAATTTTTTTCATTTTGAAATATATTAAGAATTTGAATTCAAATTACATCTTATTTTGAATTAATCATTCAGTAATCATTTTAAAATAAGATTATTCATCATTGATGTATATTTTATCAGATTTAGCTTAATTAATTGCTTAGATAATAGTTAATTTGCAACTTTTTAAATTGAACTTTATAATTAATGGCATTACAGGAAGAATTTGAACAACAAGGCGTTTGGCTTTTTAAATACAGAGGGACACTACCCGTTTTAATTTTATTTATTGGTTTGGGGATCTATGTTTATGCAGCATTAAATCCTGAATTATTCTTGATTCAAGATCCTGCAATTAAAAATTACTTTCTGATATTTTGTATAGTGGTCAGTTTGTTTGGACAATATATCAGAGCCTACACAGTAGGACACACACCCAAAAATACCTCAGGTAGAAATACCGGAGAACAAATAGCAGATACCCTTAATACAACAGGAATCTATTCAACAGTTAGACATCCACTATATGTAGGTAATTTCTTTATGTGGTTAGGTCCAGCTTTAGTGACTGAAAATATCTGGTTCATTGTAGCCTTTATTTTGTTTTATTGGGTTTATTATGAGAGAATCATGTTTGCTGAAGAGCAATTTTTAAGAAGAAAATTTAAAGAAGTATATACTTCTTGGGCTGAAAGAACTCCTGCATTTATCCCTTCATTTAAGAACTTTGTAAAACCTAATTTATCTTTTAGCTGGAAGAAAGTTCTGAAGAAAGAAAAGAATGGGTTTGCAGCAATTTTTATTATTTTTTGTGCTTTTGATGTAATTGCAGAACTATTGAAAGGAACTCAAGAATTTAATATCTATTTAATTATTGCGGCAGTGATATCAGTAGTACTTTATTTGATTCTAAAAGCTTTGAAAAACACTTCTTTAATGCAAGAAGAAGGAAGATAAAATTTAGATTAAGATGTATTACAAAAGCCATTTCAAGTTGAAATGGCTTTTTTTATTCTTCACTATTGGATTCTTCAGGATTAGGTTCTTCGGCCTCTTTTGATTTATCTTTGCCTCCAAATATCCTTTTCATAAAACCCTTTTTTTCGGTAGCTGTAGAGTCACTTTCCTGCTTTAACGCATTTCTTTCAGCTTTAGCTGCAGCTGAATCTCGATCTGCAGCTTGTTGTTTTAAAACATCATTGCCGACAAGCAACATATAGTTTACGAAATCTACATTATAATTAAATCTCTTGGTATTATCCCAAGCATCCTCACCTTGAGCTAATTGAGCTGAATCTAATTCAGGAGTAAAAGGTGATTTTTCTTGTACTTCCCCTCCTTCTGCCATCTCAGGAATTCCATTTTTCCGCACATCCAATAATGAATCTACCTCTTCACTATATACTTCTTTTTGATCTACTTTTAACAACCCTTGCTCTTTCCAATAGCCATATTTTCTCTCTGAGATCCCGTAAATATTAGTTTTATAATTGCTAGTAGAGGCTGAGGCAGTCAAAACCAATGAATCACCTTCAAAGAGGGAAAACCTTTTCTTCTGCTGTTCTTCATCTAATATGTAGCTACTCTGAAATGCAGCACATACCATTTTGTCTTTACAAGCTGCAAAAACAAGCATAATGATCAAATATAAATGAATGTGCTTTTTCATTAATCTTTTAGTAATTGGAATACACCCGGTTCGATGTATTCTACCCAATCAGCGTACATTTTTGCAGATGGGTGTAATTTATCTTCAGCTACAAAATCCTTTTTCCATATCGCTTTTAAAGAGATAGGCGTAATATCAAAAAACCTAACACCATATTCATCTGAGATGTTCTTAGCTATACTATTATATTTATATAATTCCTGTGCTATTAAATCAGAATTCTTATTGTTTTCCAAAGCAAATGGCGTAACTCCGTAATCTGGAATACTAACAACAAAAACCTTGCTAACCTTATTTCCAGCTAAATTAATAGCCTTCTTTAGTAGTAGTTCAAATTCTTTCTCATATTGTTTTATTCCGTATCCTCTATATTGATTATTGACTCCAATTAAAAGACTAACAATATCAAATTTAGTGTTTTTAAGTGATTCTTCATCCTCTATAGCTACCAATAATTCATCTGTAGTCCAGCCAGTTTTTGCAATTATTTTATCTAATTGTATTTTAACACCTCTTTGATTAAGATTATCACTTAATAATTTAGGCCATGTTTTATCAGCATCTACTGCTTCCCCAATAGTGTAGGAATCTCCCAGTGCCAAATATAATAATTTATCTTGAGCCATTATTTCTTGATTTATCAAAGATATAAAAAGTAAAATTAAGATGGATTTGAAGATTTTCATAATATATTTTATCAATAAAATGCAATTTAAAATATATTAATTAAAATATGAATTATCTATTCATATTGTTTCGCTAAAATTCCTTTAGAGTTCTCTATTACACTAGTCTTTACATCATTAGAATTAAACAAAAAATTAAAAACCTCATATGAAATGAGTATCAATTTTAGAATCTTCAACCGACCAACCTAGCTTAACTGTATTCCTATGGTAGAAAGAAAATTTATCGAATTCTCCCAAATTGATTCCTTGAAGTATCCCGATGAATATGGGACAAATTGAAGCAATTGAAAAGCAATAAACACTTGAATACATCATGTTATAAAAATTCATATACAATAATGGGCCCTTAATCGAAAAAGTTTGTTTCTTTTCAAAATTTTTCGTTTTTTTTAATATTTGGTTTTCAAATAATAGCCTATTCATTCAAACCTTCAAAATAAAGTCATAATTGAGAAATTTTCTACCGCTTTTATTAATTTTATTTACGCTTACTGCACAGGCACAAGATAAAATAACAACAGAAGGGATGCCCGGTGATGTAAACAGCAGATTCCAGGATGTACGCCCCATTATTTCTGATGATGGTAAAAAATTATATCTCAACCGTAGATTCCATCCAGAAAACATTCGAGGAGATAAAGACTTTCAAGACGTTTGGGTAAGTGAATATGATCCTAGAGGCATCTGGACTAAGCCTAAAAATTTAGGTAAAGATTTTAATGATAAAAAAGCAAATGACTTAGTAAGAGCTAGTAAAAATGATGACTCTCTCATTTTTGTGAATGCTAAATATAGAGGCATTAGTTCTGAATTAGCACTTTTCACTAAAGGAAGTACCGACCCAAAAGAATTACCCATTGATGGGTTTTACAATAACAACACATACGTTGATTATGATTATAATTTCAAACATAAGGTGATTTTAATGGCGGTTGAAAGAAAAGACTCTGAGGGAAATCAGGATTTATATTACAGTGTTTATCAGGAGAATGCTAAAGCATTTAGTACTCCCATGCATATGGGGGGAAAAATTAATAGTGAAGAGGCAGATTTTGCACCCTTTTTAACAAATGATGGTAATACATTATTTTTTGCAAGTTATGGACACAAAGGAGAAGGATCTGCAGATTTATTTATGAGTCACCGAACTGGTGATGGATGGGATGAATGGACAGAACCTGAAAATTTAGGCAATGTCATCAATACAAAATATGAAGAAACCTTTGTGTCGATTGATCCAAGCTTTGATTACCTATATTATGATTCTTATCCATCTGGTGCAGAAAATAGAAATATTTGGAGAGCAACTCTTTCAGAAGAAATAAAAGATAAAATAATCAAAGCTAGAGATCGAAATAAGCAAAAGGAGCAGGCGCAAGAAAAAGAGGAAGAAATAATCCAAGAACCTCAAGCTGAAGAAACTATTGCTGAAAATAATTTGGAGGTGAAAGAAAAAGGTACTGTTAATAATACTAAAGCAGAGCCTAATACTGAAGAACTAAACACCAATGAGTCTACTATTGCTATGAATCAATCAAATCCAGATGCTGTGTCGATTGATCAAGAAATGGATTACGTAAAAGAGAAAGAAAGAAATAATCAAGGATTTTTATCACAACTTGGAGAGAAACTCGGAATCGGTGGAAAGGATGAATCAATTGGATTAATAGATGCTGGTGCAAAAGGCCAAAAAATTAATCGAAATATTTATTTCAAATTTGATTCAGACAAATTGCAAGGAAAATTTAATAGTCTTTTGGACAAAATAAGTGAAGATCTTGAAAATAATCCCCAAGTAAAAATATTAATAGAAGGACATACCGATGCAATTGGAGGAGAAGACGTTAATATTGATTTGTCTTGTAATCGAGCAAATAATGTAAAAGATGCTCTAATTGCTAAAGGTATTAATCAATACAGAATAGAAATTAGTTGCGAAGGGAAAGAACGACCTATCGCCACAAATGATGATGAATTTGAAGGTAGAGAACTTAACAGAAGAGTAGAATTCTACTTATTTTGATCTACTTCCTCTCTAAGCTTTTTTGGTAACTTAGAAACTACTAAATCATAACTGTGGTTTACCCAATGGAAAATTTCCTTATCTGATAAGGAACCATCAAACTCAATAGTATTCCAATGCTTTTTATTCATGTGATACCCTGCTTTTACAGCTTCATACTTTTCACGCAATTTAATAGCCTCTTCAGGATCACATTTCAAATTCACACTTTTAAATAAATCTACATCTATCAAAGCGAACATTTTACCCATTACTTTGAAAACCAATGTATTTTCATCAAAGGGTAACTCTTCGGTAACTCCATATTTTTGAATGCAGAAATTTCGAAACTCTTCAATATTCATTGTAAGAGGATTTAAATCACACTTATGAATTATTAAGATCGCATAATTGCTCTTGTAACCATTACAATTATTGCAATAAGGAACATGACAATAGATATCTTATTGATGCCATGCATCATCTTTAAATTGAAATTACTTGGTGCATTTGGATCTTTTTTTCCAAATAATCTTTTGAAATAACCAAGTACAGCACCTAATTGAAAATAATTTTTCCAATCTGAAGATGTATCCTTATTCAAATCCTCTAAATCTCGCTGCTCTTTCATAAATTAATTTTATAATTACTTAAATGGGTTCTAAAAATAAATTCCACAAACATTGGTCATTTCCAGCCCGATATTTATCGGGACTGGTTATTTAAATAGATACAATTAGTTCTCATGTAATTGTCTAATAGACTCTATTTACCAACCAACTTAAACCGTTTCTGGTTCTAACCATTTACCATCTTGTCTGATTATTTCTATTAATTCATCCACTGCTTTTTCAGAAGGCACTCCCCTTTTCATGACTTCTTGTCCTTTATATAAGGTAATTTTTCCTTTTCCTGAGCCTACATAACCGTAATCTGCATCAGCCATCTCACCTGGACCATTTACAATACAGCCCATAATTCCTATCTTAACACCCTTCAAATGATTAGTTCTATTTCTGATCATAGCAGTGGTTTCCTGCAAATCGAACAATGTTCTACCACATGAAGGGCAAGAAATATATTCTGTTTTGGAAATTCTGGTTCTGCTAGCTTGTAAAATATTAAAAGCCGTTTCATTGATAGCTTTATCACCTCCACAGTTTTCAGCTGCAATAAATACCCCATCGCCAAAACCATCAATCAGCAAACCGCCCATATCTGTAGCAGAATATAATTGAAGTTTTTCCAATGATAAATCTTGGTAAGCCTTACCAATTACAACTGGTACATCACACGCTTTCTGCATCAACTCCATAAACAACCTTCGTTGCTCAGCCATTCCATGTTTATTATAAGTATCAATTAATAAAACAGCGGTTGGGTCATTTTTTAATTTCGCTATAAACTCAGCCGATAAATCTGATAAAATAGCGTAAATGAAGTTTAATTTAGAGTGAGTTTCAACACCAGATAAATAGTCTTTTGGATTGATAAAAGGGAATCTTCGTTCTTTATGTTTTTCCTGAAGCCAAGTTTTATGGGAATATACAATCCCTAATGTGCCTGGAATTTCAAAATCAACTGTCTTATCATTAGTAAAAATATAATCGCATGCAAAGTCTGAGATTGACCATTTATCTAAAGGAACTGAGTAATTATAACCTACTCCGAAAAATGAAGCGGGTGTAATATTCTGTTTTAAAGAAAAATCAGCCATTACAATAGGCACTTCTTTACCGCCTATATTTGCAACTTGCCTGCTATTTCTTTTTTCATATTCATAAGGATTGAACAGACAATTATCTATAAATGGAATTTCATCATGTTTTGCTCTGTCATTGTAACGATCTGCTAATACCTTGGCAACTGGAATTTCTTCTTCAGGTTCTTCTGTTAAGGAAACCCTAATAGTATCCCCTAAACCGTCTTCAAGCAAAGTCCCAATACCCACAGAGCTTTTGATTCTTCCATCTTCAGCTTCACCAGCTTCAGTTACACCTAAGTGCAATGGATAAGGTTTTAAGCCTTCCTCATCAAGCTTTTGCACCAATAATCTATACGCCTGCACCATCACCTGTGGATTGCTGGATTTCATAGAAACTACTATATCATAGAATTCCATTTCCTCACAGATTCTGATAAATTCTAATGCAGATTCCACCATTCCAAATGGTGTATCTCCATAGCGGCTCATAATTCGATCTGAAAGTGAACCGTGATTTGTACCAATTCTTATTGCAGTACCATGCTCTTTACAGATTTTAACTAATGGCTTAAATCGTTTTTTAATCCGATCCAGTTCTGCCTTATAACTATCGTCTGTATACTCTATGTTTTCAAATTTCTTTTTATCAGCATAATTGCCAGGATTGACTCTTACTTTTTCAACTATTTTTGCAGCTAATTCTGCTGCATTTGGTGTGAAATGGATATCGGCAACCAAAGGAGTATTGTAACCTCTTTTCTTTAAACCTTCTTTAATGGCTCTAAGGTTTTCTGCCTCTTTAATGGAAGGAGCAGTAATTCTTACCAGCTGACATCCTGCCTCAATCATTCTGATGGACTGCTCTATGGAACCTTCAGTATCCATTGTGTCAATAGTGGTCATCGATTGCAATACAATCGGATTATCCCCTCCAATTGTTACATCACCAATCTTAACTGGAATTGTTTTTCTGCGCTTATAAGCGACTAAACTATTACAATATTGTTGAAAATTTTTAGTTGAGATTTCCATATTTTAATTCCTTCCACCAATTTAACTACAAAGTAAACAAATTGTTAGTATAACAACTATTGTTAATTGTTTAAATTGTTATGAGAAGGCAAACAACTAGATCAATTCGACAGGTAATAATATATCAGACCCACCCTATCCTCTCAAAAACTTCATACACTTTTAAGCCCAGATAGGCGTTTGTAGCCGCATAATCTAATTGTGCTTGGGTAAGTTCTGATTTTTCCCAGTTAGAGGTTTGCTGGGCTTTAGAAATTCGTTTGTTAAGGAATATTGCAGTTAAGTTTTTAGCTCCGCTTTGTAGCATTCCATTATCTCTTGCTATAATACCTATATCTTCAAAACCTGCAGGCTTAAACTTCCTTAATTTTTGAAGGTCTTTCAAATCATCATGAATGGCCGCTCCAGTTTTAATGATAGAAGAGTCTTCAAAAATCCTGATTAAATCACCAGGAAATCCACACATTAAATTTCTTATCAAAAAAACTTCCTCCTGTGTAGCTAATTGAATAAGAGAAACCGGATTATACTGTCCTTTCTTGAAAACAGGTTTTGCTTCTGTGTCAAATCCTAAAATTTCTGCTCTCCATAATTTAGGAATCACTTCTTCCCAATCTTCATCTTTCTCTACCAATGTAATTTCACCTTCAAACTTCCAAAGTGGTAATTCATTGATTTCTTCCTTTGAAATCTCCTTTACAAAATTCATTTATCAGTAAATCTTCTAATTTTAATATTAAGATATGCGAATAATATGGTCATAAATGGACTTATTATATTGAAAAACGCATAAGGTGCATATGTCCAGGTAGAAACTCCTAAAACTGATGATTGAGTGGCGCCACAAGTATTCCAAGGAATAAGCACACTCGTAACCGTACCTGAATCTTCTAAGGTTCTACTTAAAACTTCAGGTTTTAACCCTCTGTCTTTATAAGTTTCTGCAAACATTCTTCCAGGCACAACTATCGCTAAATATTGATCTGAGGCAGTAACATTAAAAAACACACAAGTACCAGCGGTAGAAGCTACCAAAGAACCTGTTGAGTTTGCTAATTTAATGATGGATGCAGTAATAACACGAAGCATATTAGTAGATTCCATTACACCTCCAAAAACCATAGCACAAACAATTAACCAAATAGTATTTAACATTCCTGCCATACCTCCGGTGGAAAGTAATTCATTAACCATTTCATTATTTGTGGTAATATTTATATCTCCATACATAGAAAGCATTACTGCTTTATACGATTGCTCAAAGAAATTTGCTCCACCACCTGATATAATTTCAATTACTTGTGGTTGAAAAATGATAGCAAATACCCCTCCTAACAAAGACCCGATCAATAAAGCTGGAATTGCTGAAATCTTCTTAACAATCATGAAAATCACAATTGCAGGCACTAAGAATAACCATAAATTGATATTGAATTTATCCTGAATGGCTGCTTGAACTAAGCCTACTTGCTCTATATCGGTTTCTGAACTATTCATAAAACCTAAAACCAAAAATATTATTAATGCAATAGCGATAGATGGCACCGTAGTGTAAGCCATATATTTAATATGAGTAAACAAGTCTGTTCCAGCCATTGCGGGTGCTAAATTAGTTGTATCGCTTAATGGAGACATTTTATCTCCGAAATAGGCACCTGAAATTATAGCTCCTGCAACTACTCCCTCGCTCATTCCTAAAGTTTGACCAATTCCCAGTAATGCTAAACCTAAAGTGGCTATAGTACTCCAAGAGCTTCCTGTTGCTACTGAGACAATAGCACTCACCACACAAGCTGCAAAAAGGAAGATAGTGGGGTTTAAGATGTTCAAGCCATAATAAATCATAGCTGGAACAATTCCACTTAATAACCAAGTTCCCGCTAAAGAACCAATTAATAACAAAATCAAAATGGAAGACATGGCAGAACTAATGCTGCTGACTATCCCATCGAGCATTGTTGTCCATTTAAATCCAACTCTTAATGCCACAATTGCCGCAATTCCTGCGGATAAGATTAATGCAATTTGGTTGGATCCATCCAATGCTCCATCTCCAAAGAAATAGACATTTAAACTTAAAAGAGAAATTAAAAATATTATTGGAATCAGTGCTTGAATTAAGCTTGGCTTGAGCTGCTTGTCCGTCATGTAATTTAAATCAAGAAATTAATTTTAAATGAATTCGAAATATAATAAAAATAAGTTATCAGTCAGCAAGCAATTCATGTAATTCCTTCCCTACCTGAGTACCAATGGCAACTCCCATCCCTCCTAGCCTCACTCCAATAGCAATTTTATCAGAAATATTTTTGATAATCGGTGATTTTATTTTGCCAAATGCCATTATTCCTGACCATTCCATATCGATAAAAAATTCTTGGTTGGGCAAAATCAATTCTTCCAAATCATGTAATATAGCCGATTTAATTTTAGGATTAATACCAAATTCCGTAGTGTCCTCAGTAAATTTATCAAGATTTCTCCCACCTCCTATCAAAACCCTATTCCCCACATTTCTGAAATAAAAATATCCTTCATCGTAATGAAAAACACCTTTAAATTTCAAATTATCAATTGGATGAGTGACTAAAACCATTCCTCTGCCTGGATTAATATCTTCTTTGTTGAACCATTTATGTGCAAACGCATTGGTGCAAATGGCAATTTTATTTGCCTGTAATTGAACAGATTGATTCCCAGATTGACAATTCAAATTCACATAATCATTCTCTTCTTCAAATTCGTTCAATTCACAACCTGTTATAATTTTAATACCCATCTCGCTACACAAAGACCACCAACTTTTAATCATTTTACCAGTATCAATCTGACCTTCAAACGGATTAGAAACTATGGTTTCGATATCACCTTTATTGAACCCAAATTCATTGATCAAATTCGGTTTTAAGCTGTAAACATCTTTATTAAAAACACTTTTAAGTAATTTATTATAATGATCTAAATATTCTAAAGCAGGCAGTTCAGCTTTTCTTATGACTTCAAAGCCTCCATTCTCCTCAAAGCCTATATTTTTTTCTCCTAAAATATTTCTAAGAGCCAATAATCCTTTCCAGCGTTTTTCAACTAAAGCTAATTGTTCATTTTCACTAAGTCCATTTCTGTCATCCACCAACTCTGTTAAGCTGCCAAAACAAGCAAAACCAGCATTCTTTGAACTTGCACCACTAGGGAATATTCCTCTTTCAATTATAGCAACTTCGGCTTTAGGCTTTTTTTTCTTAAGATGATAGGCAGTAGAACAACCGACTATGCCTCCACCTACTATTACATAATCATATTTCGATAAACTTTCTCTTTCCCAAAAACTCAGCATGCATAATAAATTTTAATCAATAGTTGAAAAATAGGTCTAATTCAACGAGATTGCTGTATAAAATCTGTAATATTTTAAAAAAATCACTTTCAAATTCAATTCAATCTGATAAACAATCAATTTCATGAACTTAACTTCCATTATTAATAAGGCACAACACTCAGGATTTTATTTATGGCTACTTAATCAGGGATTGAACAGAATGATTCCTTTCAACAAGCCTCATGGATTTAAAATCACGAATATTTCTCCAGATAAAATACAAACCAAATTACCTTATAAAAAAAGAAATCTAAATCACATTAAAGGGATTCATGCTTGTGCTATGGCTACTATTTCAGAGTACACTACAGGCTTGATGATTTTATACAAATTGGATGTTAAAAAATATCGCATTATTATGCAAAAGCTTGAAATGGATTATCATTTTCAAGCTAAAATGGATGCACATGCAGAATTCTCCATAGATGATAATTGGGTGATAAATGAGGTAGAAAAGCCATTAGAATCTAAAGAATCAGTGGTTATTCCTTGTGAAATAAAACTATATGATAAAAAAGAAAATCACCTTAGCACTGGGAAAATCTATTGGCAAATTAAGCCTTGGGATAAAGTAAAAACAAAGCTATAACATCAAGTATCCTAAAACAAAAAGCCCGCAAAAATTGAAATCTTGCGGGCTTTTGAATTAAAATTTTCTTAGACTATTTTTCAAATTCAGAAGGATAGCATTTTATATCATTACATCTTTCACGTATCATTTCATAGGCTTTTAAATCGCCTAATTCGCCTGCTTTGCTTAAGTCAAGACAACCTTCAGAAAGCTGACCATATTCAATCCTCAAAACTCCTCTTAAATAATAGGCATCAACGTTATCGCTGTCCTTTTCAATTATTTTAGTACAGTCATTGATGGCATCTTGATAAGCCTCTAATTGTTGTTTAGCTTGTCCTCTTTTATAATAAGCATCTAAATTATTCTCATTAAGCTCAATAGTCTTAGAGTAATCATTGATTGCACCATAATAATCCTGTAACATATATTTGATGTTACCTCGTTCGAAATAAGCTTCTGAAAAATCTGATTTAACTTCAATAGCTTTATTATAATCCTTCATTGCACCATGAACATCTGCAAATTTTTGCTTGATATTACCTCTCATATAATATGCTTGATGTGCTTTAGGATCTAGTTTAATTGCCTCATTAAAACTAACGATAGCTTCCATATATTCTTTCTCCTCAAATTTATTGATGCCGTTTTCAATAAATTCTGAAGCCTTTTTATTTTGAGCTGATCCTATGGAAATGCAAAAAACCATCACAAGGCTTAAGACTAATATTTTTGATAATTGATTCATAATGAATTTTAATATGTTGAATGATGATGCATACAATAAGTTTGCCAATATTTAAATTACAATTAGTATTATTGCACTATTCAAATATAAATATAAGTTTAATTAAAATAATAGCTAAATTCAAGTTGAACTTACATCTATTTACTTCTTAAGCGGAAATAACATTTTATAATCTGCCGAAACTTTTCCTTTGCTAATATTAGCCAGCTTCCCTTTCAAAATCCTCTTTTTGAAAGCAGACACATGGTCTGTAAAAAGTATACCTTCAATATGATCATATTCATGTTGGATAACTCTAGCTACAAATCCGTCATATTCTTCCTCGTGCTCTTCCCAATTTTCATCAAAATATTTAATTCTGATATTAGGTTTACGATTTACATCTTCTCTGATATTCGGAATACTCAAACAGCCTTCTTCAAAAGCCCACTCCTCCCCATCTTCATCCAAAATTTGTGGGTTGATAAAAGCCTGCTTCACTTTAGGCTGATCTTCCTCATCATCTATTGGGTCAGTATCGATCACAAATAATCTTAAACCTTTTCCAATTTGAGGAGCCGCTAGCCCAACGCCATTTGCATTATACATGGTTTCAAACATATCATCCACCAATGTTTTTACCTCTATCTCACCCTTCTCAATATCTTTTCCTTTTGTTTTAAGAACATGGTGCCCATAAGCTACTATAGGATATATCATAATTTAATTCTCTTCTAAAAATTGTTGTAAAATAATTGCCGCACTAATTTTATCTATATTACCTGATTTCTTATTTCTTTGTTTCCTATTTGACCCGGAATGAATCATGGCTTGCATAGCTTCTTGCGAACTGAAGCTTTCATCTTGCAAATGTAAGGGCATTGTTGGGAATTTCTTCTTAAATAGATTAATAAATGCATCTACATGACGGGTGGCATCAGTAGCTTCTCCTTCTTCATTGGTAGGATAACCACAAACCACAGCTTCTACTTCTTCTTTTGTGAAATAATTAGTTAAAAACTGTATTAAATCTTTGGAATGTACCATTTCTAAAGGTGAGGCAATGATTTTCAAAGGGTCTGTTACTGCCAATCCAACTCTTTTGGTACCATAATCTATTGCTAAAATTCTGGGCATTATTAATTAAGTCGAATAAGAGAATCGAATTTCTTTCTAACTGATTTTTCTAACATTAAGGCTTTTGGGAAAAGTACTTCATTTTCAACTTTAGCATGCACTTTAAGTTTTTCTTCAAAGCGTTCCAATTCTGAAAATAGTACCTTAACATTCAATGGAGACTCTTGATTTACAGGATATTGATCCATCAAAAATCGAATCCCTTTCATTTCATCATCATGCACTTCATGATCAATGGCAAATTTCTGCATATTGAAATTGGGGTACTTATAAAAAAAAGTAGATGGGTTTTTCTTTTTATCCTCTATGGCTTTCAATTGTGAAATATAATTGAAAAGCGTATCTTCTTCCTCGTATATATGATGCACAAAATCTTCCACAAACAAAGGAAATACATCTTTAATTTCTCTCTCTACCGATGCCAAATTTGGAGATACACTATTCAACTTATTGACCAACTTCACTAAAAAAGGTAAGTCTTTTTTTATAAAAATAAAGTGAGCATGCTTAAGATAAGTAATCACCAAATCAATTGGAAAAGACAATAATCTAATATTTCCTATTTCTTCATTTTGATTTATTTTTTCAAATTCGGAAATCAAATAATTTAGATCAACATTCTTTGCTTCACATACTTTTTCCAAAGAATCCTCTTCGAATTCATAATATTCTATACCTAAATAATAGAGAACGGATGCAAAAACGTAATTTTCCGCAACTAATTCTTTTATTTTCTTTTGAGAGTATTCCACTTTAACTAATTTAGGTATTTTACAAAGGTAATTGAATTTTAAAGCTTTTCAATCCAACGATTTGTTAAATTGTTGCGTTATTTGTTAAAATAAAAATCTTTAAACGTGAATAATAATAAAAATAGTTCATTTCAAATCAAACTGCCCATCATCATTTTCTCGACTTTGGCTGCAGGTATATTGATTGGTGCCACTATGGCGAATCCTTCTTCCAATAAAGATACTGTTTTAGAGGGAATTACAAGAATAAAAGAAATTCTTTTGCAGGTTGATCAAAACTATGTGGAAGAGGTAGATACTGATAAATTGGTGAATAGCGCCATTGAAGGAATTCTTAAAGAATTAGATCCACATACCTCCTACATTCCAGCTAAAGATTTGGAAATGGTTTCTGCTGATTTAAAAGGAAATTTTGAAGGGATTGGGATTGAATTTAATATTTTTAATGATACACTTTATGTAGTAGCTCCTTTAAGTGGAGGGCCATCCGAAACGGCTGGCTTACAATCTGGTGATAAAATTATTGCTGTAGATGGTAAAAACATAGCAGGGACTGGATTGACCAACAGGCAAGTACATGAAAACCTGAGAGGCGAAAAAGGTAGTGAGGTAAAATTGAAAATTATGAGATCTGGCTTGGAAGAGCCAGTTGAATACACAATTATTAGAGATAAAATTCCTCAATATTCTGTGGATGTGAGTTATATGGTAGATGATGAAATCGGATATATTAAAGTAAGCCGTTTTTCTGCTACTACTTATAATGAATTTATGGAAGCCTTAAATAAATTGGAAGAACAAGGCTTGAAAAAATTAATATTGGATTTACAGGATAACCCAGGTGGTTACATGGATAAAGCGATCAGCATGGCAGATGAATTCTTGAAAGATAATGCCATGATTGTTTATACCAAAGGGAAAGAGAAAAGATACAATTCTGAAGCCAGAGCAATAAAAGAAGGGAAATTTGAAGACAACCCTTTGATTGTCTTGATTAATGAGGGAAGCGCATCAGCATCTGAAATTGTCTCTGGTGCCATTCAAGATAATGACAGAGGTTTAATAGTTGGAAGAAGGTCATTCGGAAAAGGATTAGTACAAATGCCAGTTCCGTTAAAAGACGGTTCTGAATTGCGATTAACTATTTCCAGATATTACACTCCTTCAGGAAGATCAATTCAAAAACCTTTTGGAGAAAACCCTAACGAATATAGAGAAGATATGAATTCTCGCTATGAGCACGGTGAATATTTTGTTGCCGACAGCATACAATTTGATGACTCATTGAAATACACCACCTCAAATGGAAGAATAGTTTATGGAGGGGGAGGAATTATGCCTGACTATTTTGTACCCTTGGATACTGCTCAAACTTCAACTTATTTGAATAGACTGTTCTTGAGCAATACTTTGAGACAATACACTTTCTCTTATTATGAAAAGAACAAAAAAATGTTGGAGAACATGGGAATAGAAGGATTTATCAACAACTTTCAGGTAACAGATAAAATGTTAAATGAATTAACCAGCTTGGCTAAATCTAACAATGTTGAGTATAATGAAGAAGGCTTTAATAAATCCAAAGAATTAATAAAACTATATAGCAAGGCTTACATCGCTAGAAATATTTGGAATAATGAGGGCTTCTACCCTATCTTTAATCAGCAGAATGAAGTCTTCCTTGAAGCACTTAAACTTTTTGATAGAGCTGAATCATTGGCTAAGAAATAATTTTTTAGAACTTATATCATTATGGCATTTTACGTAAGAAAAGGAAATATACCACCTAAAAGACACACTCAATTCAGACAACCAGACGGAAGTTTGTATGCAGAAGAATTGGTCAGTTCTTTGGGGTTTTCGGGCATTTATTCGAATCTGTACCACATCAATCCTCCAACAAGAGTAAAGGAGATTAAAAAATCCGTACCGTATGGAACTAAGGCTGATAAAGATTTAACTCTTCAGCAAGTTCACTTGAATACATCAGGTGTTAAAAATACAGGGAGTGATTTTCTTGATAGCCGAAAAGTGTTGTTGATGAATGATGATGTTTCCATGGCGCTTTGTATGCCGAGCCGCCAAAGCATGGATTATTACTATAAAAATGCAGAGGCGGATGAATTATTATTCATCCATGATGGAAGTGGCTATATGTATTCCCAATTCGGAAAGCTGAAAATTCAAGCGGGTGATTATGTGGTCATTCCAAGAACCACCATTTATAAATTAGAATGGGATACAAGCGAAATCCGATATCTAGTAATAGAATCGGCAAGTCCAGTTGAAACAGTAAGCCGTTACAGGAATGATTTAGGTCAACTATTAGAACACTCTCCATATTGTGAGCGTGATATTCACCCTCCACAAGAGTTGATCACAGAAGAAACCAAGGGAGATTATCATGTGAAAATCAAAAAAGGAGGCTATATCCATCATTATGTTTATGATCACAGTCCTTTTGATTTAGTGGGCTGGGATGGATTTTTATATCCTTATACATTATCCATTCATGATTTCGAGCCAATTACAGGTAGAATACATCAGCCACCTCCCGTACATCAAACCTTCCAGGCTGCGGGTTACGTGATTTGTTCTTTTGTACCAAGGTTATTTGATTATCATCCAGACGCTATCCCTGCACCTTATAACCACAGTAATATCGATTCTGATGAAGTATTATATTATGTGGAAGGAAACTTTATGAGCAGAAAAGGAATCGATAGAGGCTCTTTCACACTACATCCTGGCGGACTTCCTCACGGACCACATCCCGGTACAGTTGAAAAAAGTATTGGAGCCAAAGAAACTGAAGAACTGGCCGTAATGTTGGATACTTTCAGACCGCTTTATGTAACTGAAGAAGGAAAGGACTTTATGGATAAGAAATATCCAATGAGTTGGACGGAGTAATTTCTGATAAACGAATTAGTGCTGAACCTTGTAGGATTTATTAAAACCTACAAGGTTTTTTTGTTCTGATGGAACCGAAACTATTGATTTGTGTTCTATTTTTTTACCTATTTTTATTGAACAAGAAAAAATCATTTAGGAATCCATTTAATGTACGCCATAGTTGATATAGAAACCACAGGAGGTTATGCAGCCCGAAACAGAATTTGCGAAATCGCCATTATTATACATGATGGTGAAAAAGTGGTCAAAGAATATCAATCCTTAATCAATCCTGAGCGCCATATTCCTCCACAACTATCTGCTATTCATGGCATAAACGACCAAATGGTGGCAGAAGCACCTAAATTTTATGAGGAAGCTAAAACCATTCATGAGTTACTAGAAGGAAATATTTTTGTTGCACATAGTGTAAATTTTGACTACTCCTTTGTTAAAGCTGCTTTTCAAGATTTGGGATATGAGTTGAAATTGAAAAAGCTCTGTACTGTCCGTTTAAGTAGAAAAATATTTCCAGGATTGAAAAGCTACAGCTTAGGAAATATTTGTGAAAATAGAGGCATCAAAATAAATGACAGACACAGAGCCTTTGGTGATGCCATAGCCACAGCTGAGCTTTTCACGCAATTGGTTCAGCATGATGGAGATGAAATCATTGAAAAATCATTGAAGAAAAATGCTTCCGTTGTCAATATTCCCGAAAATCTGGAGAGAACTGTATTTGAAGCTTTGCCTGAATCGCCAGGCGTTTATTATTTCCTCAATCAGAAAAGTCAAATCATTTATGTAGGTAAGGCTAAAAACATTAAAAAGCGGATAAGTAATCACTTTGGCGGGAGTAAATTGGAGGTAGCCAAACAAGCTTTTCAAAGTCAAATTCATCATGTAGATTATTATTTGACCGGCAATGAACTGATTGCTCTCTTGCACGAATCACATGAAATCAGAAAAAACTGGCCTCGATATAACCGAGCACAGAAAAATAATAGCCCTGGCTATTCTATTTACCTCTATGAAGACAGACAAGGCTATAAAAGATTACAATTAGGCAGAAAACAAACCGGAATGCAAAGTTTGATGCGCTTTCCCAATCATGCTTCAGGTTTTAGCTTCTTAAATGAAGTCAGCAAAAAATTGAAAATCTGTCCAAAGTTTGCCGGCATCCAATCTAGTCCTGGAGCTTGCTTTGATTATAGCTTAAGTCTTTGCGAAGGTGCTTGCGCTGGTGAAGAATCGGTCTCTCAGCACAATGAAAAAATTCAAGCTTTTATTGACTATTGCCAAGCAGAAAAAAGTGATTACATCTTAATTGGAGATGGTAGAAATATCAATGAATCTGCTTTTGTATTAGTAGAAGAAGGATTCTACAAAGGCTTTGGTTTTTACACTCAGGAAGATACTATTGAGCATTGGGAAGAATTCAGAAACTACTTGATTCAATATCCTGACCATCCTGAAATCTATAAGATATTGAGCAGTGAGCATGCTACTAAGCATTATAAGAAAATTAAGAAGGAAGTATTTTTGAAGAGGAAGGAGTCTGCTTAAAATACGCTGGATTAAAACGCTTTATTTTATGCGTCAGACGATTCCAACCGTCAGACACAAAAAATAACAATTAAATTTATATTTTCTACTAATTTAAATCTATGAGAACTATTCCCCCGCCAACTGGCAAATTAGAGAGCTGTACTAAACCTTCTTCATTTTAAACCTCTTCTTCAGCTCTTCCATTTCTTCTCTGAAGCGTTTATCCACTTGCATCATATCATTTACTGATTGCACTGCATGAATAACAGTGGAATGATCTCTTCCTCCGAAATGGTAACCTATTGATTTTAAAGAATGGTTGGTGTGTTCCTTGCAGAAATACATTGAAACCTGACGGGCAATTACGATTTCTTTCTTTCTAGTTTTGGCTTTCAAATCATCAATTTTCACTGCGAAATGTTCAGCAATGGTTTTTTGAATGAAATCTATACCTACTTCAGACTCAATATCGTGTACAATATTTTTCAAAGTCTGCTTAGCCAATTCTAAATCAATTTCCTTGCGATTTAAAGAAGCATGGGCAATCAATGAAATCAATACCCCTTCTAACTCTCTGATATTGGTATCTACGGAATAAGCTAAATATTCAATCACATCTTCTGGAATATGAATACCATCGCTTTCCATTTTATTCTGGATAATGGCTATTCTGGTTTCCAAATCTGGCTGTTGTAAATCTGCTGTTAACCCCCATTTAAAACGAGAAAGCAATCTATCTTCCAATCCTTTCAAATCCCTAGGCGGACGATCAGAAGTCATGATGATTTGCTTACCATTCTGATGTAAATGGTTGAAAATATGAAAAAATATTTCCTGGGTTCTCTCTTTACCACCCAAAAACTGAACATCATCAATGATTAATGCATCAATGTGTAAGTAGTAATTAGAAAAATCCTGAATTTTATTATTTCTTAAGGCATCGATAAATTGGTTGGTAAATTTCTCGGAAGAAACATACAAAACGAATTTACCATTTAAAGTATCTTTAATTTCATTTCCAATGGCTTGTACCAAATGGGTTTTTCCCAATCCTACCCCACCATAAATCATCAATGGGTTGAAAGAAGTAATACCTGGTTTTTTAGCCACAGCATAACCCGCTGATCTAGCCAAACGGTTACAATCGCCTTCTATGAAAGTATCGAAAGTATAATTGGGATTAAGCTGAGAGTTTTGCTGACTTAAATCCACACCATTTAAAGCGAATGGATTGAGAGGTTCTTCTCTTGGTTGTTCCTTAGGCTTATTGGATTTATTATTATTAGGTAGATTAATGGTAAATGGTTTGTACTTCTCATTTCCTTTATCCACAATAACAGAGTATTCTAATCTACCTTCGGGTCCAAGTTCTTGGTGAATGACTTTCCGTAAAATATGGACATAGTGCTCCTCTAACCACTCATAAAAGAACTGGCTTGGCACTTGAATCGTTAAAACGTTATTTTCAAGCTTAATAGGATCAATAGGAGAAAACCAAGTATTAAAACTCTGCTCTCCTACTCCCTCCTTTATGGAGTGAAGACAATTATTCCATACTGATTGACAGTCTTTAACCATTCACACTAATACTTGACGGATTGTTTATTTGAACTCCTGATTTTGTATCAGGGCTGACAAAAATGATAAAAAAATAGGGAAGAAAAAAATGCAATTTTACTTGACAAGCCATTAAATACAATTCAGTCAATTTATGTTTATAAATTGACTGAAAATTCTTTAAAAAATTACATTTTATTATTTAATACCTTTTCCCTCAATTGTTTAAATCCGTGCAATATGGCAAGAATTAAGATAACATTTACCTTTTATAAATTTAACATTTAAGTATAGCAGGAAATGTATTAACTTTAAACATTGAAACGACAATATTGGAAATGAGCGAAACTAAATTATTTAAAGATTTTGAAAAAAGTTCTGCCATAGATTGGAAGAATCAAATCATAAAGGAATTAAAAGACAAACCCTTTGAAAACCTGATCAGCAAAACGCCTGAAGGAATTTCGATTCAGCCTTTTTATCATAAAGATACGGCTGAGCATTCGGAAATAAATATCCAAAACCCAATACAAAAGATAAATGAGGCTTTATCACCTCGATATTGGGCAAACCAGGCCAAAGTGGCGGTGAATAATGAAAAAGAAGCCAATCAATCTGCTTTGGAAGCTTTAAACGGTGGGGCTGAAGGAATTATTTTTGTAATTGATAAAGCTGATATAAATCTGGATACACTATTAAATGAAATTCAGCCTGAATACTGCATGATTTCATTTGAATCCAGGGAACCTTTTTATTCCTTAATTTCACAATATTTAAATTTCATCAGTGCTCACGATATTGATAGCCATAAAATAAGTGGTTTTTATCATTGTGATATTATCGAATGCAGAGATGCAGGAATTATCGGGATAAATGATCATGATTTTGAAAGTATTGCTGAATTAATTCGCCATGCAGATGAATACCCTGACTTCAAACCATTATGTATGAGTAGCAATTTGTTTCATAATTCAGGAGCAAATATTACCAATGAATCAGGTTTATTGCTTTCAAAAGCGGTTGAGTTTTTTGATAAATTAACCGATTTAAAACTGGAGCTTAATCAAATTCTGAAATCCACGGTTTTTTCACTTGCGATAGGCAGTCATTTCTTTTTTGAAATTGCTAAGCTAAAAGCTTTAAAATTCAATCTATTGAAAATTGCTGAAGCTTACGATAGCAACGTAAATCCTGATGATCTATTTATTCATTGTAATACCAGTTTCAGAACTAAATCAGCACTTGATTTCAATGTAAATCTTTTGCGTAACACCAATGAAGCCATGGCTGCTGTTTTAGGCGGATGTAATAGCTTATGGGTACAACCACATGATGAAGCAGCCGGTAAGACCGCAAGCAAAACTTTCAAAAGAATTGCTTTAAATGTTTCCAATATATTAAAAGAAGAATCTCACTTAAATAAGGTGACTGACCCAACTAAAGGCAGCTACTACATAGAAAACATCATACATGAGATTTCAACTTCTGCCTGGAGAATCTTTACTGAATTCGAAGAAGATGGCTCCTATAATCATCATTATGATAACGGGAATGTGCATCAGATTATTGATACCGATGCCGGCAAAGCCGAACAAAATTTATGGGCTAGAAAAGACTTAATGATAGGCGCCAACACCTACCAATTGATAGGTGAAAAAATCAGTGCTTATTTAGATACCGAAGAAAGTGGGAAAAGCCTGGAAGCTAAAAGACTGACTGCCACTATTGAGCACATGAGATATAGAATAGAGAAATTGGTAGAGGAAAAAGGCGAAAAAGCCAGACCAATGGCTCAAATCATTTTATTAGGAACTGACCCGATCAGCAAAGCTAAATCAGATTTTGCTTACAGCTTTTTAGGAATAGCAGGAATTGGTATTTCCTCTGAGGAATTTACTGATAAGTTAGATGAAAATATTAAACTTGATCAGAATGCAACCATAACTGTTTTATGTTATGCCGAAACTCCTGAAAATTTAGAAAAGTATGCTTCTAAACATAAAGGAATTCTATTGATAGCCGGACAAGAACCAAATGAAGAGGAATTGCAAAAAGCTGGCTTATATGGATGTATCAACCGAAAAGTGGATACCAAAAGATTTTTAGACCGATTATTAAAAGATTTAGGAATAGAATTACTATGAGACCTGATTTTTCGAAAATAAAGAACATAAACTTAGATAAAGCCGAAAGTAAAGCACATTCAAGACCAGAATGGAAAACTGCGGAAAGCATAGTGGTTCCTCCTGTAATTGATGCCTCCACTATTGAAGGCGCTGAACATATAGGCTTTATTGCAGGAAAAGCTCCGTATTTAAGAGGTCCTTACAGCACTATGTATGTGCAAAGACCTTGGACAATTCGCCAATATGCTGGATTTTCCACTGCTGAGGAGTCCAATGCATTTTATAGAAAGAATTTAGCAGCAGGACAAAAGGGATTATCCGTTGCTTTTGATTTAGCCACACATAGAGGTTATGATTCTGATCATCCTAGAGTTGAAGGAGATGTAGGAAAAGCAGGAGTAGCCATTGACAGCATTTTGGATATGAAACTGCTATTCGACCAAATTCCTTTGGATAAAATGTCTGTTTCTATGACCATGAACGGTGCGGTAATCCCCATCATGGCATTTTATATAGTGGCTGCTGAGGAACAAGGCGTTAAACCCGAGCAACTATCAGGTACCATTCAAAATGACATTTTGAAGGAATTTATGGTGAGGAATACTTATATCTACCCTCCTACCCCATCTGTTCGAATTATTTCAGATATTTTCGAATATACCAGTAAAAATATGCCGAAATTTAATTCCATCAGCATAAGTGGTTATCACATGCATGAAGCAGGTGCCACAGCAGATTTGGAATTAGCTTATACTTTAGCAGATGGATTGGAATACATTAGAGCAGGATTAAAATCAGGATTAACCATTGATAAATTTGCCCCTCGCCTATCCTTTTTCTGGGCAATTGGTATGAACCATTTTATGGAAATCGCCAAAATGAGAGCCGGTAGATTGCTTTGGGCAAAAATTGTTAAACAATTTAATCCTGAAAACCCGAAATCTTTAGCTTTGAGAACACATAGCCAAACTTCAGGCTACAGCTTAACAGAGCAAGACCCCTATAATAATGTTGCCAGAACTTATATTGAAGCAAAAGCAGCAGTTTTAGGACATACTCAATCTTTGCACACCAATGCATTGGATGAAGCCATTGCATTGCCTACAGATTTCTCAGCTAGAATAGCACGAAACACGCAATTATTCCTACAGAATGAAACACGAATCACCAAGACAGTTGATCCTTGGGGCGGCTCCTATTATGTGGAATTCCTGACAGACCAGCTAGTGAAAAAAGCTTGGAAATTGATTGAGGAAGTAGAAGAAATGGGCGGAATGACCAAAGCCATTGAATCAGGACTTCCGAAAATGAGAATTGAAGAGGCTTCTGCCAGAAAACAAGCAGGAATTGATTCCGGCAGAGAAGTTATAGTGGGCATAAACCGCTATCAGACGGATGAAGAAAGTGATATTGAATTGCGTGAGGTAGATAATACAGCAGTTTTAAAATCACAGGTTAAGCGACTGGAAAAACTTAAGGCTGATAGAAACGACTCAGAAGTGCAAACTGCCTTAGAAAATTTGGCAGAATGTGCCAAGTCAGGAAAAGGCAATTTATTGGAGTTTGCAGTAGAAGCTGCTCGAAAAAGAGCTACATTAGGTGAAATCTCAGATGCTATGGAAAAATCATTTGGAAGGCATAAAGCAACCATTCGCTCCATTCAAGGAGTTTATTCAGGTGAAGCAGGCAATAGTGAGGACTTCAAAAAAGCACAGAAATTAGCGAATGATTTTGCGGAATTAGAAGGTAGAAGACCTAGAATTTTGATTGCCAAAATGGGACAAGATGGTCACGATAGAGGCGCTAAAGTAATAGCCACCAGCTTTGCTGATTTAGGCTTTGATGTGGACATCGGACCGCTTTTCCAAACTCCTGAAGAATCAGCTATGCAAGCAGCGGAAAATGATGTTCATATAGTAGGCGCATCAAGTTTAGCAGCTGGACATAAAATGCTAATCCCTAAATTGATCAATGAATTAAAAAGGATTGGCAGAGAAGATATTATGGTGATTGCGGGTGGTGTAATTCCGCCTAAAGATTATGATTTCTTGTATGAGGCTGGAGTAAGTGCTGTTTTTGGCCCAGGAACCAATATAGCTAAAGCTGCAACTCAGATTTTGGAGAAATTGATGAAGGAGGATGAGGAGATTAGTTAAAATCTTCAACAAACCATTACATTTCAAGTTGATGATTTAGAATGATATTACTTTTTAAAAAAAATGGATTACTAAAAAAAATATATGAAACACTTAAAATTAATATTTCCCATTATTGTCATGGCAATAATCGTTGCCTGTGGTGGTAAAACTGAGGAAAAGAAAACTGAAACGGAAGCAAAAACTCAAACTTCTGATTCAACTAAAATTGCTAGAGACAGCCTACTTTCCACTTTAAATCTTCCCGAAGGATTTGAAATTTCTATTTATGCAGAAGTAGAAAATGCCCGTTCAATGGCATTATCCGAAAGCGGAACTTTATTTGTTGGAAACAGAGCTGCGGATAAAGTTTATGCCGTGAAAGATTCAGATGGTGACGGCACAGCAGATAAAAAATATATTTTAGCTGACAGCCTGAATATGCCAAATGGAGTCGCTTTTAAAGACGGTGACTTATATGTTGCTGAGGTTAACCGTATCTTAAAGTTTTCTGATATTGAAAATAATTTAGAGAATCCTGAATATGAAGTGGTTTATGACGAATACCCAACTGATAAGCACCATGGATGGAAATATATTGCTTTTGGTCCTGATGGAAAATTATATGTACCGGTTGGAGCTCCTTGTAATATTTGTAATAATCCTGACAAGCCCATTTATGCAAGTATTACTCGCATGAATCCTGATGGAACTGATATGGAAATTTATGCTGAAGGAATCAGAAACACAGTGGGGTTCACTTGGCATCCAGAAACTCAGGATTTATACTTCACTGATAATGGAAGAGATATGATGGGCGATGATGTTCCTCCTTGTGAGTTAAATGTAGCCACTGAAAAAGGACAGCATTTTGGATATCCATTTTGCCATGGAGGAGATATTCCCGACCCTGAATTTGGTGATTTAAGAGATTGCGATGAATTCAAAAAGCCATATAGAAAGCTTGGTCCGCATGTTGCACCTTTAGGTATCAAATTCTATACTGCTGATTTATTTCCTTCAAAATATAAAAATCAAATATTTATAGCTGAGCATGGAAGTTGGAATCGCTCTAAGAAAATTGGTTATAGAATACAAATGGTTAGTAATACAACCGATGGAAAACCATCTTATGACACGTTCATTGACGGCTGGTTAAACGATGAGGAACAAGATGCTTGGGGAAGACCTGTAGATGTAATTTTAAATGCTAAAGGTGAAATGCTAATCTCTGATGATTTAGCCGGATTAATTTATAAGGTAACTTATAAAGGATAGAATTTTTAATCTAAAAGAATTGAAAAAGGTTGAGTTTTAGAAGCTCAACCTTTTTTGTTTTATTAATCCTTCGGAGGTGTAATCATAATATGAGCTCTATGTGTTCCAGGATTCATAATCCAAGCTCCTCCAGGTACTAAAGGTCTGATTGGCAAGCCTGTAGATTCTGCTGTGGCAAAAGGAATGTAAACCACATATCTTAAATTAGCATTTTCAACTTTGCCTGTTTCAGGATTGTATTTTCCTTCTTTTCCGGATAAAACATGAAGAGTAGTTGGATTTTCGGGCATTTTCAATTTACCAGATTTTGCTTCTTCCTCTCTTATGTCAAAAATAGCATCCGGTCTTTTGCCTTCCGCTCTCAATTCATCTCCTCTTTTCATAAAAGGATGTAAATCTTTATGATAACAAGCTACACTAAAGCCTTCTTTGTTGGGATCATCAGCTATGCATATTTGTTCATTAGTCCCTTCTCGCAATAGCACCTTATTGCCATCTTCATCAAATCCATAAACAGTGGCTCCTTCCTGTTTTTCGGGTGGTGCGGCTTGAACAGCAGCTGCAATTTGTCCTTCTTTATCAGGGATCTGAGCCTGACATGAAATGAGGCTAAAAATAAAAATCGGGATTAGAAAAAGTGGTTTCATAATTTTATTCTTTAGTTTAAAATTCTAATACAATTTAGTTAATTAGATTTTATTCTCTAAATAAGACATAATAGAAGGTAATTTCACCGCTTTCAATCCTTTCATCTTGGCACAGGATAAAGAAATAACTATTATTGTATTTCCAAAAACCATCAAAATATGAACTTTAAAAATATAACTCCTCATATAGTTGCTGTAGTCTTATTTATACTCATCAATTTAATTATGTATTGGCCCATTTTGATGGAAAACAAAGGGCTCAATCAGAA